>DXFX01000105.1 GCA_019114245.1 Candidatus Borkfalkia faecipullorum | reverse complement strand
GGAAGAAAAATTTGAAAAAATTATTAAAAATATTGTAAAGAGTTGCAAAAAAACAGTTGAGATTTTCAAAACAATTTGTTATACTACTAAAGAGCGTCAGAGAGAGGCGGCTGAACTTGCGGGAAAATGCGATGCGATGATCGTCATCGGCGGTGCAAACAGTAGCAACACCAATAAACTGTACGAGATCTGCAAAAGCAGGTGTGCGCAGGTGATCAGGCTGACTAACCCCGGCGAACTCGAAGTCCAAAAAATAAAAAATTTAAAAAATGTAGGCATTGTGTCCGGAGCATCGACTCCGCACACGCAAACGCAGGAGGTTCTTTTTAAGATGGAAAACAACACGGAAGTAAAGGCAACGAACGAAGTGGCAGACAGCATGGCAGATGTCGTTGCGCAGATGGATAACGGACAGTCTAAATTGAAGAAAGGTCAGCTGGTCAAGGCGATCATCTCTTCGGCGTCGGATGAAGGCGTGGCTGTGTTGTTACCGTTCTTCAAAAAGGAAATCTTGCTGGAAAAAGATGAGATCGACTGCGAAGAATACAAACCCGAAGATTACGCCGCAAAGATCGGCGACGAAATCGAAGTGATGGTGGTCAACCCCGCCAATCCCGTCAAACTTTCCCAGAAGATCATCAAACAGATCAAGGAAGAGGAAGGCAAGATCGAAGCGATCAGCAACGGCGAAGAGTTCGACGTCGTCTGCACGGGCTTCAACAAGGGCGGCCTCACCGCTTCCATGGGTACCTATTCCGTATTCGTGCCTGCAAAAGAGATCCGCATGGGCTACGTCAAGGAGCTTGACAAGTACGTCGGCAAAAAGTTGCGCCTGAAAGCTCTCGAGATCAAAAAGTCCGACCGCAAAAAGGAGATCATCGCATCCCAGCGCGTCATCCTCGAAGAGGAGAGAGCTGCCCGCGATGCTGCCAAAGCGGAGAAAGAAGCTGAATTCTTTGCCAACATCCACGTCGGCGACGTTGTGGAAGGCAAAGTGGAGCGCGTGACCAACTTCGGTGCATTCGTTTCCGTCAACGGATTCGATTGCCTCGCGCACATTTCCGATCTGTCCTGGGCGGGCGCCAAGAGCGTTACCGACGTCCTCGAGATCGGCAAAAAATATCAATTCAAAGTCCTCAAAGTGGACGAAGAGAATAAAAAGGTTTCCATCGGCTACAAACAGCTCCAGCCCCAGCCTTGGGATCTGGTTGCCGAGAAATATGCGGAAGGCGACGTCGTGCACGGCAAAGTTGTGCGTATCGTTCCGTTCGGCGCGTTTGTGGAAGTGGAAAACGGCGTAGACGGCCTCGTTCACGTTTCCCAGATCTCCCATGAATGGCTGGAAAACCCGACTTCCGTACTCAGCATCGGGGAAGAGATCGATGCCAAGATCCTTGTGCTCGATCCCGCAAACAAGAAGATGACCCTTTCCATCAAGGCTCTGCTTCCCGAACCCGAAGTGACCAAGGTCCACACCCGTCGCGACAACGGCAACAACGAAGAGCGCGGCGAGCGCAGACCCAGAAGAGCGCGTCAGCCCAGAGAGCAGAGAGAGGATGACGATTTCAGAGAATGGACGGAAGGCGGAATCGGCGGTGCGTCCATTGCGGAAATGCTGGAAAACCAGAACAAGAACAACGACTAATCAAATAAAAACCAAGCCCCGCCGTGATACAGCGGGGCTTTTGACTATATGGAGGTGTTACTATGTCTAAACAAGGAAACATTCGCATTTCAAGCGAAAACATGATGCCTATTATCAAAAAATGGCTGTACTCGGACAAGGATATTTTCTTGCGCGAGATCGTTGCAAACGGTACGGATGCCGTTACGAAATACAAAAAACTTGCTGAAATGGGGGAAGCTCCCGAGTTTGACGGCGAGTTCTGCGTCAAGATCTCTGTAGATAAGGATGCCAAGACGCTTTCCGTGGAGGACAACGGCATCGGCATGACCGAGGACGAGGTAGAAAAATACATTACGCAGATCGCATTTTCCGGCGCGGCAGATTTTCTTGCCAAGTACGAAAAGGCGGGCGGAGAAGGGATCATCGGACATTTCGGCCTGGGATTTTATTCTGCATATATGGTTTCCGAAAACATTGAGATCTTTACAAAATCTTATCGCGAGGACGCCAAGGGCGTGCATTGGGAATCGGACGGCGAGAGCACCTATACCATTGAGGAATGCGACAGGACAGAGCGCGGCACGAAGATCGTCATGCACATCGCGGACGCGGAAAAGGAATTCCTCGATGAGGGAAGGATCCGTTCTCTCGTGGAAAAGTACTGCGCCTTCATGCCTTATAACATTTACCTCAATTTCACGGGCAAGGACGACAAACCGCTCAACGACACGCAGCCGCTGTATCTGAAGAACCCGAAGGACTGCACGGAAGAGGAATACAAGGAATTTTACCGCAAGACATTCCACGATTATCACGATCCGCTTTTCTGGATCCACCTGAATATGGATTATCCTTTCCGCCTGAAGGGCATTCTGTATTTCCCCAAGGTCAAGAGCAAGGTCGAGCTGGAGCGCGGCAAAGTCAAGCTGTATTGCAACCAGGTGTTCATTGCGGATAACATCAAAGAAGTCATCCCCGAATACCTGCTCCTGCTGAACGGCGTGATCGATTGCCCGGACATCCCTCTGAACGTATCGCGCAGCTTTTTGCAGAACGATCGTCAGGTACAGAAGATCTCCCGCCATATCACCAAAAAGGTGGCGGACAAGCTGACGGGGCTGTTCAAGGAAGATCCCGAAAAGTTTAAAAACTGCTGGGGTGATCTGTCCGTGTTTATCAAGCTTGGCTGCATCAAGGACGAGGATTTCTATTCCAAAGTCAAGGACATCATCATCTTCAAAGATCTCAACGGCGAATATAAGACTCTTTCCGATTTTGTCGGCAAAAAGGACGCCGCCGAAGGAGAGGAGAAAAAGGAAGAAGAGAAAAAGGAAGAAGAGAAAAAGGAAGAGGAAAACAAGGAACCTGCTACCATCTATTATGTATCCGACGAGGCGGGACAGGCGCAGTACGTTGCCATGTTCAAGAATGCGGGGCTCAATGCCATTGTGTGCGATACCTTTATCGATCCCCACTTCATCAGCTATCTCGAATACAAGGAAACAGGAAAATATCGCTTCCTGCGCATAGATGCCGATGTAGCCGCCGCCCTCAAGGAGGGAGAGAGCAAGGCAGAGGACAATAAGGAACTCACTGAGGCGTTCAAGGCCGCTTTGAAGAACACCAAAATCGCCGTCAAGGCAGAGAAGCTGAAAAATGCCGAAGTTCCCGCGATCATCAACGTTGCAGAATTCTCCCGCCGCTTCGGGGAGATGAATGCTTTCTACGGTCTGGCGGGTGCGGATGCCGAGGCGGACATGACCATCGTGATCAATACCGCCAACGCTGCCGTGCAGAAATTCCTCTCTTTGGACGACGAAAAGCGCAAGTTTGTTGCGAATCAGATCTATTACATGGCAATGCTTTCCTACAAAAAGCTTTCGCCCGAAGAAATGCAGGAATTTTCGCAGAACAATATGTCTCTGCTCAGTCAGTATATCGGATAATTTCAGCGCCTCCGCAAAATGCGGAGGCGTTTTCCTGTCCGAGCAGTCGGACAGGGATGCTGCGCGGCGGCTGAGTGTACGAGCGGATGCGGGAACGCGGAATGTTTTCGCAGGTCATGGCGATGAGAAGCACCGCGATCAGGCAGACTGCCAGGGCGCAGACCAATAAAATCTTTCGGAACATACCGCAAGTATGCGCACAATTCAAAAAAATTATGTAAAATTTGACAAGAGATGAAAAAGGCGGGGTTTCCACGCTTGCTTTTTGCAAAAAAATGGGATATAATTACTGTCGAATTTAAACCTGAATCGGAGGGTTCGTCCCGACGGTAAAGGGGAGATCCATAAAAAATCCGTCAAGGGTTTTACGGCCTCCTTTTTGCTGTGGGCGAAAGGAGGTCTTTTCATGTCCGAAAGCAGAGTAGCAGTTGTCAGTATCATTGTGGAAAATACCGATTGTTCGGAAAAGCTCAATGCACTTCTGCACGACTTCGGGGATTATATCATCGGAAGAATGGGTATCCCTTATAGGGAGAAAAAAATATCCGTTTTATCCGTCGTGATGGATGCCCCGCAGGAAGTTGTGAACGCGCTGACGGGAAAACTGGGTATGATCTGCGGCGTCACCGCCAAGACGCTGATCTCCAGGTATTGAAAGATCGTCTTTTGCCGACAAGTTTAAATGAAAGAAATCTGAAAGGAGTGTATTTATGAAAAAGTTTTTGGCAATTTTTCTCTCCTTGCTGATGCTAGTGGGCGTTTCTGTCGCGTTGATCGCGTGTGTGCCTGCCTCGGACAACAACGGAGATACCACCGGAGACGGTAACGATGACGGAAACGGTTCGCAGACCGCAACGGTGGAAGCGGACGTCTATGCTCCCGATGGCGCTCCCGCGCTCGCCCTGGCACAGCTGATGAGCGAAGAAATGCAGTTCGGCGGCAAAGTGACGTACAATGTCGTCGCCGCAGATACCATTCAGACATATGTGACGGGCAACGACCCGCAGGCGGAGCTCTGCATTCTTCCCGTTAACGCGGCGGCAATGCTGCTCGGGACGGGAGAAAAATACCAGATGCTCGGCGCTGTGACGCACGGAAATCTGTATGTCCTCTCCGCAAAGCACACGGAAGAGATCACGGCGGAAAATGCCGCGGAATTGCTCGCAGGGACCAAGATCGGCAGCCTGCAGCTGGAAAACTTTGTGGGCTATGCTCTCCGCACCGTTCTTTCCAAGTACGACGTATCCTTTGAGGTGCGCACGGACAAGGGCGAAACGAATGAAACGGAGACCGCTTACCTTTACAATGTGGACGGCACAGAGATTATTCCTTCTGCCGATTACGATTACATGATCGCGGCGGAACCTGCCGTCAGCAAAAAGGTGAACGCGACAAAAGATACTCCCAAGCCTTTGAAGGTTGTGGGTGACCTGCAGGCGCTGTACGGCGAAAATGGGTATCCTCAGGCTGTCCTTGTTGCGAAAAAAGACTTTATTGCTGAAAACGCAGCATTCATCAAAGACTTTACGGACGCGGTTGCGGCAAATGCCGCATGGCTGCTGGAGGAAGAAACGCAGGCTCAGACGATCTACGACGCGGTGGTCGGCCATTATCTGAAAGAGGGCACGACGCCTACCTTCGGCGTAAGCGATCTGACAAAAGAAGTGATCGGCGCCTGCGCAGTCCGCTTTGACAGCGCGGCTTCCTGCAAAGCGCGAGTGACGGAGTTCCTTACCGAGCTTTCCGTTGCCGCAAACAAGACGTTCAGCGCAACAGACGCATTCTTCTATACCGCCGCTTGATGGTGATGTCATGAAAGAGATCTCCCCGGACAAAAAACTGAATCTGCTGTTCTCCCTGCTCGCGATCGCCGTAATGTGGGGAGCATGGCTCATCGCCTATGCCGTTATCGGGAACGAATATATTCTTCCCTCCTTTTGGGATACGGTAAAACAGATGTGGGTTTTGTTCGGGGAGAGTTTTTTCTGGCTTTCCCTCGGCAGTACTTTCCTGCGGGCGCTGGAAGGCTGGCTGTTTGCCTACCTGTTTGCGCTCGTGTTTGCCGCGCTTTCCGCCGTCAGCGAAAAGGCGCGCTGTTTTCTCTCGACTTTCGTTGCGGTCATGAGGACGATCCCTACGCTCGCGATCACGCTCATGCTGCTGCTGTGGTCTACGCCGCATTTCACGCCGGTCATCGTGACCTTCCTCATGCTGTTTCCCGTTTCCTACGCGCAGATGATGTCCGCTTACCGCTCCATCGATCCGAAGCTTTCGGAGATGGCGGAAGTTTACGGCATTTCGCGCAGGGACAGGATCTTCCGCATCTATATTCCGCAGATGCTTCCCTCTCTGTTTTCGCAGGCAGGGCCGAATTTATCCCTTTCGCTGAAAGTGGCGGTTTCGGCGGAGGTGCTCGCCTTTACTTATGTCGCCATCGGCGGGATGCTGAAAGAGGCAAACTCGTATCTGCAGATCTCGCGGATGTTTGCACTTACGCTCTGCGTGCTCATTCTCGGCGGGCTTGTCGAATTTGCATTGGGATTTCTCCCTCGCATTTCCGACCGCTGGATGAAGGGCAGGGCGAAAAAGGAGGGACGCAAATGATCGAACTGAAGGGGATCACCAAGCGATACGGCGATCTCACCGTTTACGAAAATTTCGATCTCGGCATCGAAGAGGGAAAGATCACCTGTATTCTCGGTTCGAGCGGGAGCGGAAAAACGACGCTCCTCAACATTCTGGCGGGACTGACGCCTTATCAGGGAGAAGTGGTTCCCCGCAAAAAATGCGCGTATATCTTTCAGCAGCCGAGACTTGTCCCCAACCTCACGGTGCGCGGGAATTTGAAGCTTGTCTGCCGCGATGAACAAAAGATCGGGGAATTTCTTACCCGCCTGGAACTTTCCGAAAAGGCAGACGCCTATCCCGCGGAGCTTTCGGGAGGGCAGGCACAGCGTGTTTCCATTGCGAGGGCCTTTCTGTATCCTTCCGACCTCCTCCTGATGGACGAGCCCTTTTCCTCTCTGGATACGGCGCTCAAGATCAGGCTGATCGGTGTTTTCTGTTCTTTATGGAAAGAGGAAAGACGCACCGTCGTCTTTGTCACGCACGACGCGGAGGAAGCATATATGCTGTCGCACCGCGCCCTCGTCCTCAGCGGCGGAAAGATCGTCGCGGACATGAGAGAGGAATCTCAGATCCCTCGCCCGTACGGAGAAAATTCCGCGTTCCGCAAGGAGATCGTGCAGGCAATTTTATCATGAAGCTGAATAATTCAGGAAACCGTACCGTAAAATACTATGGTACGGTATTTTTATGTTCTTTCGGAAACGAGAGGAAAGTCCTTGATAAAAAGAACGGCTTGTGATATACTGTTTGCGAACAGAAAAGGAAGGCACGCACAGTGAAAACACTTTTTATTTCCGATCTTGACGGGACTCTGCTGACCGCAAAGGAGAATATTTCAGAATACAGTCTGCTCAACCTCAACAGAATGATCGATACGGAGGGACTCAACTTTACATACGCGACGGCGCGTTCCCTCAATTCGGCGGCGAAGGCTTGTTGGGGATTGCGGCAGAATCTCCCCGTCATTCTGTACAACGGCGCACTGATCATGGAGCCGTCCTCCCGCAGGGTTTTGTACAACAATCATTTTAACGAGGGACAGCTTTTGTTTCTGCAAAAGCAGTTTGCGGAATTTCACGTCTGGCCGCTCGTTTACTCTTTCAGCGGGGAAACGGAGCGGGTATCCTGGAAACAGGGCATGGAAACGCCGGGTGTTTTGAGGTATCTGGAGCGCCGCCGCGGGGATCAGCGCCTTCATCCCGTTGAGGATGCAAACGAGTTGCGCGGAGACGATATTTTTTATTTCAACTGTATCGGCAGGAAAGAGGACCTCGACGGTCTGCACGAGGCGGTGGAGCACAGCCTGGACATACGTTGTATCTACGAGCAGGAAACTTACAACACGGACTACTGGTGCGAGATCATGCCTGCAAGCACGTCCAAGGGAGCGGCGGCCTCCGCCCTGAAAGAAATACTTTCGGCGCAGAAGCTCGTCTGTTTCGGGGACGGGAACAACGACAGAAGCCTGTTTGAGGCGGCAGACGAATGTTATGCCGTCCGCAATGCGTGCGAAGAACTCAAAGAGAAGGCAACGGCCGTCATCGGCTATTCGGAAGAGGACGCCGTCTGCAAATTTATTATGGAAAATCTGAAAAACTATTTGTAGGGAGAAAAGTTATGAAGAACAAAAAGAAGGAAAAAAGCACGTTCTGGAAAGATTTCAAGGCGTTTATTTCCCGCGGAAATATCGTCGATCTTGCCGTAGCGGTCGTTGTCGGCGCGGCGTTTACCGCCATCGTCAACAGCGTGGTCAACGACATCATCAAGCCGCTGATCGCCTTGCTCGCGGGCGGGAATTTCAGCGAACTAGTGATCGTTCTGCGTCCCGAAACCGTGAACGAAGCGGGGGAGGTGCTCGTTGAGGCGATCACGCTCAATTACGGCAATCTCATCATGGCGATCCTCACCTTCCTGATCGACGCCTTCGTCATCTTTACTGTACTGCGGATCGTCCGCCGCGCACAGAAGAGAATGAAAGAAACGGCGGAAGAACTGCGCGAAAAGCTCAGGCGCAAAGGGGAAGAGGACAAGCAGGAGGAAGAAAACACCGCGCAGGAAGAAGCACCTGCGGCACCTGCTCCCGCGCCCGCTCCCACCACCGAAGAACTGCTTGCCGAGATACGCGATCTTTTGAAAGAACAGCAGACAAAAACGGCCGATTCTGACAAAAAATGAACAAAAAAAACGCTTGCGATACGTCAAGCGTTTTTTCATATCCCCGAGAAAAAATATCCTGTAAAAAAATTTGAAAAAGGGCCGTCAAACAGTTTTTTTAAACGTCAGTTTATGGTATACTGTTATTGTAACAAACAGAGATTTTTCTGTGGGTGCAATGCTTTTTCAAAAGCTCGGGGTGCCATATGTTGAGAAGTTTACAAGAGAAAATCGCAACCCGCTGTGGTTTGCGCGAAAATTTTGTATGTTCGATTTTCAACGGCTCATTGTACTCTCATGCCCTCAAACTCAAAGCAAATACAAATATACTACCGTAAGGCAGGTTTGCAACCGGTGTCATTCCGCACACCTTTGTAACCTGTCTTTTCTCTTTCAGATAAAAAAGGGAAAACCGCTTCTGATCAGCGCGTAGATCAGATACAGATTCAGCGCGCCGAGCAGGGGAAGGAGAACCATCATCAGGGCGTTGTCCGTTTTGTGGCGGTAAATGAACATGGCGGCGTATGCCGCGATGGCTCCGCCGAGAAAGCCCGCGGTCAGCAGGCGAGCGTTTCCGCTCTTGTCCTCGTTGCCGCGTTCGGCGGCGCGGCGTTTCTGGTTTCGCACCAGCAGGAACGCATAGAGATTGACGGCGGCAAGGTAGACCCCGAAAAGAATGTAAACGAATATCATTGTTTTCTCCCGAAAGCAGTATGCGCAGGGAAATCAAATTTTAGACGGAAAAAAGGTTTTTCCGTGACGGAGGTAATAAAATGGCAAAAGCAGCTATCTTAATGGGCAGCAAGTCTGATTTTCAGGTGGTAAAGCCCGCCGCAGAAGTTTTGAAAAAATTCGGCGTTCAGGCAGAGATCCACGTGATCTCCGCGCACCGTACTCCCGACGAAGCGCACGCATTTGCTTCGCAGGCGGAGAAAAACGGCGTGGAAGTGATCATCTGCGCGGCAGGCAAGGCCGCGCATCTGGGCGGCGTGATCGCTGCCTATACCACGCTTCCCGTCATCGGGTTGCCCGTCAAGACGGACATGATGGGAGGGCTTGACAGCCTGCTCTCCATCGTGCAGATGCCTTCCGGCATTCCCGTCGCCACCGTCGGCGTCAACGGAGGTGAAAACGCGGGCCTGCTCGCCGTTCAGATTTTGGCGCTCCGCTATCCGGAGCTCGGAGAAAAACTCAAACAGTTCAAAAAATCCATGGCGGAAAAGATCCACGCGGACGACGCCGCCCTGCAGGAAGAGCTCAAGGCGCTGTAAGCGTCACAAAACAGGAAACTATTTTGGAGGATTTATAAATGAAAAAACTTGGCCAGCTGTATGAAGGAAAGGCAAAAAAGGTCTTTGCGACGGACGATCCCGATATCGTCATCGTCGACTATAAAGACGATGCAACCGCTTTCAACGGTCTCAAAAAGGGAACGATCGCGGGCAAGGGCGTCATCAACAACAAGATGAGCAACATGATGTTCCGCATCATGGAACAGCACGGCATTCCCACCCATCTGGTGGAGGAGCTTTCCGACCGCGAAACGGCTGTGAAAAAAGTGCAGATCGTTCCGCTGGAAGTCATCATCCGCAACACGGCGGCAGGAAGCTTTTCCAAACGCTACGGCGTTCCCGAGGGGACGAAGCTTCCCACAACCGTTCTGGAATTCAGCTATAAAAACGACGAGCTCGGCGATCCGCTCATCAACGATTCTCAGGCTCTCGCCATGCAGCTCGCAACTCCCGAAGAGATCGAAACCATCAAAAACATGGCTCTGAAGGTCAACGACGTGATGAAAGAGTTCTTCAAGACGCTCAACATCAACCTGATCGACTTCAAGCTCGAGTTCGGCCGTTACCACGGTCAGATCGTCCTGGCGGACGAGATCTCTCCCGATACCTGCCGTTTCTGGGATATGACGACGGGCGAAAAGCTGGATAAAGATCGTTTCAGAAGGGACATGGGCGGCGTAGAGGACGCTTACAAAGAAGTATTTGCCCGTCTCACAAGCAAGTGAGCGGCGGAGGGAAAGCGAATGTATCTTCGTGACGGGAAACTTCCTTTTGACGGGATGCACGAGGAGTGCGGCGTGTTCGGCGTATACAGTAACGAGACGAGAGATGTGGCACACACCGCTTATTACGGTCTGTACGCCCTTCAGCACAGAGGACAGGAGTCCTGCGGGATCGCCGTTGCTTACGCCAATAAAGTGCAGTATTTCAAGGGAATGGGGCTTGTTCCCGAAGTTTTTACAAGCGAAAATCTTGCAAAACTTCCCGAAGGCGACATTGCCATCGGTCACGTCCGCTATTCCACGACGGGGGCAAGTCTGCTTCTGAACGCGCAGCCCATCGTGTTTACGGGCAAGTGCGGCAAAATGGCGTTGGCTCACAACGGAAATCTGACAAACACGAAGAAGCTCAGGGAAGAACTCATCCGCGGCGACGCGGTGTTTCAGACGAGCATCGATTCGGAAGTGATGGCGCTGCTCATCAACAAATACAGCGACGGAGACATCGTCAAGGGCGTGCTGCAGGCCTGCAACTATTTTGAAGGATCGTTTGCCCTCGTCGTGATGACGTGCGACAAGCTGATCGCGGTGCGCGACCCGTACGGGATCCGCCCACTGGTGCTCGGAAAGAGTCTGGACGATTACGTCGTTGCCAGCGAGACCTGTGCCATCGACGCCGTGGGCGGCAATGTCCTAAGGGACATCAAGCCGGGCGAAGTGCTGGTGATCGATTCGGAAGGGGAGCACTCCTATTTTCTCCACCGCGAGAAAAAGACCGCCGCCTGCATCTTTGAATACGTTTATTTTGCCCGCCCGGACAGTATCATCGACGGGTGCAGCGTGTACGAAGCGAGAAAAGAAGCGGGCAAGATCCTCGCAAAATATTGTCCTGTCGACGCGGATATCGTCAGCGGCCTGCCCGATTCCGCCGTCGTTGCGGCGCGCGGTTATTCGGAGGTTTCCGGTATTCCGTATGTGGAGGCGCTTGCCAAAAACAGGTATGTGGGCAGGACGTTTATCCAGCCGGACCAGAGTATGCGCGAAAATTCCGTCAGCGTCAAAATGAACGCTTTGCGTTCCAACATCCGCGGGAAAAGGCTCATCATCATTGACGATTCCATCGTCCGCGGCACAACCAGCCGCAAGATCGTCAGGATGCTGCGCGACGCGGGCGCCAAGGAAGTACATATGATGATCTGTTCGCCCGTCGTCAAACATCCCTGCCATCTCGGCATCGATATGCAGTCTTACTCGCAGCTGATCGGCGCAGGAAGAACGGTGGATGAGATCTGTAAATATATCGAAGCGGACAGTTTGCATTATCTGACGGTGCCGCAGCTTCTGGAAACGTGCAAGGGCGCGCAGCTGGATTTCTGCACGGGCTGTTTCGACGCGGGATATCCTTATCCCATGGACGGATACCAGGCGGACAAACACAAATTTGAATGATTTTAAGGAGAGTACAACATGGCTATATCCTATAAGGACAGCGGCGTAGACGTCGAACGCGGTTATAAAGCGGTCGAATTGATGAAAAAACACGTCAAGACGACCTTCAATGAAAATGTTCTGGGCGACATCGGCTCTTTCGGCGGATTTTATTCGATCGCGGGAGAAAAGATGAGCGAACCCGTTCTGGTGGCGGGTACGGACGGCGTAGGCACCAAGCTCAAATATGCCTTCCTTGCCAACAAACACGATACCATCGGCATCGACGCGGTGGCAATGTGCGTCAACGACATCGTCTGCCAGGGCGCAAAACCGCTGTTTTTCCTCGATTACTTCGCAACGGGCAAACTTTCGCCCGAAGTGGTCGCCACCGTCGTTTCCGGCGTTGCGGAGGGCTGCCGTCAGTCCGGCTGTGCCCTGATCGGCGGTGAAACGGCAGAAATGCCCGGATTTTATCCGGAAGGGGAATACGATATAGCCGGATTCGCCGTCGGTATCGTCGACAAAAAGAAGATCATCAACGGCAAAAATATCAAGGCGGGGGACGCGCTCGTCGGCATTGCGTCCAGCGGTATCCACTCCAACGGCTACTCTCTCGTGAGAAAGCTGTTCGGCGACAATCTGCATTCGCACGACCTCGACCGCTATGACGACCGCCTCAAAGACAAGGTCCTCAATGTCCTGCTCACGCCTACGAAGATCTATGTGAAAAGCATTCTCAACCTGATCTCCAAAGTCAGTGTCAAGGGCATTGCTCATATTACGGGGGGCGGGTTTATCGAAAATATCCCGCGCATTTTCCCCGAAGGCATCGGCTGTGAGATCAAAAAGGATTCTTATCCCATGCCTCTCATTTTCGATATTATGCGCGAAAAGGCGGAGATCTCCGACGAGCAGATCTACAACACTTTCAATATGGGGATCGGCATGGTCGTGTGCGTGGACAAAAAAGACGTCGCGCAGACCATTTCCGAACTGGAATCGACGGGTGAAAAGGCGTACCTGATCGGCGAAACTGTTTCCGGGAAAGGGGTAACACTCAAGTGAAACGCGTAGCAGTTTTTGCCAGCGGATCGGGGAGCGATTTTCAATCGGTCATCGACGCAAACGAGAGGGAGAACTTTTGCAAGCTCTCCCTCCTTGTCGCGTCCAAGGAAGGGATCTTCGCGCTGGAACGCGCCAAAAAGCACGGGATAGAGAGCATTGTGTGCTCCAAAAAGAATTACGCAACGGCCGAAGAGATGGGCAATGCCCTCATTGAGGCGTGCAGGAGCCGCGGGATCGATTATATTGTGCTGGCGGGGTATCTTTCCATGCTTCCCGAAAATCTGATCAAGGCGTATCAGGATAGGATCATCAACATTCATCCCTCGCTTATTCCCTCTTTCTGCGGGAAAGGGTTTTACGGGCTGAACGTCCATCGCGCCGCCATCGAGTATGGCGTGAAGATTTCGGGGCTGACCGTGCATTTCGTGGACGAACACTATGACAGCGGCGCCATTATCCTGCAGCGCGCCGTACCCGTTCTGGAAGGCGATACGCCCGAAACTTTGCAGGCGCGCATCCTCGAAGAGGAACATAAAGCGCTTCCGCTTGCCGTCAGGCTCCTCACGACGGGGAAACTCGTCAAAGAGGGCAGGAAAGTAACCATTTTGCAGGAAACATCCGCGTCTGCGGAGAAATAATTTTACGATGGGGTATGTACAGATGAATATTTATTCCGTTTCAGACATCGGCGAACTGATCAAAGACAACAGTTATGTCGGCCGCGGTATTGTCGTCGGCAAGAGCAAGGACGGCAAAAAAGCTGTGTTTGCCTATTTTATCATGGGCAGGAGCGAAAACAGCCGCAACCGCGTCTTTAAAGAGGAAGGGGACGAGATCACCATTTATCCCTTCGACGCGAGCAAGGTGAAGGATCCTTCCCTCATCATCTATTCTCCCGT
>DXFX01000104.1 GCA_019114245.1 Candidatus Borkfalkia faecipullorum | reverse complement strand
GTCCGCAGACAAATGCAAGAAAAAGAACAGGCGTACTCCGTATTTTTAAGGACGGAAAGCGACGGAGAGACCGATCGTATCTTTGCCAGAGCAGAAAAAAAGGAAAAGGGATTTGTCTTTCAGAAGGACGGAACGAACTTCTGCATTTCGTATTGCAGGCAGACGCCGTATTTGCGCATTGAGAGTTCGGGCGATATGACTTATGCTTTGGAGCTGAGGCCGAACACGGAAACAAAGACGACAATTTATACTTCTTTCGGAGAGATGGCCGTCGTTGCCCGAACGCAAGATCTTGTCTTTGGGGAAAAGCATGGCGGCGATGGTGTGGATTGCGAATACACATTGGATTTTTCCGGATTTGTACAGCGGCACAAATTCAGTTTTGCCGTAAAAAAGATTTTCTGAGGAGGGACATTCGCGGTGAAAATAGAGTATCTCGGTCATTCCTGTTTTCTCATGACGACGCAGCTGGGGACAAAGCTTCTGACCGACCCTTATACGGGCATCGGGTACGAACTTCCTGAGCAGGAGGCAGACATTGTCACTTGCAGTCATTCGCATTTTGACCACGCTTATCTGGCCGCGGTGCGCGGAACGCCGCAGGTTTTTTCCGCACCCGGGAAGTACTCCTGCAAGGATTTTCAGCTGGAAGGATTTGCAAGTTTTCATGACGATGTGAAGGGGGCAAAACGCGGCAAAAACACAATTTTTGTCTATCAGGCAGACGGATTGCGCGTCTGTCATATGGGTGATATCGGCGAAGTTCCTTCTCATGAGCTTGCAGAAAAACTCGGAAAGATCGACGTTCTGATGCTTCCCGTCGGCGGAACATACACTATCGATGCGGCGGGCGCGTTGGAAACGATCCGCAGGATCTCGCCGCAAACGGCAGTCGCCATGCATTTCAGATGTCAGGATTGTACGCTGGATATCGATACGGCGGACAAGCTGATCAGCCTTTCGGGCGGGCTTGCCGAACGCGTCGGATGTGAGATTCCCATGGACCGACAGGGAAAAATTCTGATCCCTGCGAGGAAATTTTGATGGAAGAGAAAGAGATCTTGAAAGCATTTGGATCCGTTTACGATTATCTGAATGATAAAACAATTTACGATCTTCGCACCCTGGCGCGGGAATTTGGGGTAAATGCTCCTTCCGCTGCGCGAAAGCACGATCTGATCCTCCGCATCATCATTGCCGCCGCCGCATTGGCGGAACCGGAAAAGGTCAGCCGCCGCGGGGCGCGGGTAAAGGCAGGCGCGGCTCCCGCGGAGAGTGTTACGGAAGTGCGCAAACTCATCGAGGAATGCCGTTCGCACAGACCTTACGACAATTATATCCCCGAATCTGAAAGGATCGAGTTTAACGACGTTATCAAGTCCGAGCCCGTGTACGGATACGGCGATCAGCTTTACCGCGGCTATGTACAGCGCATGGCGGACGGAAGCTGGAGGGTATATCCGGAGAACAGAAAAAATATCATAAAGATCCCCGTTCTGACAGAGGAAGAGAGGGCGCGTTATCTCCTGCGTGAGGGAGATCATGTTGTCGGATATGTGGTGGAAGCGGCGGGGAAACCTCCCGTTTTTACACAGCCGCAACTCGTCAATGGCAGACTTTTTTCCGATCCGAGGCACAATTTCGAGGAGTTTGCCGCGGCGTTTCCGATGCAGAAATATTCTTTTGCCGAGTCGAAAAACTTTCTTGTTCGGGCTGCGGAGGTGCTCTCTCCCTTGGGGAAGGGGCAAAGGGCGTTGCTCGTCGCTCCTTCGGGAACGGGCAAGACTGCATTTTTGCGGGAAGCGGCGCAATGTCTTGCAAAGCAGGCAAAGGTCATTCTCGTCTTGCTCGGACAACGGCCTGAGGAAAGCGTGGAGTTTGAATCGCTTTTGCCGGATGCGCTCGTGCTTTCCGCTCCCTTTGACAGCACAAATTCCGAACGCGTACAGTTTGCACGTCTTGCCTTGGAAAGGGCAAAGCGGATTGCCGAGGAAGGCGATGACGCCGTGATCCTGCTCGATTCCATGCATGCATACGTCCGCGCGGCGGAAAAAGTGTGTTCGGATGAGGAAAGCGGAATGCTGGAGTGTAAAAAATTCTTTGCTTCCGCAAGGCGTCTGGACGGAAGCGGTACGCTTACCGTTCTTGCGACCGTCGACCCGTGCGATGCGGAAGAATTTGTCGATGCCGGCAACTGTATCATCCGCTTTTCGGACGAGTATGTGCGGCTGGGAATTCCCGCTCTCGATATGTTGAAGTCGGAGACCAGGCGTTCCGATCTCCTGTTGGACAAACAGGAAACAGATCTTGCAAAAAAATTGCGCAGCATCGCTGCGGAAAAAGGTATGGCTGAGGCATACGCATTGGCTGAAACTATTTTTAAGGAGTAATTGAAATTATGTCAACCGAAAAATACTATGTGGGCATCGATCTTGGCGGCATGAGCGCCAAAGGCGGCTTGTTTTCCCCCGAAGGGAAGATGGTTGCAAAGAGTACCGTCAAGACCTGCAAGGAAGAGGGCTTCGCTGTTACGGCAAAAAATCTTGCAGGGCTCGCGCGCGAAGTGTGCGAGCTGGCAAAAGTCCCGCTGTCTCAGCTCGGCGGTGTGGGCGTGGGAACGCCAGGTATTATCGACGGCGCAAACGGGATCGTCGTCGCGTGGACAAATTTTGATTGGGAAAACGTCCCTCTGGCTGCTGAGATGTCCAAAAATCTTGGCGGGATCCCCGTAAAGATCTCCAACGATGCCAATGCCGCCGCCCTTGGCGAAGCGAAATTCGGCGCAGGAAAGAAGTTTACCGACAGCATCACGATCACCCTCGGCACGGGCGTCGGGAGCGGTATCATCATCGGCGGAAAAATCTTTGAAGGCTTCCGCGGCGGTGCGGGAGAAGCGGGACACATGACTCTCGTCGTAGGCGGCATTCCCTGTACCTGCGGCAGGCGCGGCTGCTTTGAACAGTATGCGTCCGCGTCCGCTCTTATCCGCGATACAAAAAAATCGATGTTTGAACACAAAGATTCCGCGATGTGGAAGATCGCGCCCGATCCTGAAGAAGTCAACGGAGTTACCTCCTTTACGGCGGCAAAGGAAGGGGACAAAGCCGCACAGGAAGTGGTCAAAAATTATATCATGTATCTGAGCGAAGGCATTTTGAATCTTGTCAACTGTTTCCGTCCTCAGGCGATCATCATCGGCGGCGGCGTTTCCGGTCAGGGAGAGTATCTTTTGCAGCCTGTCCGCAAGTATGTGGACGAGCACCTGTTTGTCGGGTTTGACAGGATCCCGCTCTCCATTGTAAGGGCACAGCTCGGAAATGACGCGGGCATCTGGGGCGCATATGCTCTTGCGGCGAACGACTGAAAAATTCCGCCGTTCAAATAAGATCGGCATTGCATTGGGAAGCGGCGGCGCAAAGGGAATGGCGCACCTCGGCGTTTTGCAGGCCCTGAAAGAAAACGGGATCGAGCCGGAAATTTATTGCGGCACATCTGCAGGTTCGATTGTCGGAGCGCTGTGCGCCAGAGGCTATGCCCCTGCGGATATTGTTTCGCTGCTCACCAATTTGCAGTACGGAGGCGCGGCGCTTACAGCCATGCTTTCTGGAAGTCTGGAGCCATTGCTCGGAGCGGTGGACGACGCGTTGGGCGGGGTAAAGATCGAAGAGCTTTCCAAGCCGTTTTGCGCCATCGCGACAAATTGCTCGGATGGGAGCGAAGTGCGACTGAAAACGGGAAATGCGGCGCGTGCCGTTCTGGCATCCTCGTCCATCCCTCCGCTGTTTCGAGGGATGAAAGTCGGCGATTTAGTTTTGGCAGACGGCGCGTTCTGCAATGCAGTGCCCGGCGATGCCGCCCGCGAATTGGGCGCGGATATCGTTATCGGCGTTGCTCTTTCTCCCGCGAGATCGTATGAACAGACCGAATTTACCTGTTCGTCGGGAGAAACGCTTCTCTTGCGGCAGAGCGGATTTTTACAGTGCGATCTGTTGTTGGAACCTGATCTTTCCGCATTTCATGCGACGGACATTCACTATGCGCCGCAGATATACGATGCGGGATACGAATGTGCCACGCGCAATATGGCGCAGATTTTGCAGCTATGCTGCGGTGCGGCCTCGAGAAAACGCATCTGATTTTACACAAGTGAGGAATTTGTTATGCGCAGTACGGAGCGCAAACAGATAAAACAGACAAAAGAGGCACTGGTCGCCGCAAGACTTATGCGACGGCGCAGAAAGCTGACCTTGCGCATCGCAGCGATACTTTTCGCGTGCTTATTGCTGTGCGCGATGATACTCATAGACGTTTTTCTGTTCCCTGTAGAGTATCTCTGGGCGGCCGTGCTTACGCCTGAGATAGAAGATCGTAAAGACGGACAAATGCGAGTCTTTTATCTGGATGTCGGGCAAGGAGATTGTACGCTGGTACAGTTGCCCGACGGGCAGACTCTTATGATCGATTGCGGAAACGGAGAGTCGGAAGCGATACGCAACATTCTCGGAATTTGTGTCGCTCTCGGAGTGCAAAAGATCGATCATCTCTTTATCACGCACGCGGATGCAGACCATATCGGCGGAATGGAAGCAGTTTTGCGTTGTTTCGGAGCGGATACCGTATATCTTCCCGCTGAAGATCCTATGCAGGAGCGAATTGCGCAATACAGAGAGCTCGCGCGGAAATATTGTAAGAATGTCTGCGATACATCGATGCTCACTTCCATGATTTCCGAAGAGGAAGAAAATTTCTGGTATGCGATGGTTCTTGGAGGATTTCCCGATACCGAAAAGGAGGGGAACGATACTTCTGCAATTCTGTATCTGGAATATGCGGACAGGAAACTGCTCTTTCCAGGGGACGTTTCCTATCGCGTGGAACGGGAGCTCGTCTCCATTTACGAACAGACGGGCGGAATCGTGTTTGAAGTTCCGATGCAGACTTCTTACGGGACTGTTTTGCTTTCGCCAAATATTTCCTCTCTTGATTTTTTAAAACTCGGGCATCACGGCAGTGCGGATGCCACCTGCATGGAATTTGCGGAATACCTTCATCCGCAGAATGTATTTGTCAGTTGCGGAGCGGGAAATTCGTACAATCATCCTTCGCAGGAAGTGATCGAAAATTTATTGCAGGCGGACGCGTCCGTACAGTTTTATCGTACGGATGAATTGGGAAATATACTGCTTACCATAGAGAGGGACGGAAGATATTCCGTCCTGTCTGTGTAATCTATTCAACGGAGATTTATGGCATGATCAAATGGATGACGAGCGGAGAATCGCACGGACAGGCCCTGACGGCGATCATTGAAGGGCTTCCTTCCAATCTGAAGATCGACGTGGAGGAGATCAACAAATATCTCGCCCTGCGGCAGAGCGGCTATGGCAGGGGAGCGCGGCAGAAAATTGAAACGGATAAGGTGCAGATCCTTTCGGGTGTGCGGGATTGTCTTACACTGGGCAGCCCCGTCTGTCTTATGGTCGAAAACAAGGATTATAAAAACTGGGAAGAATATATGTCGCCTTACGGCGCCGATGTGACGATGCGCAGGCTTACGCGCGTGCGGCCTGGTCATGCGGATTTATCCGGCGTTTTAAAATACGATCAGACAGATGCGAGAAATATCCTCGAACGCGCTTCAGCGCGGGAAACGGCGGTCCGCGTTGCGGCGGGTACCGTTGCGAGAATGTTCCTGCGGGCACTCGGTATAGAAGTATGCGGCTATGTGCGTTCTGTGGCGGGGATCACGGATGAAAGAGAGTACACCGCCGCGCAGCTGAAAGATGTAAAAAATTCCGAATTGTTTATGCCAGACCCCGATCTTTGCGAACAGGCAAAAAAGAAGATCGACGAGATCAAAGAGAACAAGGATACGGCGGGCGGGATCGTGGAGATCCGCGTCAACGGATTGAAGAGCGGTTTCGGAAGCTGCATGAGTTACAGCGAAAAGCTGGACGGGCATCTTGCAGGTGCCGTCATGGGTATTCAGGCGATCAAAGGCGTGGAGGTCGGGCTCGGCTTTGAGGCGGCTCGGCGGCTCGGAAGTGAAGTGCACGACGAGATCTTTTTTGAAAACGGAAAATTTGTCCGCAAGACCAACCGCGCTGGCGGAATAGAGGGAGGAATATCCAACGGGGAAGAAATCGTCCTCCGTGCGGCCATGAAACCCATTCCAACGCTTATGCGCGGATTGAATACCGTCAATTTTGATACGTGCGAAGCGTGCCGCGCCGCGACAGAGCGGAGCGACGTGTGCGCCATCTGCGCCTGTGAGATCGTGGTGGAGAGCACAGTCTGCTTTGCACTTGCGCAAAAAGTACAGGAGCGACTGGGCGGGGACAATATGCGCGAGATCATCGAACGCTATCAAAAACTATAAAAAAGAGCTTTTTATGTCAGGTAGAGTACTATGCAAACAATAGAGATTCGCACAAAATCGAGGCCGAGCACCGTGCTCTGCGGAGACGGAGCGTGGAGCGCTATGCAAAAGTTTCTTCACGACAAAGACGTCTTTTTCGTGACAGATACCAACGTATTCCGCCATTACGGGGAGGAAGTAAAATCTTTGTTCCCCCAGGCGCATATATGCGTATTGCCTGCAGGTGAGAAAAACAAGAACAAAAATTCCCTGTTCCGCATCCTGGATGAAATGCTTTCCGCGAAATTACATCGTTCGTCCTATGTCGTTGCGCTCGGCGGGGGCGTGATCGGAGATATGGCAGGCTTTGCGGCGTCCATATATATGCGCGGAACGCACCTCGTTCAAATTCCTACAACACTCCTTTCTCAGGTGGACAGTTCCGTGGGCGGAAAAACGGCGATCGACTATAAAAAGGTGAAAAATGTGTTGGGCGCCTTTTATCAGCCTGAACGCGTCTTTTGTGACCCGCGTTTTTTGTCTACACTTCCAGCGCGCGAGATCAAGTGCGGGCTGGGGGAGATCATCAAGACGGGTGTTCTCGACGGCGCGTTGGGCGATAAGCTTTTGCAGAATGCGCCGCGCCTGCATGATCTGTCTTTTTTGCAGGAGATCGTTTCCGACTGCATTCGTTTTAAGGCGCGCGTCGTCGAGCAGGATGAAACGGAAAGTTCGGGAATACGCAAATGCCTGAATCTGGGGCACACGACGGGGCATGCGCTCGAGCTGTGTTACGGAAGGCGTTCGCACGGAGAGTATGTCCTGATCGGAATGTGGCTGGAATGTCTGATCGCAGAAAAGGAAGGCTACGCAAAAAAAGAGCATTCGGATCGGGTGCGTTCCCTGATCTCTTTGGCGGAGCGCAGGATCCCGTCCTTCCCCGATGCACGGCAATGTCTTCGGTATGCGCTGTTGGATAAAAAGAACGATCGTGTGGACGCAATATCCATGTACATTTCCGAAAGTTACGCAAAGGGCAGGGAGATAACGCTTCCTTGCGAAAAGTATGCGGATTATTTGGCAATATTGGAGAAACGGCAATGAACATTTCCGCACGAAAGAGTTTTCAGGGTGCTTTTAAAATTCCGGGAGACAAGTCTGTCACGCATCGGGCTATCATGTTCAATGCCGCGGCGGAAGGGGAGGCGACGGTCACCAACGCTCTGTTGGGCGAGGATTGCCTTTCTACCATCCGCTGTATGCGCGCGCTTGGTGCGGATATTCGGCTTTCCGAAAATACTGTCTGTATTCGCGGCGCATCGGAATTTCAGAATGCGGACTGCGACTGCGGCAACAGCGGCACGACAATTCGCCTTCTGATGGGGCTTGTCAGCGGAAAAAATGTCCGCGTAACGCTGACGGGAGACGGTTCGCTTTCTTCGCGCCCGATGGAGCGCGTAGCGGCGCCCCTTCGCCTGCTCGGGGCCGATATCCGAACGACAAACGGGAAAGCGCCCGTCGAGGTTTACCCCGCTGCGCTTACAGGCGCTGTGATCGATACAAAAGTCGCCTCCGCGCAGGTAAAGAGCGCGATTCTTCTTGCGGGGCTCAATGCTGCGGGAGAGACGCGCGTCCGCGAGCCGCTGAAATCCAGAGATCATACGGAAAGAATGCTTTCCGCAATGGGGGCTGACCTGCGCGTAGAAGGAAATGAAGTCATCATCCGCCCCGGGAAATTGCATTGCGTGGATGTGGATGTTCCTGCCGATATTTCAAGCGCGGCCTATTTTATGGCTTTGGGCGCGCTCGGCGGGGAAACGCTTTGTAAAAACGTCGGCGTCAATCCAACAAGGACGGGGATATTGAAAGTATTCGATCAAATGAACGTGCGCTATGTGCTGGAGAATGAGCACTCTGTGTGCGGTGAACCCGTTGCCGATATCCGCGTTTTCAAATCGGAGATCTCTCCCGTTCATCTGACAAAAGAGATCATGCCGGCTCTTATCGATGAAATTCTCGTCATTGCCGTTCTCTGTGCGTTTGCAAAAGGGGAAAGCCTGATCGAGGGCGCGGAAGAATTGCGCGTAAAGGAGAGCGATCGGATCGCTACCACGGCAGAAATGCTCAATGCACTCGGCGGCGAGTGTATCCCTCGCACGGACGGCTTTCTCATCCGCGGGAAGGGGACTCTTTGCGGCGGAAAGGTAAACTCTTACGGCGACCACCGCATTGCCATGAGCGGCGCCGTCGCTCTTACGGCAAGTCAAGACGGAGGAGAAATTTTGGACGCGGATTGCGTCGCCATTTCCTTTCCTGATTTTTACACACTTTTAAACAAGGGAGGTATTTCATGTTAAAATTAGCGGTTGTAGGAAAGGACGTTTCCAAATCGGACAGCGCCAAAATGCACACTTTCGATCTGAAAAAAATGGGCGTGGACTGTGAGTATTCTCTCATCTCTCTTACCAAGGAAGAATTTGACGCGCGCGTGGAATCTCTTTTAAACGAATTGGATGCGCTCAATGTGACCATCCCTTATAAACTCGACGTCATTCCTCATCTGAAAAAACTGGAAGGGGATGCCAAGACGTTCGGCGCGGTGAATGTCGTAAAAGACAGGATCGGTTACAACACGGACGGCGTCGGATTTTTGCTGATGCTGCAAAATAACGAAATCGACGTAAAGGGAAAGGACGTCCTCGTTCTTGGTGCGGGCGGCGCCGGCAGGAGCGTTGTCAAAAAACTTTTGGACGAGGGCGCGAAGGTCACCGTGTTCGACGTAAGAAAGGAGAGCGCTCTGGAACTGAATAAAGAATTCGGCGGGATCACCGTAGCGGACGAGGTAAAACCTCAGCCCAGGTTTATGATCGTGAATGTGACGGGCGTCGGAATGCACAAGACAGAGGGGATCTCCCCCGTGGGGGCAGACGTTTTGTCGCAATGTGAAATTGCCTGCGATCTGATCTACTATCCGAGAAAGAGCGAATTCCTTCGCATTGCGGAAAGCCTCGGAAAAAGAATCGTCAACGGAGAAGGAATGCTCTTTTACCAAGCATATTACGGAGATTGCATTGTACTGAACAGGAAACCATCGGCAGAAGAAGCAAAGAGATTTTTTGAAGAATATCTGCTTGAATATCCTGATTAACGTTATTTGCGAAGTACTTTGTCAGACATAAATCGAATAAAACAGGAGAAAAAGATGAAATTACTCATCCTAAACGGCGTCAATCTGAACATGACGGGAAAACGCGAACCAGGCGTTTACGGCGTCCAGACGCTGGACGAGATCAACGAGGAGATCAGAAAATTCTGTCTCGCCCGCGGCGCAGAATGCGAATTTTTCCAAAGCAACCTGGAAGGCGAAATCTGTACGGCCATTCAACAGACGGATGCGGACGGGATCGTCCTCAACGCGGGCGCGTTTACGCATTACAGCTACGCCATTCGCGACGCGATCGCTTCCGTGCACACGCCCGTGGTGGAAGTGCATATGTCCAACGTCCATGCCCGCGAAGAATTTCGTCATCATTCGGTAATCTCCGAAGTTTGCCGCGGCACCGTTCTCGGGTTCGGCAAAAACAGTTATCTTTTGGCAGTGGAGAGTTTTCTGTTATGAATATAGTTTTGTGCGGAATGATGGGTGCAGGAAAAACTTCCGTAGGGATCCGGCTTTCCGACCTTACGGGGATGCGCTGGTATGACACGGACGATCTGATCACGCAGAAATACGGGAGCATTCCCAGTATCTTTGAATTTTACGGGGAACAGCGTTTCCGCGAGATCGAAACGGAAATCGTGCGTTCGATCGCGGGAGAGGACAACTGCGTCATCTCTACGGGCGGAGGCTGCGTGCTCAAACCCGAAAACTCAGCCGCTTTTAAAGCGGGAGGCGGTAAGATCGTCTTTCTGAAAGTGAATATCGATGTCTTGTTTCAACGCACTGGCCACACGGGCGACGAGAGACCTCTTTTGAAAAACACGTCGTTTGAAAAGATGAAGGCGCTTCTCGATTATCGTACGCCCATCTATGAGGGATGTGCGGATATAACCATAGACACAAACGGATTAAATGTTGATGAAGTGGCGAGGGAAATCTTGCGCGTTTTAGAGATTCCCGCGAGGAATGCGGAATGAGCACTGTCCTTGTTACGGGCGGATCCGGCGGGATCGGGCGGGCGATCTGCCTTGCCTTTGCGCAGGAAGGATTTGACATTGCCTTCTGTTACGACAAAAACGGGCGCGGCGCGGAGAAAACCGCGGAACTCTTGCGAAAAACGGGCGCAGGCGTGCAGGTTTTTCACTGTGACGTTTCCGATGAAAAGAGCGTTGAAGAAATGTTTTCGTCTGTATACGGATTGGAGATCCTTGTCAACAATGCGGGGATCTCTTCTTTCGGACTCATTCAGGAAACTTCTTTGGCGCAATGGGAAAGAGTTTTCCGCGTCAACATGACGGGAGCCTTTTTATGTACACGAGCGGCGGTCCCCAAACTTCTCAGAAGAGGGGATGGCTGCATCGTCAATATCTCTTCCATGTGGGGAGAGGTCGGCGCCTCCTGCGAGGCTGCCTATTCCGCAAGCAAAGCTGCCCTGATCGGCTTTACCAAGGCTGCGGCAAAAGAGCTGGGGCCTTCTGGGATCCGCGTCAATGCCGTTGCCTGCGGCATGATCGATACAGAGATGAACGCGGTATTTTCTGCCGAAGAGCGGGAGGATTTTGTCAAAAAATTGCCCGTTGCGAGGGAAGGAAGCGCGGAAGAGGTTGCAAAAAGCGTGCTTTTTCTTGCAAAAAACAAGTATATTACGGGCGAAATTCTCCGCATCAACGGCGGAGCTGTCATATAAATGTAAAAATTTAAAAAAATTGATGAGAAAAAAAGGTTTTTTTCCTCTTTTGCAGAATATATAAAAGGACAAGCTTTTCTGCAGAACTATCCGATTTTCAAAGGGGGAAAATATGGCGGATTTTTACGCGAAAGAACGGACGTACCGCATGGAAGAAATGTTCTTTTCCGAGTACGCCTGTAAATCCATTTCCACGCGCGGCAGGATGCGGGAGGAAACCCCGTGCAATATGCGCACGGATTTCCAGCGCGACAGGGACAGGATCATTTACAGCAAGGCTTTTCTGCGTCTGAAAAACAAGACGCAGGTGTTTTTTTCTCCGGAAGGAGATCATTTCCGCACGCGAATGACGCATACCATCGACGTCTCCCAGATCGCGCGGTCCATTGCCCGTTCGCTCGCTCTCAACGAAGATCTTGCGGAAGCCATTGCTCTCGGGCACGATCTCGGACATACTCCCTTCGGCCATGCGGGGGAACGCGTTCTCAATGAACTTTCTCCCAACGGCTTTTCGCACAACGAGCAATCCTTGCGCGTTGTGGACATTCTCGAAAAGGACGGGAAGGGGCTCAACCTCACCTTTGAGGTGCGCGACGGGATTTTGAACCACAAAAAGAGCGGAAATCCGGCTACCCTGGAAGGGAAAGCTGTGTCCTGGGCGGATCGGATCGCCTACGTCAATCACGACATCGAGGACGCCATTCGGGCGGGCCTTTTGCGGGAAGATCAGCTTCCAAAGCGGGAAATCCGCATTTTGGGAAGTACTTCGCGTGACAGAATCAACAAGATGATCACCTCGATCTACCAGGAGAGCGTGGGGAAAAATCAGGTTTCGATGGGAGAGCGCGAGGCGGAGGCTTTGGAAAATCTGCGCGCGTTCATGTTTAAAAACGTTTACATAACTCCCGTTTCGATGAAGGAAGAAGAGCGCGCCAAACGCATGCTCTTCGGAATGTATGATTATTTTCATAAAAATCGGGACAAGCTGCCCGCCTTTTACAGGCAGCTGTGCGAACGTTTCCCTCTCGAACAGGTGATATGCGATTATCTCTCCTCCATGACGGATAAGTTTGCCATTGCCGTGTTCGACTATTTGTTTGTTCCTCACAGCTGGGCTCTGACCGAAAGAGACATCGAGGAAATTTGATTTTACAGGAAAGAAAACTATGTCAAAAGGGCTGGATCCAGAATTTCTTGCACAACTGAAGAGTAAGATCGATCTGGTCGAACTGGTGGGAAGCTATGTTCCGCTCGAACGAAAGGGCGGGAACTGGTGGGGAAGATGTCCCTTTCATCATGAAAAGACGCCTTCCTTCACCGTCAATGCGGACAACCAGTTTTATCACTGTTTCGGGTGCGGCGCATCGGGGGATGCCATTACGTTTATCCGAGAGATCGAATCCGTAGACTTTATGGATGCGGTCAAAATGCTTGCGGAGCGCGCCAAGATCCCCATGCCCGAACTCAACTTCGACAGCGAGCAGATCCTCGAACAAAAGAAAAAGAGGGACAATCTTTTAAAGATCTTGCGCACCACGGCGCATTTTTATCTGGACAACCTCAATTCCGGCAAGGCGGACGCGCACATTCAGTACATTCTGGACAGGAAGATCTCCGCTTCCGTGGTGAGAAAATTCGGACTCGGCGCTTCCCTCAATTTTCAGGACTTGCCGCAATTTCTTTTGGATTCCGGGTTTTCCCGTCAGGACATTCTCGACAGCGGCGTCGTGACGGAATCGGAAAAAAATCATCGTCTGATCGACGCGCAGGGCGGAAGATTGATCTTCCCCGTCATCAATGCTTTCGGGGACGTCGTTGCGTTCGGCGGCAGGGTCCTGGAAAAGACGGATTTCGCCAAATACAAGAACACGCGCGAAACGATGGTGTTCAACAAGAGCAAAAATTTATACAACATCAATCAGGTCAAGAAGCAGAAAAAGGCGGGACTTTTAAAAAACGCCATCATCGTGGAAGGGTATATGGATACCATCGCACTCTTTCAGGCGGGCTTTGAAAACGTCGTCGCCAGCATGGGAACGGCGCTCACCAAAGAACAGGCCCGACTGATCAAGCGGTACACGGATACCGTCTATATCAGTTATGACGGGGACTTTGCGGGGCAGAAAGGCGCCATCCGCGGGTTGGAGATCCTGCGCGACGAGCAGATCAACGTCCGCGTCGTGCCTCTCCCTGAAGGGCTTGACCCTGACGACGTCATCAAAAAACAGGGTTCGGAAGGATACGCGCGCTGCCTTGAAGCGGCGATGCCGCTCATCGATTTCAAAATGGAAGTTGCGAGCAGACAGTTCGATCTGAGCAAGACGGAAGAAAAGCGCAATTACATTTCCGCCGCGCTCAAAGTGATCGCGGAAGCGGAGAGCGAGAGCGTAAAAGAAGATCTCCTCAAAAAGCTGCGGGATGAAACGGGCATGACGTACGAATCTCTGCGCAGGGATCTGGACAACACGCCCGCGGAAAATCGGGAAAAGGAGATCGCCGAGCCAGTTTTACGCGAAGACGGTTCGGACGGGATCGTCAAAGCGTGCCGCTTTTTGCTCGCTTCCGTGCTGTTCGGCGCGAAATATGCAAAAAATTTCGACCTTTCAAGTGTCAAATTCGACAATCCTGTGCATAATACTATCGCGGAATATGTCAAACAGCGGAAAAACGCGGGGGAACCCGTGCGGGCAAGCGGACTTTTTGACATTCTCGACGAAAACGACGCGGAATTTTCGCAAATTCTCGATCTGAGCGTGGGGGAAGCGTTGCAGGGCCCGGGTGCCGAACGGTACTTTTACGATTGCCTGCAAACGCTCGAACGCGCGCAGGTGGAGCAAGAACTTTCCAAACTCAGCCGTCTCTGCGATGCGGAAACGGATCTGAATAAAAAACGGGAGATCACGCGGGAGATCCTGCGCCTCACCATTCAGCTGAAAAATCTCTAACACAAGCGGAGGACATAAGAAAACAAAATGAGTGTATCTGAACAGAAGCTCAACGAGATCCTGAAACAAATCATCAGCGAATATCGCCAGAAGGGCAGTATTTCCACGGACGTTCTGTGCGACATCCTCGAAAAGATCGACACGAGTCCCGACCAGATCGATTATATTTACAAATCGATCGGAGAAGCGGGGATCCAGATCGTCGACGAGGACGAGCGCGACCGTGAATTGTTTGAACAGGCCCTGCGCGACATCGGTCTGGACGACCCGGTCAAAATGTATTTGAAAGACATCGGGCGCGTTCCGTTGCTGTCCGTGGACGAGGAGATCGAGCTCGCCCGCAAGATGCAGGAAGGAGACGAGGCCGCCAAAAAGCGCTTGTCCGAAGCCAACCTCCGACTTGTCGTTTCCATTGCAAAGCGTTATGTCGGGCGCGGAATGCTCTTCCTCGACCTCATTCAGGAAGGCAACCTCGGTCTGATGAAGGCCGTCGAAAAGTTCGACTATCAGAAAGGGTTCAAATTTTCCACCTATGCGACTTGGTGGATCCGTCAGGCCATTACCCGTGCGATCGCCGACCAGGCGCGCACCATCCGTATTCCCGTTCACATGGTGGAAACCATCAACAGGCTTTCCCGCGCGTCCCGCATTCTTTTGCAGCAGCTCGGCCGCGAACCTACGCCCGAAGAGATCGCCAAAGAATTGAATATGCCCGTCGAGCGCGTCCGCGAGATCCAGAAGATCGCGCAGGACCCCGTATCTTTGGAAACCCCGATCGGAGAGGAAGAAGATTCGCATCTGGGTGACTTTATCGAGGACGACAGGGCGATCACGCCTTCCGATTCCGTTGCGTTTACCATGCTCAAGGAACAGCTTCTTGGCGTTCTGGACACGCTGACGCCCCGCGAAGAGAAAGTGCTTCGCCTGCGCTACGGCATCGACGACGGAAAGCCGCGCACCCTCGAAGAGGTTGGTAAAGAATTTAACGTCACGCGTGAACGTATCCGTCAGATCGAGGCAAAGGCGCTGCGCAAACTGCGCCATCCTTCTCGCAGCAAAAAACTCAAGGATTTTCTCGATTGATGAAAAAGACAAAACGGCTGCAGACGCTGTGCGGGGAACTCCTTCCCTGCGTCTTGTTTGCGGATGTGGGCTGTGACCACGGATACATGGCGCAGTATATGCTGGAAAATTCCCTGTGCGAGAGGGCTTATATTTCGGATATCAGTTTTGCCAGTCTGCAAAAGGCCTGCACGCTGCTTTCCGATTACATATTATCAGGAAAGATACAGAGCTTTTGCTGTCCCGGGCTCGAACAGATCCCGCGCGACGCCGAACAGGTGCTGATCGCGGGCATGGGCGGCGAGGAGATCATAGGCATCTTGCGCGACGGCTTTTTTCCGCCTCGTCTCGTTTTGCAGCCCATGAAAAATACGGACAAAGTGCGCCGTTATCTCTTGGACAGCGGGTACGCGATCCAAAGGGACTATACCTTCCTTGACGGGAAATTTTATGACGTCCTGTGCGCCGTTCAGGGAAATGAAACTCGCCGCTATGACGAACTATCGCTCCTGTTCGGGTACGACAACATTTATTCTCCGAAGGAAGATTTTCTCAAGTATCTGAAAGAGGAAGAGCAAAAATGCCGCAGCCGCCTTGCGGCGGCAAGGGAAGAAATTCCCGCGGTTTCCAAGCGGCTGGAGCTGTTGACGGAGGCATTGCATGAAGCTGAAAGAAATATACGATAAGATCGATCGCGTTTATCCGAAAAGGCTGAGCGACGAGTATGTTTCCGCCTACGGCGGCAGGGACAACAGCGGGATTTTGCTGGACACGGGCAAGGACATCACGGGAGCTGTTTTTTCTCTCGACTTTTCGCGCGGAGCGATCGAGACCGCCGTACGGAAGGGGTACAATCTGATCGTCACGCATCACCCCGCCATTTTCTTTCCCGTCTCGTCCATTAGAACGGATGACCCGCTCGGTGCAAGGCTCGTCAATGCGCTGGAGCATTCTTTGTCCGTGATCTCTATGCACCTGAATATGGATTGCGCGGCGGGCGGGATCGACGAAAGTCTGGCTCTTGCAGTCGGGGCAAAGGAGATCCCTGCGCCCAACGAACCCGTGGAAAACGGCGGCTACG
>DXFX01000103.1 GCA_019114245.1 Candidatus Borkfalkia faecipullorum | reverse complement strand
TCCAACACCACCCGCCACGCGGCGGAGTTCTGGATGATCGAGCCGGAAATGTCTTTCTGCGACCTCGCGGGGAATATGGACGTCGCCGAGGCGATGGTCAAGTATATCATAGACTACGTCATGGAGTCCTGCAAGGAAGAGATCGAGTTCCTGAACAACTTTGTGGACAAGGGGCTCATCGAACGGTTGAAAAACGTTTCGGAAAGCGAGTTTGTGCGCCTTACCTATACGGAAGCCATCTCCATCCTCGAAAAGGTGAAGGACAAGTTCGAGTTCCCCGTGTACTGGGGGTGCGACCTGCAGAGCGAGCACGAGCGCTATCTCACCGAACAGGTGTATAAAAAGCCCGTGTTCCTCACCGATTATCCCAAGGAGATCAAGGCGTTCTATATGCGCCTCAACGACGACAACAAGACGGTCGCCGCGGCCGACCTTCTGGTTCCCGGCATCGGCGAGCTGATCGGCGGTTCGCAGAGAGAGGAGCGCGAGGACGTCCTGCTCGCCCGCATGAAAGAGCTGGGGCTCAACCCCGCCGACTACGAATTTTATATCAATCTGCGCAAGTACGGCGGCACGATCCATTCGGGCTACGGTCTGGGATTCGAGCGCATGATCATGTACTTGACGGGCATTTCCAACATCCGCGACGTTCTGCCCTATCCGAGAACGGTGGGAAATCTGGAATATTGACGAAGTCCGCGCCGCGTACGGTTTTTGCGGGGCGCTCTTCACAGTTTGTAAAATACCGAAAAGGAAGTTTGGAATATGATAAAGATCATCGTCGATGCAATGGGCGGCGACAACGCGCCCGCCGAAATCGTAAAGGGCGCAGTGCAGGCCCTTTCCAAGGACAAAGAGGTAAAAGTCGTTCTGACGGGGGATAAAGATAAGATCGATCCCGTCCTTGCCTCTCTCTCTTACGATCAGTCGCGCCTGCAGGTGGTGCATTGCACGGAAGTGATCACCAACGACGACGCGCCCACCCTCGCCATCCGTCAGAAAAAGGATTCCTCCCTCGTCGTCGCATTGAAAATGCTCAAAGAGGACGAAGAGGCGCAGGGATTCGTCTCCGCGGGTTCCACGGGCGCGGTGCTTACGGGCGCGCTCTTGCGCGTCGGCCGCATCCGCGGCATCTCCCGCCCCGCCGTCTGCCCCGCTCTGCCCAATGCCAAGGGCGGAAAGGTGCTCATCATCGACGCGGGCGCCAATGCCGAGTGCAAGCCCGTCAATCTCTGCCATTTCGCGCTGATGGGCACGGCGTACGCCAAGGCCGCGGGCGTGAAAGATCCGCGCGTGGGCCTCGTCACCAACGGCACGGAAGACCACAAGGGAGATCCGCTCCACCAGGAAGCGCACAACCTTTTGAAAACTCTGCCCGGCATCAACTTTGTCGGCAACGTGGAGGGCAGGGACATCATGGGCGGCGACATCGACGTCGCCGTGTGCGACGGCTTCTCGGGCAACGTCGCGTTAAAGACGACGGAAGGCACGGCGCTGGCGCTCATGCAGATCATCAAACAGAACATCATGGCCTCTTTCTGGGCGAAAGTGGGGTATGCGCTGTTCATGAAAAAGGCATTCAAAAACATCAAACGCGTCATGGATTACAGCAAATACGGCGGCGCCGTACTGCTGGGGATCGATAAAGTCGTCGTCAAATCCCACGGCTCCAGCAAGGCGGAATCCATCTGCGCATCCGTGCTGCAGGCGAAGGACGCGGCGGCAAGCGGGCTGATCTCCAGCATCAAGGAGCTTCTGGCGTCGTCCGATCTGGAGGCCATCGGTGCAGAAGGCTGATCTTTCCTCTCTCGAAGAGAAAATAGGATATACCTTCCGCAACAAAGATCTGCTCACCGCCTGCTTTACGCATTCTTCCTATGCCAGAACGCACGGCACGCAGAGCAACGAACGCCTGGAATTTTTAGGCGACGCGCTCATCGGTTTTTTGGTGGCGGAAGAGCTGTACCGCGGCAGCGACGAGCAGGAAGGGAGCATGACAAAGCGCCGCATTGCCATTGTCTCCAAGCGCCCGCTGGAAGAGGCGGTGCGCGCCATGGGCATCGGATACGTCTATTTTTCGGGCGGGGAGAACAACCTCGGCAAAAAGAGCGTTTCCAGCCTGTTCGAGGCGGTGGCGGCGGGCATTTATCTGGACGGCGGCATGGAAAGCGCGCGCACCTTTGTGCGCGAAAAACTGCTGCCGTATGCAGGAAATTTTGACGATTTTAAAAGCCGGCTCAACGAATTGTACCCGCACGCGGTGCTGTACGAGGAGTGTTCGCGCTCGGGGCAGGACCATGCGCCCTGGTTTACCGTGCGCGTGACGGCGTCGGGCAAGAGCGCGCAGGGCAGCGGCGCCAGCAAGGAACAGGCAGAACAAAGCGCCGCCAAAGCTCTGTTGGAGATGCTCGGCGCAACAAGGGGAGAATAAGAACTTGAATTTCAAAAAAGTCGAACTCAACGGTTTCAAGTCCTTTGCGGACAAAACCGAAATCAAATTCGATAACGGCGTGACCTGCATCGTCGGGCCGAACGGCTGCGGCAAGAGCAACGTTGCCGACTCCATTCGCTGGGTGTTCGGCGAACAGTCGGCAAAGACGATGCGCGGTTCGAGTATGCAGGACGTCATTTTCGGCGGAACACAGGCGCGCAAGAGCCAGTCTTTCTGCGAAGTGACGCTCACGTTCGATAATTCCACGCATATGTTTGCCGACCTCGATTACGAGGAGGTCGCCTTCACGCGCCGTCTTTTCCGCAGCGGCGAGAGCGAATACCTCATCAACAAACAGCCCTGCCGCATGAAAGACATCGTCGACCGCCTGCACAGCGTGGGGCTGGGCAAAGAGGGGTATTCCATCATCGGGCAGGGCAAGATCGAGCAGATCATGAATGCAAAGCCCGAAGACCGCCGCGCCATCTTTGAGGAAGCGACGGGCATCATCATGTTCAAGACGCGCAAACAGGACATCGAACGCCGCCTTTCCAACTCCTACAACAATCTGAATATTTACCTGCAGCGCATGGGCGAGGTGGAGCATATGCTCACGCCGCTCGCGCGGCAGGCGGAAAAGACAAAAAAATACCGCGAACTGTACGAAAAACTGCGCCACGACGAGATCAATCTGTACATTTACAAGCACGACAACGCAGAATCCGCCCGCGCCTCCATCAATGCGGTCATCGAGGGGATCAATTCCCGCCTCGAAGAGGGCAGGGCGTACATAGAGCGCCTGCGCGATCAGTACAACGAGGACAGGAACAGCATCGCCGAGAGCGATAAACTGCTGCAGGACCTCAACGACCGAATCCTGAAATTCACCGTCGAATTGCAGCAAAAAGAAGGGGACGTCAAGGTCATCCGCGAACGAATCGCCTTTTTCGGAGAACAGAAAAACGGCGAGGAAAAATCCATCGCCGCAGGCGAAGAGCGCCTGGCGCAGATCGCAGACGAGCTGAAAGGCTCGCAGGAGTCCGCTTCCCTGAACGATAAAAAAATTGCGGACGCCCGCAGAGAATCCGATCGCCTGGAAGAGGAGATCAAGGAGCTCAACGCCAGCCTCTCCAATTACGAGGCATGGAGCAGCGAATCGCAGAAGAGCGTCATCGACCGACTGGAAAACCTCTCCGAGATCAACCGCAACATCGGCAACCTCGCCGCCCGCAAAGAGGCGGTACAGGAACGCATCACCGAGATCGCCGCGGCGGCGGAAAAGCTTTCCGCCGCGCTGGAAGAGGACAAAAAACAGCTCGCTTCCTGCAACGACTGGTACGACGAACTGGTAGAGTACGTCTCCCGCGAAAAGGAGATCAAGGACGCCAAGGAAGGGGAGATCCTCTCCCTCAACGCGCAGGAAGACGAGGTCAGCGAGAACATTTTCTCCGTCAACGCCCGCATTTCCGCGCTGGAAGATAGGAAGCGCTTTTATAAAAACGTCAAGGATGATTTTGAAAACTATAAATTCTCCGTCAAAAAACTGATGAGCGACGCCCGCAGGAGCAGCGAACTTTCCTCCCGCATTCTCGGCGTCATTGCCGACATCGTCAAGTGCGAAGAAAAGTACGAAGTCGCCATCGAAACGGCGTTCGGCGGCGCCATGCAGAACATCGTCACCGCCACCTCCGACGACGCGCGCTACCTCATCGAGTATCTGAAGCGCACCAAGGGCGGCCAGGTCACCTTCCTGCCCGTCAAATCGCTCAAACCCCATTACGAGACGGAGTACACGAGAAAGGCTCTTTCCGAACCGGGCGCGGTGGGGCTTGCCAATAAGCTGATCACGTACGATTCCTATTACGACAACGTCATTTTCAACCTCATCGGCAACACGCTGGTGGCGGACAACATTGCAAACGCCACGGCGATCGCCAAAAAATACCCGCACGCTTTCCGCATCGTCACGCTGGACGGGGACGTCATTTCCACCAGCGGTTCCATGACGGGCGGTTCCCGCAGGGAAGGCGGAAGCAATTTCCTCGCCAACGAGCGCCGCATCCAGCAGGCGGAAGCGGACATCGCCGCGGCCCGCAAGGAATGCGAACAGCTCACCCAAAAGCGCACCGCTTTGGAAGAGCAGAAGCAAAAGGCGGCAGAGGAGCTGGAAACGCTGCGCGAAAGCTTCCAGGAAGCGCGCAGCAAAATTGCCGCTCTGTCCGAAAAACGCGATACGTATGCCAAAAGGATCGACGAAACGGCGGCAGATCTCAAAATGCAGGAGGAATCCCTCGCCGTCTTGTACGAGCGCAGGAAGGGCATCGACAGCGAGTATTCCACCTCTTCCGAAGGCCAGCAGCAGATCGCCCGCCAGCAGGACGACGCACAGGGCGAATCCGACCGCCGCAAGAGCGAGTACGAAAAACTCAAATCCGAGCTCGGCGAGCGCACCCTGCGCCGCAATTCCCTGCTCGTGCACATTGCGCAGTACTCTGCGGCCGCGGAAGCGGACAGAAACGATGCCGCCCGCCTGGAACGCGAACGGGAAGAGATCGCGCGCCGCGCGGAGGAATCCAGGGCCAACATCGCCAACATCGAGGCGACCATCGCCGACCTCGAAGAGATGGCGGAGCGCGCCGCGCTCACGCCCGAACAGCGCGCAAAACTCAACGACCTGCGCGCCGAGCGGGACGCTCAGTTGCTCGCAAAGGACAAGCTGAACGCCGCACTGGAAGAAAACATGGCGCAGTCGCGCGAGGTCAACGCCCAGCTCGAACGCCAGAGCGAGGAAAAACACAGGCAGGAGATCGAACTCACCAAAATCGATTCCGAACTGGAAAATCTGCAGGCGCGCATCGACGAGGAATACCAGGAAACGTACGAAAGCTGTCTTGCCTATAAGGACGAGGCCTTCGATCCCAAGGAAGGACAGACGTCCGTCAACAGGTTGAAGAGGGAGATCAACGCCCTCGGCGCCATCAACCACAACGCCCTGGAAGAGTACGAGGCGCTCAACGAACAGTATCAGGAGATGATCGTTCAGCGCGACGACGTGCAGAAGGGCATCGACGATACCACCGCCGCGCTCGAAGAACTCAAAACGGAAATGCAGAAGCAGTTTGACGAAGGGTTCAACAAGATCAACGAAAACTTCAAAAAGCTGTTCAAGGAACTGTTCGGCGGCGGCAGGGCGGAATTGCAGATGGATTATTCCGAATGCGACGACCCTCTGTCCGCGGGCGTGGAGATCGTGGCTTGCCCTCCCGGCAAGAAACTGACAAAGATCTCCCTGCTTTCGGGCGGCGAACGCGCGCTGACGGCCATCGCCATCCTGTTTGCCATCCTCATGCTGCGCCCCATGCCGTTCTGCGTGCTCGACGAAATCGAGGCGGCGCTGGACGAAGCCAACGTGGATAAATTTGCGCAATTCTTAAAGAAGTTTGCCAAAGAAACGCAGTTTATCGTCATCACGCACCGCAAGCCGACCATGGAAAAGGCGGACAGCCTGTTCGGCGTCACCATGGAAGAAAAGGGCGTTTCCAAAATCGTCTCCGTCAAACTTTCCGAAGTGGAAAGCAGGCTCGGCGGCGACACGGTCAACTGATCTTTCGCCGCAATTTTACGGCAACGTATCCGTGTTTTCGGGAACAAGATTTTGCAAATCCAACCGTTTTTGTACGTGCGGCAAAAATTTCGTACAATTCCGTAAACTACTGAAAAAGCGAAAATCACACTTTTTGCTTTTTCCCTTTACGCGGCGAGCGTGACGGAAAAAGTGAATTTGCGCGACTTCAATAAAAGGGGAAGCCCGAAAGGTCGCGCAAAGAGAGAAAACCGAACGCCGAGCCTTTCGGCGAACGTTTGGTTTTCTTTCAGCTCAAGCATTTCGCAGGCATCTCTTTTGCCGAGAAATGCGCGAGCAATTTTATTTACTGCGCAAGCAAAACGACGCTTTTGCGCCCGCGCACCCCATTTGCCGTAAGGCTCATGCAGGAAAGGTGAAGGGGCGCGCGTAAAAAAAGGTGTGCCCCGAAAAGGCGCGCCCCGAGGAAAACCTCCGCGGTCAGCGGCATAGCCGCGCGCCCGTGGGGTTGTCCTCAAATCACGGAAATTTCTTTCATCAGCTTGAAAGAAATTTCGTGAAGAAGGAGGATTACATGGGTTTATTCGGTAAGATCATCGGCGCCTTGAAAAAGACCAAGGACAACATTTCAAGCAAGCTTTCCGCTCTGTTTGCCAAGGGGCTGGGCGACGATTTTTATGACGAGCTGGAAGAGATCCTCATTTCCGCGGACATCTCCGTCACGACGGCGGAGGACATTGTCGAACAGATCCGCGAGGAAGCGAAAAAGGAAAAACTCAAGGACAGGGAATACGTCATCGACCTTTTGAAGGACGTCATCGAGGACACTCTCCTGCAGGCGGAACAGCCGAAAATCGAGTATCCCGCCGTCATCATGCTCGTGGGCGTGAACGGCGTGGGCAAGACGACCACCATCGGCAAGCTCGCCAACTACTTTGTCCGCGAAAAAAAGAGCGTGACGCTTGCGGCGGCGGATACCTTCCGCGCGGCGGCGGCCGACCAGCTGACCGTGTGGGCAGAGCGCGCCAAAGTCCGCATCGTCAAGCACGAGGAGGGGAGCGACCCTTCCGCCGTCGTGTACGACGCCATCGCTTCCGCCAAGGCGAAAAAGACGGACGTGGTCATCGTGGATACGGCGGGCAGACTGCACGTCAAGGCCAACCTGATGGAAGAGCTGAAAAAGATGGACCGCGTTGTCGGGCGGGATTATCCCGAGGCGCATTTCTATAAATTCCTCGTTCTGGACGCTACCACGGGGCAGAACGCGCTCTCGCAGGCGCGCATTTTCGACGAGGCGGTGGATCTGGACGGGATCGTGCTCACCAAGCTGGACGGAACGGCAAAGGGCGGGTTTGTGGTCTCGCTGTGCGGAGAATTGCAGATCCCCGTCGTGTTTGTGGGAACGGGCGAAAAGCTGGACGATTTGCAGCCCTTCGACGCGGAAGAATTTACGGAAGGCATTCTCTGATGAAAGATCTTTCCTATCTGCGGCTGTTCGATACGTACGGCGGACTGCTCACCGAGCACCAGCGCGAACTGTGCGAATTGTATTATATGTACGATCTGTCCCTGACGGAGATCGCCGAGCAGAAGGGGATCTCCAAACAGAGCGTATCGGACACTCTCGCCAAGAGCCGCGCGCTTCTGGACGAATACGAGGAAAAGCTGCACATCGTGCAGCCTTCCGTGCGCACGGAAAAAGCTTTGCAGATGCTGGACGAATTTTCCGCCGCGCATCCGCAATTTTCAGAAGAGATACAAAAAATCGCGCAGGTCCTGCGCGACGGCGAAGAGAAATAAGGACGCGTAAAAGAGAAAACAGGAGGGCTTATGGCACTTTTTTCCTCACTTTCGGAAAGGCTCAACCATATTTTTTCCAAACTCACCAAGCACGGGAAACTCACCGAGCTTGAAATCAAGGGCGCCATGCGCGAAGTCCGCATCGCATTGCTGGAAGCGGACGTCAACATTTTTGTCGCCAAAAAATTTATTGCGGACGTCTCCGAAAAGGCGGTGGGACAGGAGATCTTAAAGAGCCTCAACCCCGCCCAGCAGGTCATCAAGATCGTCAACGACGAACTGATCGCGCTGATGGGCTCCACCAACGCCAAGCTGGAAGTGGCCGACCGTCCTCCCACCGTCATCATGATGTGCGGATTGCAGGGCGCGGGCAAGACCACCCTGTGCGGAAAACTGGCGGCGCTCCTCAAAAAGCAGGGCAAGAAGCCTCTGCTCGTCGCGGGCGACATCTACCGCCCCGCCGCCATCAACCAGCTGCAGGTAGTGGGCGGGAAAGCGGGCGTTCCCGTCTTTGAAAAGGGGACGCAAAGCCCCGTCAAGACGGCAAAACAGGCGATCGACGAGGCCCGCTCGATGGGCAACGACGTCGTCATCATCGATACGGCGGGCCGCCTGCACATCGACGAAGCGCTGATGCAGGAGCTGGAAAACATCAAAAACGAAGTGCATCCCAACGAAATCCTGCTCACCGTGGACGCCATGACGGGTCAGGACGCGGTCAACGTTGCGGAAACTTTCAACAAAAGGCTGGACGTGACGGGCGTCATCCTCACAAAACTGGACGGCGACACGCGCGGCGGCGCCTGCCTCTCCATCAAGGCGGTCACGGGAAAACCCATCAAGTTTATCGGCGTGGGCGAAAAGCTCACCGACCTCGAACCCTTCTATCCCGACCGCATGGCGTCGCGCATTCTGGGAATGGGCGACGTGCTCTCCCTCATCGAAAAGGCGCAGGAAGCGGTCTCCGAAGAACAGGCGAAAAAGCTGGAAAAGAAAATGCGCGAGGCCTCTTTCACGCTGGAAGATTACCTCGAACAGTTCGATTCCCTCAAAAAGATGGGCGGCATTTCCTCCGTGCTCGGCATGATGCCCGGCATGGGAAAGCTGAAAATCAAGGAGAGCGACTTCGACGAAAAGAAGATCGAACGCATCAAGGCGATCATCCTCTCCATGACCCCCAAGGAACGCGAAAAGCCCGAGATCATCAACTCCTCCCGCAAAAAGCGCATTGCGGCGGGTTCGGGTACCAATGTGCAGGAGATCAACCAGCTGTTAAAACAGTTCGAGCAGACAAAACTCATGATGAAACAGTTGCGCGGCGGCAAAAAATTGCCGTTTATGAGATAACCGCGCAAAAGTCCGAAAAAATGCGGGCCTGTCAAGTAAAAATGCTTGACAGGCCCGAAAAGTTTTTGTATAATAGTCGGGTAAATGCAGAAATTGCGTTGCATGAACAAGAAATAATTTTTTTGCAAGGAGCAAAATACCATGGTCAAAATGAGACTTACGAGACTGGGCGACAAAAAGTCTCCCTTCTATCGCATCGTCGTTGTGGACGGCAGAAAGGCGCGCGACGGCGAGTACATCGACAAGGTCGGGCACTACAACCCCACCTGCCAGCCGGAAGAAATCATCATCGACGAAGCAAAGGCTAAAGATTGGCTGTCCAAGGGTGTTCAGCCCACGGAAACGGTGAAAACGCTGCTCATCCGTCAGGGGATCATCGAAAAGTCCGCAAAACTTTCCGCTCCCAGAACCAAGACGAGAAAGAAGAAGTAATTCTGACAGGGGGCGCGGAAAATGTTAGAACTCGTAAAATATGTTGTAGAGCAGTTTGCCGAGTATAAAGACCAGATCGAATACCGCGTCGAGGAAAAGGACAACGCGACGGAGATCGTCGTGCTGCTGGAAGAATCGGACATGGGCAAGGTCATCGGCAAGCAGGGCAAAATCGCCAAGGCACTGCGTACGCTCGTGCGCTGCGCGTCCGCCAAGGAAGGCAAGAAATACAACATCGAAATCAAAGAAAAGGAAAAGGCGGCCGAATAACCGCTCTATCTTCAAAAGCAAGAGGGAAAAATCGTCGCAAGGTTTTTCCCTTGTTTTTTTCGGAGGAACTATGCAAGATAAAATCGTCATCGGCGAGATCTTGAAACCGCAGGGTATCCGCGGCGAACTGAAAATCAAGCCCCTTCTGGACGATGCGGCGCTGATCAAAAAATTCAAAAAGGTGTACATCGGAGGCACGGAACACAAAGTGCTGTCCGCGCGCGTCGATCCGAATGCGGCGTACCTCGCTTTAAGCGGCGTGGCCGACCGCAACGCCGCCGAACTTCTGCGCGGCAAAGAGGTAGAGGCGCTGCGCGCGGATGCGCCCGCTCTCGAAGAGGGCAGGTACTACATCGTGGACGTCATCGGATGCGCCGTTGTCACAAATTCGGGGGAACGGTTGGGCGAAATCGTGGACATTCTGTCCGCGCATACGGACGTTTACGTCATGAAAGACGGGGAAAAAGAGTATATGTTCCCCGCGGCGGAGGGCGTCATCGCGGAGGTGGACGTGGAAAATAAGCAGCTCACGGTGGACAAAGTGCGCCTTCTGCAGGTACTCGTGGAACAATGACCGAAGAAAAAAAGATCTACAGCGCGTGGGCGAATCAAAAACAGAAACACAAAAAGGTACTTCTCGTCTTTTGGTTGATTTTTTGTGCTCTGCTTCTCATTGCGGCCATCGTCTGCCTCTGTACAAAGGAATGGACGGGTGCGGGAGTTTGCGGCGGCGTACTGTTGTTTTACATCGGGATCGGGTTTCTGGTGCGCTATGCATCTTCTTTCCGCCGCGTGGAACTCTATGCCGACCGCGTTGTCTTTCTCGGTGAGGCATCTTGGCCCAAACCCGTGCGCGAAGCGTGCTACGAGGACATCGTGGGGGCGTGTATCAACGCCGCCGACGAGTACGGCGATCATGTGCGCGGCGGAAAATGGGAGAGAGATCTGGATACGCTGTGCGTCTATTGCAAGGACGGGGAGTACATTCTGTACGGCATTCAAGGTTGGGATAAAGCGTATGCGCGGCAGCTTCTGGAAGAGATCCTCGCCCGCGCGGGCGTTCCCGAGCGCGACGAGCTGTACGAATCCATTCCGCCGCACGTCAGGGCGCTGGCGTCCCGTATGCAGGGGTGTTTCCGCGCAAAGATCGGCGAGGAGCGCGCCATGCTGATGCTCTTGTGTCTGCGCGGCGAGCGCCTTGACAAAGTCTCCTTTGAAAAGACGCATCACTATTTTCTTGAAGAGGGTGCGGACGATTTTGTCCTGCTCAGCCTGGGCGAATATTCTCTGTGCGTTTTCGGCGATGAAGAGTTTTGCAGACAGGCGCAGGAATGTTGCGGCGCAAGCGTGACGGGCGCGCAGGTTTCGCCGCAGGGCGTTGCGCTGGTATTCAAGGATCGCCGCCTGTTGTTGAGCGCACAGGAAGGGGAGCGCATTTTTGCGCTGTACTGGCAAGAGGTCCCCGTGGCGGGCGCCGCTATGGAACAGGGCGTTGCGTTTTATTCCGCCGATGAGGAAACATTATGAAAATAGATATTTTGACCCTTTTTCCCGAAATGTTTACGCCCTTGCAGGCGAGCATTCTGGGCAGGGCGCAGAAAGAAAATAAAATAGAGATCAACGTGGTCAACATCCGCGATTACACCGAGGACAAGCATATGCGCTGCGACGATTATCCGTTCGGCGGCGGCGCGGGTATGGTGATGACGGCGCAGCCCATCGGTTCCGCCATCGAGGCGCTGGATCCCGAGCACAGGGCGCGGCGCATCTATATGTCGCCCAAGGGCGAAACCTTCCGCCAGCAAAAGGTGTTTGAGCTTTTAGAGTACGAGCACATCATCCTGCTTTGCGGCCATTACGAGGGGGTAGACCAGCGCGTCATCGATCTGTTCATCGACGAGGAGATCAGCATCGGCGATTACGTTCTGACGGGCGGCGAACTCCCTGCCATGGTCGTCACCGACTGCCTCGCGCGGTATGTGGAGGGGGTCATCAACACGTCCTCCCTGGTGCAGGAAAGTTTTTCGGAAAACGCTCTGGAATATCCGCAATACACCCGCCCCGTGGAGTACAGGGGACTGACCGTTCCCGACGTTCTGCGCAGCGGCAACCATGCGGAAATCGATAAATGGCGGCGGGAACAATCGGAAAAGATCACGCGCGAAAAGCGTCCCGATCTTCTTTCTCCCAAAGACGGCGGCGCCTTTTAAGTTAAGTTTGCAAAGGCAAGCGTAAAATCGGTGACTGCATGATTTTTTTGGTTTGAAAGAAATTTGCATAAGGTATTTTATTTATTGCGCAAGCAAAACCGTACTTTCAGTTTTATTTTTAATCTTTGAAAAAGTCAAAACCACGCTTTTGACTTTTTCCCATTGCGTCGCATGGGCGGCGAAAAGAAAGAGAATGAATTTGGCGCATTTTTAAAAAGGGGAAGCCCTAAGATGCGCCAAAGAAGGAGAAAACAATGCCGAGGGCTTTGCCCGAACATTGTTGTCTCCTTAAAATCATGGCAAATCGCAGCCGTCTCGTTCGGCGAGATTTGCATGAGGAAAAATTACTATGAAACACATCCAATGGTTCCCCGGTCACATGACCAAGGCAATGCGCATGATGGAGGAGAGCGTAAAGCTCGTGGACGGCGTCCTCGTCGTCCTGGACGCGCGCGCTCCCATTGCCACGCGCAACAAAAACCTGAATAAAATTCTGGCAGGCAAGCCGATCTTGTATCTTCTCAACAAGAGCGACCTCGCAGACGAAAAAAAGACGGACGCCTTCGTTTCCGCATTTGCAAAGAGCGGGGCGCTTGCCCTTCCCGTCTGCGCGGCGCGCGCGGGTGCGGCGCAGAAGATCGCGGCAAAGCTTCCTCTCCTTTTAAAGGAAAAGCTGGAACGCGACGCGCAGAAAGGCATCACCCGCCCCGCGCGGCTGATGGTGTGCGGCATTCCCAACACGGGCAAGAGCACGGTCATCAACGCGATGAGCGGGGAAAAGCGCGCCGTCACGGGGGACAAGGCGGGCGTCACGCGCGGAAAGCAATGGATCCGCTGTGCGGGATTCGAGCTTCTCGATACCCCCGGCACCATGCCGCCCGCGTTTGAAACGCAGGAGCTTGCCAGGCACCTCGCCTACGTCGGCAGTATCAACGACGACGTGCTCGATCTGGACGACATCGCGCTGGAACTTTTGCGCGAACTTTCGCAGACGTACCCCGATTTTCTCGCCGAACGCTACGGGATAACGGATTTTTCCTCGCCCCTTGCCATGTATGAAGAGATCTGCAAAAAGCGCGGATTTTTGCTGCGCGGCGGGGAGTTCGATTACGACAGAGGCGCCAAAGCCATTCTGGACGATTTCAGAAAGGGCAGAACGGGCAGGATCACGCTGGACGATCCGACGGGGTTTTGTCTCTGAAAGAAGCATACGTATCCGAAAAAAGCGAACATTATGAAAGAAGAAAAGACGGACAAACTCTTTTACGAGAGGGAAATGCTGCGCCTGGGCGCGCAGTACATAGCGGGAGTGGACGAAGTGGGTAGAGGCCCCTTTGCCGGCCCCGTGGTGGCGGCGGCAGTGATCCTGCCGCTGGACGACAAGAGCCTCATCGAGGGCATCGACGACAGCAAGGCGCTGAAAGAAAAGGAGCGGGAGCGGCTCGCCGCCCTGATCAGAGAGCGCGCCGTCGCTTATCAGATCTGCGAAGAGGACAACCGCGTCATTGACAGGATCAACATTTTACAGGCGACAAAGCTGTGCATGAAACGCGCGGTGGAGCAGTTGTGCGTGCAGCCGGACGTGGTGTTTGTGGACGGAAACTTCAAAATAGACATTTCCCTTCCCCAGCAGAGCATCATCAAGGGGGATGCGCTCAGTTACAGCATCGGCGCGGCGAGCATTCTCGCCAAGGTGTACCGCGACGCGCTGATGACGGAAATGGACAAAGTGTACCCCGGCTACGGCTTTGCAAAGCACAAGGGGTACGGCACAAAGATGCACAGGGACGCCATCAAGGAGCTGGGACTATGCGAAATTCACCGCAGGACGTTCATAAAAAATCCCTCGGACGGGCAGGGGAAAGAGCGGCCGTAAAGTACCTGAAAAAGTCGGGGTACAAGATCTTAAAGAGAAATTACCGCACCGCATACGGGGAGGCGGATATCGTCGCGCTCGATAAGGACACGGTGGTTTTCTGCGAGGTAAAGACGCGGGAAAGCACGCAGTTCGGCACGCCCGCGGAGGCGGTGGAGCGCCATAAGCGGGAAAGGTACGTCAACATCGCGCGCGATTTTTTGATGCGCGCGGGCAGGGACGTCAACGTGCGCTTCGACGTGATCGAAGTGACGGACAAGGGGGTCAATCACATTCCCGCCGCCTTTCTGGCAGGGGAATGAAGTTTTTTTGCATAAGCTTTTCAAACGGTTGACAACCCGCACAAAAGGGAATATAATAGAATAAATTTTAAAAGAATTCTTTGGGGCGGGGTGCAATTCCCCACCGGCAGTATAGTCTGCGAAAGGCGCAAGCCTCCGAACGGGTGCAATTCCCGTACCGACGGTAAAGTCCGGATAGGAAAAGAATTTTCACCTGCGCGCGCACTTTGGTGCCGCTACAGCGCGAAATGACGCCCCGTTCGTGAGAACGGGGCTTTTCTGTCGCCCCTTGAAAATCATTTTTTTCGAGGTGTTTTATGAACGAACAGGTCCCTGCAGAACAGGAACAGAAAACTCTGCCTGCCGAACAGACGGCGGAAAAAGCAAAGCGGAAATTCTTTTCCGCTTCCAACATCGCCAAGATCGGCATGTTTGCCGCTCTGACGACGGTATTGTACTATTTCCCCAAATTCCCCATCGTGGCGCTGTTCCCGTCCTTTCTGGAACTCAACTTTTCGGACATTCCCGCGCTGATCGGTACCTTTTCGCTGGGTCCCGTAGCGGGCGCGATCATCGTGTTTGTCAAATTCCTGCTCAAACTTCCCTCTACGTCCACCATGTGCGTGGGGGAACTTTCCGACCTCGTCTGCGGGCTGGCGTTTGTCATTCCCGCGGGTATCATCTACCGCAGACACCGCACCTTCCGCGGCGCATTGGTCGGGCTTGCGGCGGGAATGGTCAGCTCGGTCGTCTTTTCCATGCTGTCCAACCGCTTTGTCATCATTCCTGCCTATATCAAACTGATGGGATTCCCCATGGAAGCCATTGTCGGAATGCTCACGCCGCTCTTCCCTTCCTGCACGGCGGAAAATTTCTATTCCTACTACATTCCTTTCTCCGTGCTTCCCTTCAATTTGCTGCGCTGCCTCATCGCTTCGGCGGTCACGCTGCTGCTGTACAAGAGAATTTCCCGCCTTTTGAATAAGTTTTAATTGCAAAATGCGGCGTTCTATATTATAATGGAAGAGGTGTTTGATAAAACGCCTCTTTTTCTTTTGAGGTCAGAGATGAGATCGCACAGTGCGGAAGAGACAATTCAGATAGCGGAACAGTACGCAAAGAGCCTGCAAAAGGGGGACGTCGTTCTCCTTTGCGGCGAGATGGGTGCGGGCAAGACGGTGTTTGTCAAGGGCGTGGCGCGGGCGCTGGGCATTGACGAGGAGATCACCAGCCCCACCTATGCGTACATGAACGATTACGGCGGCAAACTGTACCATTACGACTGTTACCGCCTGACGAGCGGCGCACAGGCGGAGGCGCTGGGTCTGACCGACTATTTTTACGCGGACGGGATCTGCGTCATCGAGTGGTCGGAGAACATCGCCGAGGTGCTCCCCGAGCACTGCAAAAAAGTGACCATCCGCAAACTTTCGGAAACGGAGCGTGAGATCGTATGCGAATGAACAGATACCTTGCCATAGACACTTCGTCCTCCTATCTCACCGTGCTGGTGTGCGGCGGCGGGGAACCCGTGTGCATCTTTGAAAAGGACGGGGCGTTGCAGCATTCCGTGCGGCTGATGGACGCGGTGGACGAAGCGTTCTCGCGCGCGGGGATGCGCCCGCAGGACTGCGATTTTTTCTGTGCGGTGACGGGGCCGGGATCCTTTACGGGCATCCGCATCGGCGTTTCCGCCGTCAAGGGATTTTGCGAGGGGACGGGAAAACCCGCCCTGGGCAGAACCTCTTTCCGGGTGCTCGCATATAATGCAGAAGGCAAAGTGCTTGCGGTCGTCCCCGCGGGCAGAGGCAGCTACTATGTGTGCGGATTTGACGGGGAAAAGAGGGTGAGCCTTGCCCCCGCGTATGTGGGGGAAGAGAAGCTGAAAGAGCTTTCCGCTCTCTATACCGTTGTTTCGTACGAGGCGCTGCCCGTGCCGTACGTGCAGGCGGACCCCGCCGCGGGATTGCTGTGTGCGGTGCGCGCGGCAAGAGAGGAAGACTTGGGCGATCTCGCCGCCTTTTATCTGAAAAAGAGCCAGGCGGAAGAGGAGCGCGAACGCCGTGAAGGCTGAACGGGAGAGAAAAAATATGGACATCCGTCCCTGGACGTACGAGGACATCTATGCCATTGCGGAGCTGGAAAAGCAGTGCTTTTCGGACGCATGGAGTTTTCAGATGCTTGCCGATTCCTTTTTCGGCGAGACCACGCTGACCGCCGCCGCCACAGAGGGGGAAACGCTGATCGGCTATGCCTTTCTGGTGGGCGCGGAAGAGGATGCGGACCTCGCAAACATTGCGGTGGCCCCCGCGTTCCGCGGCAGAGGCGTTGCCAAGTCGCTCTTAAACACTCTGGAACAGGCGGCAAAAGCGCGCGGAACAAAGCGCGTCTTTTTGGAAGTGCGCGTTTCCAACGCGCCCGCCATGAAGCTGTATCTTTCCTGCGGGTATGTGGGCAGATATGTCCGCCCGCGCTATTACGGGGACGGCGAGGACGCCGTCATCTTTGTCAAAAATCTGTAAAGGGAGGCCTTTGATTGGAAGATTCCCTCATCCGCTGCGGAAAGGGGGAAGATCTCGTCATGCTGCACGGGTACCTTTCCTGCAAGGAGAGTTTCTACCATCAGATAAAATACCTTTCAAACTTTTACAAGGTCACCGCCTTCGACTTCCGCGGCATGGGCAAGAGCGCCCCGCTCGCGCAGCCGTGGTCGGTGGAGGACTACGCCGATCACACCCGCCGTCTGCTGGACGAACTCGGGGTGCGGCGGCCCCGCCTGCTCGCCCATTCGTTCGGGGGACGGGTGGCGATCCGTCTGCTTGCGGACGGCTTTCCCGCGCACAGCGCCCTGCTTACGGGTTGCGCGGGTGTTCCGCCAAAGCGCGGCCTGCGCTACCGCCTGCGGGTAAAGACGTACCGCTTTGTCAGAAAAATTGCGCCGCGCTATGCGGAAAAAAAGTTTGGCTCGGCGGAATACCGCTCCCTTTCCCCCGTGATGAAGGAGAGCTTCAAAAAGATCGTGGGGGAGGACCTCACGCCCCTTCTGCCCCGCATCCGCATTCCCGTGCTGTACGTGTTCGGGGAAAAGGACACCGCCACGCCGCTGTGGATGGCGCGCGTTCTGCGGGAGAAGACGCCGCACTCCGAACTCGTCGTCATGCGCGGCTGTACACACTTTTGTTTTTGCGAAAAATGGGAAGAATTCAACGCCGTCGCGCGCGAATTTTTCCGTTGCTAAGAGAGGATCAAGATGTTCACACTCATCTCCGTAACCGAATACGTCGTCATCGCGCTGGGTGCGGCGCTGTTGTTCGGGCTGTGCGTTTTCAACGCATTGGGCGCCCTGCAGCAGAGCGGCTATGCCGCAAAGCGCTACGCGCATTGGCTGGGGCGAAAGGGCAACATGACGCGCTCGCGCTTCACCCTGCTCGCCTTTCTCATCGCGCTGTCCATGCTGGTGCTGGGCATCGCCTTCTCGTTTGCGGGCAAATGGGCGGGGTATGTGCCGCTGGTCAGCATTCCTCTGTTCGTCAGCCTGTACTGCGTTGCCGAGCGCCGCGCCCTCAAAGTGCCGCTGCGCGGCACTGCGCGCGCAAAGCGCGTGTACGCCCTCAACCTGTTGGTGCTCGCCGTGCTGGCGTTTGCGCTCATCGTGGGCGCCAACGCGCTGGCGTATTTTACCGAGGTCGCCCTCATTTCCCACCTGCGCTATCTGCCGCTGGCGCTCTTGTCCCTGCTCCAGCCCTGGCTGCTGGTCGTTGCAAACGCGCTGGAAAAGCCTTTTTCTTCCGCGCGCAACAGAAAGTACCTCAAAAAGGCGGCGCGCATCCTGCACGAAGCGAAATGCGTGAAAATCGCGGTCACGGGCAGCTTTGCTAAGACGGGCGTCAAAAGCTATCTCGCGCAGATCCTCTCTGCCCGCTATAAAGTCATCGCCACGCCCGAGTCCTTCAATACCCCCTTGGGCATTGCCAGGAGCGTGGAAAAGGGGCTGGACTGCGACTTCTTCATTGCGGAAATGGGTGCGCGCCATGCGGGCGACATCGCCGAGCTGTGCGAACTGGTACAGCCCGATCACTGCATCCTCACGGGGATCTGCCCCCAGCATCTGGAAACTTTCGGCTCGGAAGAGGCGATCGTGGCGGCAAAGAGCGAGATCTTTGCGGGCACCAAGGCGGGCGGCTTTGCCGTGTATGGGGACATCGGTATGGAAAAAGCGGTACCGTACATAAAAAATCTGGTCAAAGTGCCGGTAGGGGAGCACGGGGAATGCGGCGCGCTGGACGTAAAATGCACCGCAAAGGGAACGTCTTTCAAGCTGGCTTTGGGCATCCGACAGGTAGAATGTTCGTGCAAACTTCTCGGCGCGCACAGCGCGTACAACGTCGCATTGGCGGCGGCAATGGCGTACAAACTCGGTATGAGCGCGGAGGAGATCGAGCAGGCGGTTTCCCGCCTCGAATGCGTCCCGCACCGCCTGCAGCCCATCCTATCGGGCGGCGTCACCGTGCTGGACGACGCGTACAACGCCAACATCCGCGGGGCGGCGGAAGCCGTTTCCGTACTGCGCCTGTTTGAGGGCAGAAAGATCGTCGTCACGCCCGGCATCGTGGAACTGGGCGTTCTGGAAGAGAAAGAAAACTTTGCCTTCGGCGAAAAGCTGACGGGGCTGGACCTCGTCCTGCTCGTCGGGGATACGCTGGTGGGCGCCGTCAAAAACGGGTACCTCAAAGCGGGCGGCGACGCGGAAAAACTCGCCGTCGTTCCCACGCTGGAAGACGCAAAGAAAAAGCTTTCCTCTTATTTGCAGGCAGGGGACACCGTCCTGTTCCTCAACGACCTGCCCGACGTGTACTGAAAAGAGATTGCATAAGAAACACCAAAGCGGAAAAATTTTCTGGCGGAGGTGTTTTTTTATGCGCAAAAACATCGCGGTCGTCTTTGGCGGCAAGTCCTGCGAAAACGAAATTTCCATCATCACGGGCGTGATGGCGGTCAATCTGCTCGATCCCGAGCGGTACGCCGCCTTTCCCGTTTACCTCTCGCAGGCGGGGGATTTTTACACGGGCGCGGCGCTGTCCGACGCCTCTTCCTTTCGTCGGGAAGGGTATCTGCAAAAGGGGAAAAAGGCGCTCTTTTGCGGGCAAAACCTGTGTACGGTACATAAAAATAAGATCAAAACGGTGGCGAAGATCGACTGCGTGCTCAACTGCTGCCACGGCATGGGCGGGGAGGACGGCGCGCTCTCCTCGCTGCTCGATCTCAACGGCATTCCCAACGCCTCGCCGGACGCCGCGCCCTCCGCGCTGTTCATGGATAAGACGCTCACCAAGCTCGTCGCCAAGGCGCTGGGGGTAAAGACGGCGCCCTATTTCCGCATCGGGGAGGAGGAGTACCGCAAGCGCGGCGCGTTTGCCCTGCGCGTCATCGAGGAGCGGCTGGGCTATCCCGTCATCGTCAAGCCCGCGCGGCAGGGTTCGAGCATCGGCATCACGGTCGCCGAGGACCGCGCGCGGCTGGTTGCCGCCATTCAGGCGGGCTTTGCCTACGACGATCTTCTCATCGCCGAAAAATATTTCGAGCGCCGTCGCGAGATCAACTGCGCCTGCTACAAGAGCGGGGATAAGTACGTCGTTTCCCCCTGCGAAGAACCGAAAACGGAGCACAAATTTCTCACGTTCGGCGACAAGTACCTGGGCGGGGGAAAGGAACACGCTTCCCAGTTTCCCGCCGATCTTCCCCGCGTCACGGCGGAAACGGTGCAGAGCATCACGCGGATGCTGTACCGCCGCCTCCGCCTGCGCGGCGTGGTGCGGGCGGATTTTCTGGTGGTGGGGAAAGACGTGTACTTTAACGAGATGAATACCGTCCCCGGCTCTCTGGCGTGGTATCTTTTCTGCGATAAGCTTTCCGATTTCAAAGAGATGCTCACCCGCCTCATCGAGCAGGGCATCTGCGATCACATGGCAAAGAGCGGCAAAAAAATGCTGAAAAACTGCGGGGTGCTCTCTTCCCCCGCTCTCACGGGGAAAAACAGGGGATAATTTTCTGCGGCGCAAATTATTTTGCGCCGTTTTTTCGGCTCGGATTTGTGCAAGCAGGGCAGAATAAAGCGCAAATGCTTGTCAAAAATCGGATTTTCTGTTAAAATAATACGAAAGAAATTAAACGAGGTGCCTTGCATGTCCAAAATTCAGATGAAAAACCCCGTCGTGGAAATGGACGGGGACGAAATGACGCGCGTCCTTTGGCAGTGGATCAAGGAAGATCTCATTCTGCCCTTTGTCGACCTCAAAACGGAATATTACGATCTCGGGCTTGTCAACCGCGACAAGACGGACGATCAGGTGACCGTCGACGCGGCAAACGCCAACAAGAAGTATAAAGTGGGCGTCAAGTGCGCCACCATCACCCCCAACGCGCAGCGCGTGGAGGAGTATAAACTCAAACAGATGTGGAAGAGCCCCAACGGGACCATCCGCCGCATTCTGGACGGAACGGTGTTCCGCGCGCCCATCCTCGCAAAGGGGATCACCCCGTATATCCCCGGCTGGAAAAAGCCCATCGTGCTCGCCCGTCATGCCTACGGCGACGTGTATTCGGGCGTGGAAACGCAGGTAAAGCAGGGGAACAAGGCGTACCTCGTCGTCGAGGACGAACAGGGCGGCGTCGTGGAAAAGCTGCTCATCCACGATTTCAGGGAAAGCGACGGAATCGTGCAGTCCATCCACAATCTGGACAAATCCATCGCAAGTTTTGCCCGTTCCTGCTTCAATTACGCGCTGGACGTGAAGATGCCCCTGTGGTTTGCCACCAAGGACACCATTTCCAAAAAGTACGACCATCACTTCAAGGATATCTTTGCGGAAATTTACGATAAAGAATATAAGGAAAAATTTGCGGCGGCAGGCATCGAATATATGTACACCCTCATCGACGACGCGGTGGCGCGCATCGTGCGTTCGGAGGGCGGCATTCTCTGGGCGTGCAAGAACTACGACGGCGACGTGATGAGCGACATGGTCGCTACGGCGTACGGCTCTCTGGGACTGATGACTTCCGTGCTCGTTTCCCCCGACGGAAATTACGAATTCGAGGCGGCGCACGGCACGGTCACCCGCCACTATTACAAGCACCTGAAAGGGGAGGAGACCTCCACCAACTCGGTCGCCACCATCTTTGCGTGGACGGGCGCGCTGGCAAAGCGCGGCGAGCTGGACGGCACCCCCGAACTGTGCGCATTCGCCAAAAAGCTGGAACAGGCCACCGTTGCCACCATCGAGAGCGGAAAGATGACGGGCGACCTCATCCCCCTCTTCCATGCGGATGGGATCGTGCCGCAAAAGCTGGATTCGCGCGCTTTCCTGAAAGCCGTCGCGGCAAGAATGCAGTAAAGGATGATTCGGGGCGGCGGCCCCGTGTACAAGGGAGCGGGTTCCGCTCCTTTTTTTTGCGCGCCCGCGCGCGGCATTATAAGAGAGGAAGAGGTCAGAGCGGGGGCGGAAAGTGCAGTTTATGTAAAAAAAAGCACAGATTAGGACAAAATCTTGTTTTTTGAAAATTTCTCTGTTATACTATTAGCGAATTATGGCTTTCCGCGCGCTGAGCGGCGGAAACAGAAAAAAAGAAAGAGGGGCGATCGGTATGAAATATGCGGAAATCATTCAGAAAATGACCATAGAGGAAAAGGCGGCTCTCATGTCGGGCAGGGACTTCTGGTCGACGACGGAGTACGAACAGTACGGCATTCCTTCGGCGTTTTTGTCGGACGGCCCTCACGGACTCCGCAAACAGGCGGCGGCGTCCGACCATCTCGGTCTGAACGCCAGCATTCCCGCCACCTGCTTTCCCACGGCGGCGGCGATGGCAAACAGCTGGAACACCGATCTCGGCGAAAAGCTGGGTGAAAAGCTGGGCGAGGAAGCGGCGGCCCAGCGCGTCAACGTGTTGCTGGGGCCGGGCATGAACATCAAGCGCAATCCCCTTTGCGGCAGGAACTTCGAGTATTTTTCCGAGGATCCCGTCCTGGCGGGCAAGATGGCGGCGGCCTACGTGCGCGGCATTCAGAAAAACGGCGTTTCCGCCTGCCTCAAACACTTTGCCGCAAACAACCAGGAAGAGCGTCGCATGGTCATCGATTCCGTGGTGGACGAGCGCACCCTGCGCGAGATCTATCTCACGGGGTTTGAGATCGCCATCGAGGAGGGGAATCCGCAGACGATCATGTCCTCCTACAACCGCCTCAACGGCACGCACACCAACGAGAATATGCACCTCATGCGCGACATTCTGCGCGGAGAATGGGGTTACGGCGGCGTGGTGGTCACCGACTGGGCGGGCTGCAACGACCGCGTGGAAGGCGTCAAGGCGGGCAACGAGCTGGAAATGCCCTGCTGCAAGTACGGCAACGACGACATCGTCAGGGCGGTCAAAGAGGGCAGGCTGGACGAAAAGCTGGTGGACGAGTGCCTGGACAGGCTGCTCTCCCTCATCTTCGATACGCACGCAAGCATCGTAAACGCGCCCGAAAAATTCAACGAAGAGGACCACGACGTGTTTGCGCAGAAATGCGCGGAGGAAAGCCTCGTTTTGCTGAAAAACGAGGGGGACGTCCTCCCGCTTTCCGCGACAGAGAAAGTTTGCTTTATCGGCGATTTTGCCAAAAATCCCCGCTATCAGGGGGCGGGCTCCTCGGTGGTCAATCCCACAAAGCTGACGAGCGCGGTGGATTGCGAGGAAGAATTTGCCCTGAACTTTGCCGGCTACGAACAGGGTTACGACCGCTACGGAAAGCGCAAAAACGGCCTGAAAAAGAGGGCGCTCAAGCTTGCGAAAGAGTGCGACACGGTGGTGTTTTTCATCGGTCTGGACGAGGTGAGCGAGGCGGAGGGCATCGACCGCCGCGACATGAAGCTCCCCGCCAATCAGCTGGAAGTGCTTTCCGAAATTTTAAAACTCGGCAAAAAAGTGGTCGCCGTGCTCGTGGGCGGCAGCGCGGTGGAGTTCGGCTGCATAGAAAAGGCAGACGCCATCGTCTATGCCTGCCTGGGCGGACAGGCGGGCGCCCGCGCCCTGCTGGGCGTGCTGACGGGCAAGGTCAACCCGTCCGGCAAACTTGCCGAAAGTTTCCCGTATAAATACGAGGACTGCTCTTCCGCCTCCCGTTTCCCCGGCAAGGCGATGAGCGTGGAATACCGCGAAGGGCTGTACGTCGGCTACCGCTATTATTCGACGGCAAACGTCGCCGTGCGCTATCCGTTCGGCTACGGGCTCAGCTATACCACCTTTGCCTATTCCGACCTGCACGCGGACGAAAAGGGCGTCACCTTCACGCTGACAAACACGGGCAGGACGGACGGCGCGGAAGTCGCGCAGCTGTACGTCGGCAAAAAGGACGCAAAGGTGTTCCGCCCCGCCATCGAGCTCAAGGGCTTTGCAAAGGTCTTTTTAAAGGCGGGCGAGAGCAGGAAGGTGGAGATCCCCTTCGACAAGCGCACCTTCCGCTATTACAACGTCAAGACCTCCGCATGGGAGGTAGAAGGGGGCGCGTACGAAGTGTACGTGGGCGCCTCTTCGCAGGATCTCAAACTCATCGATTGCATTGAAATTGAGGGAACGGGTGCGGAAAATCCGTACAATGCGGAGCAGCTCCCTTCCTATTACAGCGGCAAGGCAAACGACGTCGAGAAAGAGGAATTTGCCGTCCTTTTGGGCAGGGAAGTGCCGTATGCGGGCTATCGTTTCTACAAAAAGCGCCGCATGGTCATCGACGAAAACTGCACGATGGCAGATCTGCGCTTTGCGCGCCGCTGGGTGGCGAGATGGGTCTCCGGAGCCGTGCGCTTTGCGCATATGTTCTTGTGGGGGATCGGCAAACGCACGCTTGCAAACACCATCATGATGGGCGTATACCACCAGCCCATCCGCGGCGTTGCAAAATTCGGCGGAATGTCCCGCAGACAGATGGAGGCCATTCTCATGATCTGCAACGGACATTTCTTCAAGGGACTGGGGCAGTTCCTTTCCAAAGAAAAGAAAGACGAAAAAACAAACGGATAAAGCGGCCGCCCTCCGCGCACAGGAGTTTAATTTATGAAGCTGATCAGCTTTGCTGTTCCTTGTTACAATTCAGCGGGATATATGCGGCGGTGTATCGATTCTCTGCTCAAAGGCGGGGAGGACGTGGAGATCATCGTCGTCAACGACGGGTCGAAGGACGAAACGCCGCTCATCGCGGCGGAATACGCCGCCATTCATCCCAACGTCCGCGTGGTCAACAAGGAAAACGGCGGGCACGGTTCGGGCGTAAACAAGGGGCTGGAACTGGCGCAGGGACTTTACTATAAAGTGGTCGATTCGGACGACTGGCTGGACGGGGACGCGCTGGAAAAATTGCTGGCGCTGCTCAGGGAACACCGCGACGCGGGCAAACTTGCCGACCTGTACATCACCAACTTCGTCTACGAAAAAGTGTGCGACAACGCGCGCTACGTGCGCAGTTATGTACACAATTTCCCGCAGGGGCGCTTTTTCGGCTGGGAAGAGGTAAAGCGCTTCCATAAATCCAACGTGCTGCTGATGCACTCCCTCCTGTACAGGACGGACAAACTGCGCCAGAGCAACACGATCCTGCCCGAACACACTTTCTATGTGGACAACATTTTTGCCTATAAACCGCTGCCGTTCATGAAAAAGCTGTACTATCTCAACGTCGATCTGTACCGCTACTACATCGGCAGGGAGGACCAGTCGGTCAGCGCGAAAAATATCGTGCGGCGGTACGACCAGCAGATCCGCGTGATGAAAGAGATGATCGGCGCCTACACCTACGAACAGCTGGAAGGGCTGGAATCCGGCCTTTGCGGGTATATGAAGCATTACCTTTCCGTGGTCATGATGCTGACGATGATGTTCACCGCGGGCGGCAGGGAAGATATTCCGGGGCGCAAGGCGGCGCTCGGGGAGCTGTGGGACTACGTGCGCGAGCGGGACGGGCAGATGTATGCTTATCTGCGCCGCAGCTATCCCGCCCTCGTCAACTGGCTGCCTTTCCGCCTGCGCGGCAGAGTGATGGTGGCAGGGTATCTCTATTACAGCAAAAAGATCAAGTGCAGCTGAAAACGGGGACGATGTCCCCGCCGATAAAATAAGAATGGAGGAAAATCATGGCACAATCTCAAAAGAGCGGGGCATCCTTTTTTAACAACCCGCTCACGCGGACAAAAGTCAGATCCGCAAACGTAAAGCCCGTGGAGGCGCTCATCGGGTACCTCGTCGGCCCCTTCTGCGGAATGCTGGCAAACTGTCTGTTCGGCACCTATCTGGTGGAATACTTCCAGAAAGTCCTGTTTGCGGACGAGATCGCGGCGGGCAACAAGGGCGTGGAAACCTTCCTCGTCCTCTTCCCCATCCTCTCCGCCATCCTCATCGTGGCGGGCAACCTCGTTGCAGGGCAGATCATCGAGCGCACGCGCACCAAGGCGGGCAAAGCGAGGCCGTATATCCTGCTTTCCGCCGTCACCATCGCCGTCGCAAGCGTGCTGATGTTCATTCAGCCCATCGAAAACGCCGTGTTCAAAATGGTCTGGCTCGCCATCGCGTACAATCTCTTCTACGCCGTCGCGTTCCCGCTCTATAACACGGCAAACAGCGCTCTCGTCCCCGTCTCCACCCGCAACAGCAAGCAGAGGAGCGTGCTCGCTTCCTTCGTCAATATGGCGTTTCTGGGCGGTGCGGGCGCAGGCTCCATCGTGATGCCTATGGTCATCCTCCTGTTCGCCAATGCGTTCCCCGGCCCCGAAGGCAGTAACCTGCCTTCTTCCAACGGCTATCTCATCCTGTTCATCATCATCGGCGTGGTCACCTTCCTCGGCTGCATCGCGCAGTACTATTTCACCCGCGAACGCGTCACCGAAGAGACGATGGCCTCCGGCGAGGACAAACAGGAAGAGAAAAAACAGGGCCCGTCTATGGGAAAACAGGCCAAGGCGATCTTCAGCGACAAATTCTTCGTCGTCACCATTATTTTCTATCTGCTGTATCAGCTTGCGGGCGGAATCAAAAACGGTTCCATGCAGTCCTTTACCAACAACGTCGCTTTCGGCGATCTCGACCCCGCTTTTGCCATGTCCATTCTCGGCGTCATCGGCGCCGTCCCCATGGCGGTCGCGGTCCTGTTCGTCGCACCCCTTTGCAATAAATTCGGAAAACAGCTCATCGTGTTCATCGGCATGGTCATCGGCGTCATCGGCGGCGTGCTTGCGGGCATTTTCTACAACAACTTTGTCGTCGTCGCCATCGGCGTGGCGGTCAAGTGCCTCGGCTCCGCACCCGCAGGATACATGATCCTCGCCATGCTGGCGGACTGCCTCGATCACATGGAAGCGAAAAACGGCTTCCGCTGTGACGGGTTCGGAATGTCTCTGTACAGTTCTATCATGATCGCGTCCGTGCCGCTGGCTACGGGTATCATCAGCGGAATGCTGGGCGCGTTCGGCAAAGAAATGGGTTCAGTGGTTTCTTATATCTGGATAGAGACGGGTGCGTATGCACTTGCCGCCATTGTCGTCCTCTTCTTCGGCGTGGAGAAATTCCTCGGCGAGGACAGGAAAAAGGTGCTTGCCCGCCAGAAAGCGGAGGCGGAAGCCGCCGGCATCGAGTGGGTGGAACCGGAAGAACGCCTGCGCCGCGAAGAGGCGGAAGCAGAGCGCATGGCGGAAGAGGCGCGCGTCAAAGAATTGCAGGCCTATTGCGAAAAGAAGGGTCTTTCCTTCGAGGAAGAGGAGGCAAAGTACCAGGCAAAGCTGCAGGCCAAGCGCGCAAAGCAGGAAGCCAAAAAGAAATGAGCGCACGGCGCTCCGAAAAAACAGAGGCGGTTTCCGCCTCTGTTTTTTTATGCGGCAGCCGACATATGCGGGAAATCGGCAAAGAGGAAAAAAAGGGCCGGACTTGCGCGGCAACGCATTTGCGTCGCCGCGCAAGTCCGGCTTTTTGTTTGCGGGTGCAGGATTTTTTCCCGTGCGGCGGGGCGCCTTTGCAAAAGTCCGTGCGCAAAAATCACTCTTTGTCCGCGGGCGTTTCTCTCTTTTTGGTCAGGCGGAAGGTGAGTTCGGTCATGAGGATCATCAGCAGTGCAAACGCCGCCAGGTACCAGGGCAGGAAGGAAAATCCGATCCGCCTGCCGAGCAGTCCGAACAGGGGCGGGATGAAGGTGGAGCCGACGTAGGCGCTCGCCATCTGGATGCCGATGATCGCGCCCGAGTTTTCCGCGCCGAAGTTGTTCGGGGTGGAGTGGATGATGCAGGGATAGACGGGCCCGCACCCGAACCCGACCACGATGAATCCCGCCACGGCAAGGGGCGTGGGCGCGGGGAGGACGAGCAGGACGATCCCCGCAAGGAGGATGCACGTCCCCGCGACGATCATCTTTCTGTCTCCCAGTTTTTCGGTGAGAAAACCTGCAACAAATCGGCTGGCGGTGAGCCCGATGTAGAAGAGGGAGGCAAATTGTGCCGCCTGTTCCACGGCAAGGCCCTTCACTTCGGCAAAATAGGTGCTTGCCCAGTGCATGGCGGTCGCCTCCGCCGCGCAATAGGCAAAAAATCCGAGGAGCAGAAAGGGGACGCCGCGTATCTTCAATGCGCCGATCAGTCCCACGCTCTTTTGCTCCGTCACGGCGGCGGTCTTGTTCACCTTCCACAGCGGCAGGGTGCAGAGCAGCACCAGCGCAATGCCCAGCTGGATAAATCCAACAATGCGGTAGCCGTTGTTCCACACGGAGGAGGCGAGGGCGTAGCTCATCACAAAGGGGCTGATGATCGTCCCCACTCCCCAAAAGCAGTGCAGCCAGCTCATGTGCCTGGATTTGTAGTGCAGCGCCACATAGTTGTTCAGCGCCGCGTCGATGGCGCCCGCGCCCAGCCCGTAGGGGACGGCAAAGAGAATGAGCATCCAGAATTTGCTCGCAAAGGAAAATCCGAACAGCGCCGCCGCGGTCAGAAAGACGCTGACCACCGTCACGATGCGCGCGCCGAATTTTCTTGTCAGCCTGTCCGAAAGCAGGCTGGAAAGGATGGTCCCTCCCGAAATGACCATGGTCACGATCCCCATGTAGGAGATGGGAACGCCCAGTTCGGCGTGCATGGCGGGCCAGCCCGCGCCGAGCAGGGAATCGGGCAGCCCCAGACTGATAAAGGCGAGATAGATCAGGGCAAGCAAGAGCGAGTACATTTTTTATTCTCCCGAAAGAGTTTTCTCCGCGCAGTCCGCATTCTGCGGATTTTTGCGCGGCAACAATACCGATTATAATAAAAATCGCCGCAAAGTGCAAGTTTCCGCACCCTCTCTTTGGTCAGCTTCAAAAAAATTTTTGCGGATCGCGCTCTGCCCTTTCCCGACCGATTCTTTTTGCAGGACACAAATCTGAAAATAGGCTTGACTTTCTCATATTTCTCTGTTACTTTATATATGCCTACATAAAAAAGGAGCAATATCATGCAAAGAATTTTACCTGCTTATCCCCTCTGGGTGATCGATCCCATGTTTTCCGTCTGGTCCAAGACGGACGCCCTCAACGGCGGCGACACCGTGTTCTGGACGGGTCTGGAACACCGTGCCTGCGGATTTGTCCGCTACAACGGCAAGACGTATTGCTTTCTGGGCAGGCGCGACGGCGCAGAGCCTTTGAAGCAGACCAATGTTTCCGTCACCGCTTTTTCCACGGATTACGAGTTCCGCGGGGAAGGATTCACCTTGAAGGTCAGCTTTGTTTCTCCGCTTCTGCCGCAGAATTTAAAGGTGCTCTCCTGCCCCGTCTGCTATACCGAGTACGAAATTTTCCCCGAAGGGGAGCTCCCCGCCGATTTCTCCGCGGCGATCTCTCTGGACGAAGAGTTCTGCTACAACGGCGAGCGCGCCTGGGTGGTGGGCGGCGTCCTGCCTCTGAAAGGGTATGAGGCGGCATATTTCACCCGCGGCCGCAACATGGTCCTCTCGGACACGAGCGACTGCGTCGCGCCCGACTGGGGCGACGTGTACATCGCCGCGGAAGAGAGCTGGCTGGTCAGCGATGCGGGCGTCAATCTCTACGTCTCGGAAGGAAAGACGGATTACATCCGCAAGGACTGCGAACGTCTGTATATTCTCGGCGTAAACAGGTCGAAAAAAGGGTATTTCATGACCGCGTTCGACGACAAGGTCTCCATTTTCTATTTCGGGGAATGGCTGAAATGCTACTTCTTCGAGGGCGGCAAGACCATCGTGGACGCGATGGATTTTTCCAGAGCGGAGCACGACAGCATTTTAAAGCAATGCGCGGATTTCGATGCAAAGCTCAAAGAGGATTGCGCCAAAGTGGGGGAAGGGTATTACACCCTCGCCTGCGCCGCTCTCAGGCAGTCCGTGGGAGCGCACAAACTTGTGCAAAACTCCAAGGGGGAACTGCTGTTCCTTTCCAAGGAAAACAATTCCAACGGCTGTATCGGCACGGCGGACGTGAGTTATCCGTCCATTCCCGTATTCCTGCTGTACAATCCCGAACTTGTTAACGCCATGGCGCGCGGCATATACGATTTTGCTAAAATGCCCGTCTGGAATTACGATTTTGCGCCGCACGATCTGGGGACTTATCCCTGGTGTTCGGGGCAGGTATACGGCACGGCGCGCCGACACGACAAATATTGCTGTGATATGTTTTCCTCGTGGACTTCGCCGCGCACCAATCAGATGCTGTACCTTCGTCCCGCGGAGAGCAACGTGTACGATAAAAACTGCCAGATGCCCGTGGAAGAATGCGGCAATATGCTCATCATGACGGCGGCGGCGATCGTTGCGGGCGGGGACAAGTCGCTTGCAAAGAAAAACTTCCCGCTGCTCAGAAAGTGGGTGAAGTATCTGGAAAAATTCGGACTCCGCCCCGATAACCAGCTGTGTACGGACGACTTTGCGGGGCATCTTGCGGGCAACGTCAACCTTTCCGTCAAGGCGCTGGTCGGCATCGAGAGCTTTGCGATCGTGTGCCGCGCTCTGGGCAAGGAAGCGCTCGCCGAGGAGTATGAAAAGCGCGCGCGTACTTTTGCGGAAAAATTCAAGGCGTCCGTTGGGGAGGGGGTCATGCCGCTCGCGTACGGGAAGAAGGATACCTACTCCATCAAATACAACATTCTGTTTGACAAGCTGTTCGGGTACGATCTCATCGGACAGGACGTCTGCGAACGGGAAACGGACTATTACATCCAAAAGAACCTGCGTTACGGCGTCCCGCTGGACACGCGCGAAAGCTATACCAAGGCAGACTGGATCCTCTGGGCGGCGGCTCTGACGGACGACAAGAAAAAGGCGGAGCAGATCTATCTGCCCGTGGTGCGCTACCTTGCCGAAACGCCCACCCGCGTTGCCTTCGGCGACTGGTACTATGCGGGCCGCGGCGACATCGTGCATTTCATCAACCGCAGTGTCGTCGGGGGGATCTTTGCGCCCCTGCTCAAAGAGAGCGGAAAAATGCTTTTGAAATGATTTTCGGGGTACGTATATGAAAAAATTGACAGTAAAAGATCTTACGGCGGAGGAAAAACTCCGGCTTCTGTGCAGCGAAGGGTTCTGGCATACCCATTCCCTCGGCGGAAAACTTCCGCAGGTCACCGTGTCCGACGGGCCGGTGGGGGTGCGCAAACCCGAATACGACGAAAAGGGCGTCTGGAAGAGAGACGTCCCTTCCATTGCCTATCCCGCCATTCAGATGCTCGCCAATACCTGGAACCGCGATTGCGCGCGCAAAATGGGCGAATCGCTCGCCGACGACTGTATCGACAGCGAGGTGGACATTCTCCTTGCTCCGGGCGTGAATATCAAGCGCAATCCGCTCAACGGGCGCAACTTCGAGTATTTTTCGGAAGATCCGTACCTTGCGGGTACGCTCGCCTATGAGTACATAGACGGTTTGCAGAGCGGCGGCGTGGGCGCCTGCCTCAAACATTTTTACGCAAACAACCTCGAATACAACCGTTTCGAGCAGTCCAGCGAAGTGGACGAGCGCACCCTGCGCGAGATCTACTTAAAGCCGTTCCGGCTTGCCTGCAGGGCAAAGCCCGTTTCGGCAATGTGCGCGTACAACCGTATCAACGGCGTCTACGCATCCGAAAACAAGAAGGGGTTTGACATTCTGCGCAAAGAGTTCGGCTTCGACGGCGCCATCTATTCGGACTGGGAAGCGGTGCGCAACCGCACCGCCGCCGCAAAAGCGGGGCTGGACGTCGAGTTTCCCTTCAATCAGAAAAATTACGAGGCGTTCGTCGCCGATTATAAGGCGGGGCTCATCTCCGATGAGGAGCTGGACGCCTGCGCCGCGCGCGTATTGGAACTTGTCTATCGCTGCGAGGAAATGCGCAAGACGAGAAAGGTGAAAAGGAGCAAACAGGAACGGCTTGCAGTCGCGCGCGAGATCGCGCAGGAAGGCATGGTGCTCCTCAAAAACGACGGCGTTCTTCCCCTTTGCAAGGGGACAAAACTCTCCGTCTGCGGAGAGTTCGCCGCGCCGGGCAGGTGCTCGCTCGTGGCGGGCGGCGGTTCCGCCATGGTACCCTGGCAGGGAGAGCTCTTCAACCTGCCCAAACTCCTCGGCGAACGGCTGGGCGTTGAAGTGAAGTTCGACGCCGCTTTCTGGCCGAAGGGGATCGGTTCCAACTGGCAGAAAGCGCATAAAGCTTTGCTGTATGCGGAGGAAAGCGACGTTGCCATTGTCTGCGCGGGGACGGGTGCGGACATCGAGTGCGAGGGCAACGACCGCGACAGTATGCGCCTGCCCGCCGTGCAGGAAAACATGATCCTGGAAACGGCGCGCCGCTGCAGCAAGACGGTGGTGGTGCTCTTTGCGGGCAGTGCGCTGGATATGAGCGCCTGGAAAGACAAGGTTTCCGTCATTCTCTGGGCAGGGTTCTGCGGCGAGGGCGGCGGCGAAGCGCTTGCCGATCTCCTCACGGGCGCCGCAAATCCCAGCGGAAAACTCTCCGAATCCTTCCCGCTCTGCCTGGAAGATTCCACTTCCTACGGAACATACAACGATCCCTGCGTCGCCCGCTATCAGGAAGGGCTGGACGTGGGCTACCGCGGCTATGACAGGCAGGGCAAGGAAGTTGCCTTCCCCTTCGGCTTCGGGCTGAGCTATTCCTCTTTCGAGTATGAAGGATTGGAACTTTCTGTCGGGGAAAAGGGTCTCACGCTGCGCTTTACCCTGAAAAACGTTTCGGACAGGGACGGAAAGGAGATCAGCCAGATCTACGTGCGCCCTGCGGTCTGCTTCGTTTACAGGCCTGAAAAGGAACTCAAAGGCTATACAAAGACATTCGTCGCCGCAGGAAAGACTGCGGTTGCGGAAACGACGCTGGAGGCAGACGCCTTTGCCTACTATTCCACGGCGCAGGATCGCTGGAAGACGGAGGACGGCATTTACGAAATTCTGGTGGGGGCCTCCTCGCGGGACATCCGCCTGCAGGCAAAGATCGCCGTCAAAGACGGAAAGATCGTTTTATAAAAAATAGGCGGGCGGCGCTTTTGCGCCGCCCGCTTTTTCAGTGAAAGACCGGGTTATAAAAGAAAATTTCAGAGATGGCCGTTTCCGCATTTGTTTTGCGGCGCAAAGAGGGCGCTCCGCCCGTTCTTATGCGGCAAACGACACATGAATGCTGCCGCAACTTGTGCTGACTTTCAGGGTGCGCGTTCCGCTTTCCGAAGGGTAGAGGTTGGATTCCCCGACGTCCCAGGTCACTTCGGCGGCGTAATCTGCCCGCATTCCCGTAAGGAAGGCGCTTATGTCGCCCAATGCCGTGGAAAGGGCGAGGCTTTGCGCATCCGTTGTCCCCTTTGAAAGGTCTATGCTTCCCGTATCGGCGGTCATTTCCGCCTGCGCGGCGGAAAGAGAGCCCAGCAAAGAAATATCGCCCAAATTTGTATTGACGGAGATCTTGCCGCCGTCAAGGTCTTTCATCTGCACGTTGCACACGTCCCCGTCTATGGTCAGGGTGCCGTTTGCGCTGCAATTTTCCGCCGTGATGTCGCCTACCCCGGAATGCAGCTCGATTTTTTCAGCGGTCACGTTTTTGCACACAATTTTACCCACGTCCGTTTTCAGGAAAATGCTCTCTTCCGCCGTCAGACCGTCCAGTTCAATGTCGCCCACGCCCGTGCTGACAGACAGGGAAGCGGTGTTTTCCGGCACGGTGAGAACGAGCGTCGGCGTGTCCGTATCCCAACGAAAGAGGGAAAATCCCAATTTCTTTTCGGTGAAGGTCAGCACGCCGTCCTCTTCCGAGGTAGTCACCTGCGCACTCTTTCCGCTGACGAGATCTTTCGCAACGGGGTAAGAGCAGGTCATCTTTTGCGTATTCTTGTCTTGTACGATGCGGATGCCACTCACATCAAAATTCAATACGACGTCTGTAACGTCGCTCTGCGCAACGTATTCCTGCTGTTCGTAGCGGACGGTGGCAAGTTTATCAAAATCCCAGTTTTTTGCCGCTATGCCGCACACAAACAGGACGGCGCCTGCCGCAAGGAGCAATCCTCCTGTCCACAGACAGATTTTAGTACACAATTTCATGTCACGCCCTCCCTTTTCCCGTCATCATTCTGCCCGTAAAGGCCAGCGATTTTTTGCAGACAAAAAACAATCCCTTTACGCAAAGTGCAAAGCAGGGGATCATTAAAAGTCCTGCGCCCGCCGTAGCAATCCCGATGCCGAGGTGCGCCACGGCGGCGACTTCCGTCCCCTTTGCCAGGACGATCAGGGCCCAGACAAAGTCGGCGATGCCCGCAAGACAGACAACCGCTCCGCTTGCGCACAGCGATGCGGCCGTGACGATGAGCGAAAAGAGGACGGCAAACACGGGGATCCCGACGCAGATAAACAGGAAAAAGCCGCCCACCCCAGCGCGCGACGGTACTTCCTGCACTTGGCGCGGGAGGCAGGGGGTCTTTCTCGCTGAGAATGTTCGCCGCAACGCTTTCGGGAAGTCCGAATCCTGCCAGAATATCCGCTTCCGTTTCGCCGTTTTCCCGCTTGTCCTCATACATTTCTGTGTAAAATTGTACGGCGGCGTCCCTTTCGTTTCGCGGAAGGGAGCCGAGCGCGCGCTTCAATCTTTTGAACCACTGTTTGCTTGTCATTGTTTGTCTCCTTTGGAAATAAAGCGGTAAATGCGCTCAAATTCCCTTACGTCCTGGATAAATTCGTCTATCTTTGTCAGCCCCTTTTGCGTAATGCGGTAGTACTTGCGCAGCCTGCCGTTAAATTCGCGGCTGTGCGTCGTCACCGCTCCCGCACTTTCCAGCCTTTTTAAAATAGGGTACAGGGTGGATTCCGAGATCTCTATATAGGGGGCAATGTCCGTGATGATCTTGTAGCCGTACGATTCGCCTTCCCGCAGTACGGAAAGCACGCATACGTCCAGCAACCCCTTTTTCAGTTGTGTATCCATGCCGCCTCCCGTTTCAATACTACTTTATACACAATACTATACATTACATAGTATTGTTTGTCAAGTCTTTTTATGAATATTGCGGAGAAAAAAATGATCGAAGGCGAGGGCGCACATAAAAAGCCGCCCCTGCAGAGGCGGGCAGAAGGGGCGGCAGAATGAAGGGAAAGAGCAGGAATAAATGCTAAGTGCGGCAAAGGGAAAGTGCAAATGCACACAGAAGAATAAAAAGCCGCTCCGAGAAGGCGGAGCGGCGGGGATACAAAAAGAAAAGCCGTCCTGCAGGGCAGGACGGCAAAAGTTTTATCGGATGGAATTGCTGTAAGAATAGATCTTTTCCAGCAGTCCGTCGGAAATGACGTTGCGGTATCTTCCCATAAACACGAAGATCTTGGTGAAGAATTCGCGGTTGTCGCCGCCGATGCGGTAAGCGGGCAGACGCTTGTTGTCCCCGTAAATGCGGGAAATGAACAGGCGGTCGAACTCGTCGCGTTCGGCAGGGGTCAGGCTGCTGATAAACGCATCGGGGATGAATCCCGCGCTGTAATAGCCGCCGGGCGCGTTCTGCTGTGCGCCGTAGTAGGGCTGCTGTCCGAAATAAGGCTGCTGCTGTTGCTGTTGCGCGCCGCCGTAATAAGTCTGCTGTTGCTGCTGCGCGCCGCCGTAATAAGTCTGCTGTTGCTGCTGTTTTGCCCGCGCTTCTTCCTGCGCCACAAAGTCTGCATACTGGCGGTTGAAATTGCCGTCGTATTTTGCCTTTTCAAAATCGAAGGCGGGTTCTTCCGCCTGGGGAGCGGGCTCCGCTTCGTCGCGGATGGCGCTGTCGTAGGCGCTTTCCGTCTGGGCGGGCTCTTCGGGCGCATCGTCGAAGGAGAAGCTTGCCGCCTCTTCAAACGCCGCATTGGCCTTGTCTGCGTCGGGGTTGCTTTCCTGGACGGGCTCTTCCGCCGCTTCGGGGAGGGGAGCTTCCGCAGGCTGTACGGGAACTTCTTCCGCGGGTTTAGCCGCCGATTCCGCTTCTGCGGCCTTTTCCGCAGCCGCGGCAAGCGCCTTTTCTTCCGCTTCGCGGTTTACGCGCATCTTATGCCCGACGCACAGCACGATCACCGTGTAGATCAGCTGGACGAGCGCGATGCCCGCCGTGATCACCGTCCCGAGGGAGGAGAACAGGTTGGCAAATCCGCCGTAAATGCCGACGAAAATGAGCGCCGCGATCCCGATCAGGAACATTGCTGCCGCGCGGACAATGTCAAGTCCGCCCGAATGGGGCATAGCCATCGCAAGGAGGGCAAGCGCAAGGTTGGCGAGCATGGCGTACCCGAAGACGAGCAGGACGATGCGGGTGACGTTTCCCACCGTTCCCGTGTTCAGGGTAAAATCTCCGAACAGGTCGAAGAACGTATATCCTTCCACAAACTTAAAGGTGGCAACGGCAAAGAATCCCGCCGCCAGCAGGAGGTACACAAGTTTGACAACGCCCTTTCCCTTGTAGGTGACGATGCTCAGTACGATCATGGCGAGCACGCCCACCGCCAGCGACAGGCTGACCGCGTTGATGGCGAGATAGGTTTTCTCATCGTAGAAGAGCGCTTTCAGCTGATCGAAGAGGGGAGCCGTCTGCGCAGGGTCGGAAATGTAGGCATAGGCAAAGAACGCCATGACTGCGACGGCGACAAACGTCTTGATGAAGTTGAACGCCGCGGCGCCGCGCCTGTGTACAAACAGTCCCGCCACCGTGCAGATGAGCAGGACGGCGTACATACCGATCACCGCATACAGGGAAATTTTTGCAAGGTTATAGCCCGTAAAGTTTCCCTTGAACAGGTCCAGCAGCTGTTGGAACAGGCTGGTTCCGTATCCTGCAAGTTTGGGAACAAACAGGAATACGACAAAGCCCGCAAAGATGAGCAGGGAGAGAACGGTCTGTAAAACTTTCCCCTTCTTTTTTGCGGGAACGTTTTCCGGCATTTCCATGGATGTCATAAGAAGTTACCCCGTTTTAACGATTTTTGTAAACGTTCCCCGTGCGGAAGCTCCTCCCGCGGCGGGATCGTTACGCTTACAATTTTACTATATATAAGTAAAAGTGTCAAGTATAAAATAAAAAAGATATTTTCACGCGCAAAAAATATGTGTGCAATCCCTTTTCTGTACAGAATGTGTAAACGGCGTAAAAATTTTCCCGAAAGCGCGCAGTTTTTAAAAAGAGATTGATATTTGTCCGATTTTGCGCTATAATGATATACAACGCACGGTGTTTTGCGCCTGCGGGAGGGAAACATGAACAGCGAACTCAAAAAAACTCTTCGTTCCATCAACGAAAATACGGGGCTGGATCTCGACGTGTACACCGCATCGGGCGATCCCGTCTCCACGCCGACGGGGGAGGGGATCTCTCCCGATTTTGAGGGGATCCTGCAACAGAACGGCCGCACCTATTTCAAGGCGATGTTCCGCAGCGAACAGTATCTGTTCGGGCTGGAAGGCGCCACCCGCGTGCAGAAAAATTACGCCTTTCTGCTGTCCGACCTCATCGAAAATTCCTCGTCGCGCGCCGTCAATCTGCCGAAGGGCGAGTTTGTGCGCCGCATCCTGCTCGGGGAATGCGCCCCTTCGGACATTCAGAAATACCGCGTCAAGTATTCCGTTCCCGATCTTCCCTGCTTTGTGCTCGCCGTTGCCGCGGAAGGAAAAACTTCGGACGTCATCTCCCTCTTTTCGCAGTACATAGAGAACGAATCGGACTGCGCCGTCAGCATTTCGGGCAAGGACTGCGCCTTTATCAAGTTTGTGGAAGCGGATTCCGAATACCAGTCGTCCGTGGATTTTGCGGGCTTTCTGTCCCGCTCTCTGTATGAAGAGCTGGGCATCCGCTGCCGTGTCGGCGTGGGCGGGACTTTCCGCCATTTCGAGGACGTTTCCGTCTCCTACCAGCAGGCGAGCGCCGCCCTCCGCATGAGCGTCACGTTCAATTCCAAGGGCAACGTACACAGCTACCGCGAGTTCATGCTCATCCGTATGCTGGAAGACGTGTCCGAGGCAAAACTTTCCGAGTACCTCTCCGTTCTGCTGGACGGGGACGCGCGCGAACTTCTCAAAGACGAGGACATGGTCAACACCGCCGAGGAATTTCTGGAAAATTCCCTCAACGTCAGCGAAACTTCGCGCAACCTGTATATGCACCGCAACACGCTGATGTACCGCCTGGACAAGATCGAGCGGGTCACGGGCCTGAACCTGCGCAAATTTTCGGATGCGGTCACCTTCCGCATCATCACCATTCTCAACAAACTCGTGTAAAATGCGCTCTCGCGCATATGTTCGCGGCGGCACGCCGCGCAAAAACTACGGCAAAAATCAATTCGCCCGCATATGCGGGCAGGAGCATACGATATGGACGTTTACGAAAAATCTCTCGAACTGCACGCAAAGCTTCGCGGCAAATACGAAGTGCGCTCCCTCGTGGAAGTCAAGGATAGGGAATCCCTTTCCCTCGCCTACACCCCGGGCGTCGCTCAACCCTGCCGCGAGATCGCCAAAGATCCTTCCGCGGCGTATACGTATACCAGAAAATGGAATACCGTCGCCGTCGTTTCCGACGGCAGCGCCGTGCTCGGACTCGGCAACATCGGCGGCTTGGCGGGCCTTCCCGTCATGGAAGGGAAAGCCATCCTGTTCCGCGAATTTGCGGGCATCGATTCCGTTCCCATCGTGCTTTCGGGGCAGGACGAGGACGACATCGTCAGGGCGGTGGAAATGATCGCCCCCACCTTCGGCGGCATCAATCTGGAGGACATCTGCGCCCCCAAATGCTTTGCCGTGGAAAAAAGGCTCAAAGAAAAGCTGGACGTCCCCGTCTTTCACGACGACCAGCACGGCACCGCCATCGTGGTGACGGCGGCGCTTCTCAACGCGCTCAAACTTGCGGAAAAACAGCTTGAAAAGGTGAACATCGTCATTTGCGGCGCGGGCAGCGCGGGCATCGCCATCTGCAAACTTCTTTTGGAGAGCGGCGCGCAGAACGTCACCCTCACCGACCGCTTCGGCATCGTCTGCGAAGGGGAGACCTGGCTGACGGACGCGCAGGCGGACATCGCAAAAGTGACCAACCGCGCGCACCTGCGCGGCACCTTAGCGGACGCCGTGCGCGGCGCGGACGTGTTTATCGGCGTTTCCAAACCAGGACAGCTGACCCGCGAAACGGTCTCTTCCATGGCGGAAAAGAGCGTGGTGTTTGCCATGGCAAACCCCGAGCCCGAGATCTACCCGCAGGACGCGCTGGAGGCGGGTGCCTTTGTCGTCGGCACGGGCAGGAGCGATTTCCCCAACCAGATCAACAACGTTCTGGCCTTTCCCGGGGTGTTCCGCGGCGCGCTGGACGTGCGCGCAAAGGACATTTCCGAGGGCATGAAAGTGGCCGCGGCGCGCGCCCTGGCAGAGCTTGTGGGGGAGGACCTCGCACGCGACAACATCATCCCTTCCGCGTTTGACAAGCGCGTGGCTCCCGCCGTGGCAAAGGCAGTGGCGGAGCAGGCCAAAAAAGAGGGAATTGCACGCATTTAACGGATACGTCCCGCCATTTTCGGGACGAAAAGGGGAAAAATGACGTACAGAGAAATGCTGGAGCTTGCGCGCGCAACGCTGCATCCCGTATCGCTTGGAAAGTTCGATTCCTCGGGCGTTGTGGCGGCGGTATTGGAAGGCAAAAACGGGAAATACTATAAGGGCGTGAATATCGATCTCGCCTGCGGGCTGGGATTTTGCGCGGAGCGCAGCGCCGCCGCGGCGATGGTCACGGACGGCGAACGCACCGTCCGCCGCTTTGTGTGCGTGGACGAGCAGGGGAAACCTCTCCCGCCCTGCGGCGCCTGCCGCGAATTTTTGCTGCAGCTTTCGCCCGAAAACGACCGCGCGGAATTTTTGCTGGAAGAGGACCCTCTCAAAACGGTCACGCTGGGAGAGCTGATGCCTTCGCGCTGGTACACCTTCAAATAAAATAAGGAGAATTTATGTCGGAACATCAAAACGATCCTTTCTTCGGGGAAGAACCCTCTTCTTCGCCGCAGGCGCAGCTGACGCAGGCGAAGAAAAAGAGGACGGTCAGGTTTGTCCTTGCCTGTATTCTCAGCCTTGCCGCTCTCGTTGCGGCCTTTTTTACGGGCGTGGGTGCCTCTTCGCTCTTTTACGACGACGGGCTGAAATCTCTGCTCTGGTTCAAAGACCAGATCGACAAGACCTACTACCAGGACATTTCGGATGAGGAATTCTGGAATGCCGCCATCCAGGGCGTGGAGGACAATGCTCTGGACATCTATTCGCAGTACTATACCGCGGAAGAATTCGACCGCACCGTCAGCGAAAATCAGGGCATCATGGGCGGGTTCGGCATGGCCTTTTTCTCGGGTAGCAATAAAATTGCCCGCGTTTCCATCGGATCCCCCGTCTTTTATGCGTCAAAAACCGCCGATTTCCCCATTGAAACGGGACTGTACCTGACGGGGATCGGAAAATCGGAAGGAGAGCTCGTGTCCACCTTTACCTATGAGAGCATGGCAAAAGAGCTCTCTTCCTACGGCGCAGGGGAAACCGTCTTTCTGCGCTTTACAACGACGCCCGTCGCGAGCGAGGCGGAGCTTTCCGCCGCGCAGAGCACGGTGGTCTCCGTCACGAGCGCCGAGTACACGGAAAGTTACGTCCTGTATGCGGCGGACTCGAAAGCCTGGACATATCTGGAAAAGGAAAAGGTCTGGCAGGACGTTTCCGAGTACGTCTCTCTGGACGAACAGGTGACGGGCGATCTCGCCGTGTTGCGGCTGGTAGAATTCAACGGCAACGCCGCGCAGGAATTTGTGTACGCTCTGCAGCAGTTTGAAAAGGACGCAAAACAGACGCTCTTGCTCGATCTGCGCAACGACGGCGGCGGAAATCTGAGCATTCTCTGCAATATCGCGCAGTACCTGATGAAGGATGCTCCCGCTTCCAATCCCGTCGTTTTGTACGCAAAATACAAGAGCGGGATGCAGATCAATTACGGGGCAGGAGCCAATCTGTACAGCGAGTATCTGTCCGGTAAAAAGGTGTACATCGCGGCAAACGGGAACACGGCGTCCGCTTCCGAAGCGCTGATGGGCGCCATGATCGATTACGGAACGGTGTCCTATTCGGATATTTTCCTCACGGATACGCAGGGCAAGGGCTTTGCCAGAACGTACGGCAAGGGGATCATGCAGACCAGCTATTCCAATCCCTCCACGGGCGAAGCGGTCAAGCTGACTTCCGCACAGATCTTCTGGCCCAACGGGAACAGCATCCACGGCAAGGGCGTCACCACGGACGACGGCGCCGTCGCCGTTTCCGCCGTATCGTACGGGGAATATCCCGACGCGGAACTGACGGAAATTTTAAACAGGATAACGGCATAACGCAGGACGGAGCGCAAACGCGCTCCGTCGTTTTTTTTGCAGACATATGTATACGCGCGCATACCGTCAGAAAAACGCGTCGTATGCGCGGCGGCACAGCCGTACGTCAGGAAAGGTAGCTGTTCAGCGCGGAGAGAATGTCGCTGTCGGCAATTCCGTCCAGCGGAGAGGATGTTTTTTCGGCTGTCTGCGGCTGTTTCGGCTCCTCTTTCCGATCGGACAGGGCGCCGCGCAGGGCGTCGAACAGCGCAAACACCGCCTTTGCGTCCGCATTCCCGAGGTGCAGGTCGGAAAAAGGCTTGCTTTCGGCAAGCGGTTTGAGCTCCCCGCTCTGCAGAAAAGCGAGCAGGGGCTGCAGATCCTGCAGGGAAGTCTGTTCTTTCTGCATGGATAAAAGCAGCAGGGCAATGATGAGAAGTTGCATAAGCGCTCCTTTGCGGGGCGCATTTTTTTGCCCCGCGGCATAGATTGGTATTGTAAACTTTTTCGGAGGTGGCTATGGAAGATTTCAACAAGTTTGTCAAAGAGGCAAAGGACCGGGGCGCGCTCCCCAAGGACGCGGACGCCATGGCGCAGTCGCTGGCGCGCGCGTTTGAAGGCAAGGGGGAAGGGGACATTCTCCGCGCCATCTATCGGGAGGCGGAGCGCGGCAGGCGCGCGGGTACCCTTTCGGATGCGGAACTGGACAATTTTGTGCGCGCCGTTTCTCCCATGCTGGACGGGGCAAAGCGCAAAAAGCTCGAACAGGTCGTCAAAAAACTCAAAAAGACGTAACTCGCCCCCGCCGCGCACACCGTGCGCGGCTTTTTTTATGCGCGGCGGCGCATTTGGGCACAAAAGGGGCCCGTTTTCGCCGCCGCGCATATGTGTTTCAGCGCACGCTTGCGGAAATTTCGCGCACCGCCCGCAAAAACAGCTCCGCTTCCGCGCGGGTACTGTATTCGGAGAGGGAGGCGCGCACCAGCCCCTCTTTCGTCCCCAGCGCCTCGTGCATTTTCGGCGCGCAGTGCAGTCCGCCGCGCACGGCGATGTCGTATTCGTCCGAAAGCCGCTGGGCAAAAAATTCCGATTGCAGGTTGTCGCAGGCAAACGCCGCGATCCCGCAGGGGTTGGGGCGGGAATACACGGCGATCCCTTCGATCTCTTTGAGCCCGTTCACAAGTACGCCCGTCAGCTTTTTCAGGTGCGCCGCAATCTTTTCCTGCCGCGGCAAAAGGTGCAGAACGCCTTCGGCAAGGGAAGCCGCCGCAGGGCAGGAAATGGTTCCCGCTTCCAGGCGGTCGGGATAAAAGAGGGGCATATCGGGGTTGGCGCTCTCGCTGCCCGTGCCGCCGTACAGCAGGGGAGGCGGGGAAAAGCGTTCGGAAAGGAGCAGCGCACCGCTTCCCTGAATGCCGCACATTCCCTTGTGTCCCGCCACCGCAAGCGCGTCTATGCCCGCCCCGCGCAGATCGACGGGGATGTGTCCGCACGCCTGCGCCCCGTCGCAGATGGCCAGCACGTCGTCGGGCAGCAGGGCGCGCACCGCCGCGGGGTCGATGGTCATGCCCGTCACGTTGGAGGCAAGCGTAAACACCGCCGCAACGGTATTTTCCCGCACGGCGGCGGCAATGTTCCGCGGGGAGACGACGCCGCGCTCCGCCTGCACGAGGGTGAGGGAGATCTTTCCTTGCCGTTCGAGGGCAAACAGCGGGCGCAGTACGCTGTTGTGCTCGGCAACGGTGGAAACGACGTGGATCTCGGGGGACGTACCCCGTTTTTGCGCGCAAAGTCCGTGAATCGCCAGGTTGAGCGCGTGCGTGCAGTTCTGGGTAAAGATCACCCGTTCGGGGTCGGGTGCGTTGAAAAAGCGCGCCAGAAGTCGGCGCGTGCGCAGCACGTCCTGCGCGAGCGCCAGGGCAAGCGCGTGTCCGCTTCTTCCGGGGTTGCCGCAGCAGCCTTCCGTCGCCGCGCGCACGGCGCGCTGTACCGCATACGGTTTTCTGCCGCCCGTGGCGGCATTGTCAAAGTAGATCACTCTTTCCTCCTTTGCCGCAAAACCTTTTCACAGAGGGCGGCATATACTGTAATATATGCCGCGTATCCCCTAAATTGCGCGGCCTTACAGGAAGAAAAATCATGAACATTCTCGCAGTATTCCGTTCGCGCGCGCAGGCGCTTTCCTGCCTTTCGCGCATCCGTGCGGCGGGCGTGTGCGCCGCCGCCGTCTCCACTCCGCGCGAGGCAAACGTCGGGTGCGGCATTTCCCTGCGCTTTCCCGAAAGAGATCTTCTCCGCGTGCGCCGCGCCCTTGCCGGCATGAACTGTTCCGCCTTCGTCGGGTTTTTCCGCATGGATATCTGCGGCGGCAGAACATACGTCCGTCCGCTGTGATTTCTGCGCAAAAAAACTTGTAATCCGATCGCGTTTATGGTAAAATAGCGGCATGGACGAACAAAAGAGAAAAAAGGCTCTGCAAATACTTGCGCAGGTGTACGCAGACGCGCGCCCTGCGCTTGTCTATTCCACCGCTTACGAATTGCTGGTGGCGGTCATCCTTTCCGCGCAATGTACGGACGAGCGCGTGAACAAGGTCACAAGAGAGCTCTTCAAAGAACACAATACGCCCGAAACCATGCTGCAGCTTTCCCGGCAGGAGCTGGAAAAGTATATCTTTTCCTGCGGTCTGTACCGCAGCAAGGCGGCGCATATCCTGTCCGCTTCCCGCGACATCGTGGACAAGTTCGGCGGCAAAGTGCCTTCGGACTTTGCGCAGCTCAAATCGCTGGCGGGGGTGGGGCAGAAGACGGCAAACGTCGTGTCCTCCGTGTGGTTTGAGGCGGACGCCATCGCCGTGGATACCCACGTCTTCCGCGTGAGCAACCGCCTGGGCCTGGCGCACGCCAACACTCCGCTTCGCACGGAGGAACAGTTAAAACTCTCTATTCCGCAGGCAGACTGGTCCAAGGCGCACCACTGGCTGATCTGGCACGGCAGAAAGGTCTGCCATTCGCAGAATCCCGATTGCGGCGCCTGCCCGCTTGCCGATTGCTGCGACTATTTCGCGAAAAAAGAACACTGAGGTCTTTATGGCATCGTTATTTACAGACAAAGTTAAAATCACAATCAAATCGGGGGACGGCGGCGACGGCATGAACTCTTTCAAGAGTTTCAAGGGCTTTGCCAACGGCGGCCCCGACGGCGGCGACGGCGGCAAGGGCGGCGACGTGTACATCGTGGGGGACAAGGACAAAAACGACCTCATCGATTTCCGTTTCGGCGCAAAATTCACGGCGGGCAACGGCGAACGCGGCGGCACCAACTTCTGCTACGGCAAGAGCGGGGCGGACGTAGTCATTTCCGTGCCTCTCGGCACGCTCGTCCGCGATGCGGAAACGGGCAAGATCCTGTGCGACGTGTACACGGACGGCGAAAAGAAACTGCTCGCCCGCGGCGGCAACGGCGGCAAGGGGAACGTCCGCTTCACCACGGCGCGCCGCCATGCGCCTCACTTTGCGCAAAAGGGTCAGAAAACGCAGGTGCATACCCTCATTCTCGAACTCAAAGTTATTGCGGACGTGGGCATCATCGGATTCCCCAACGTGGGCAAAAGCACCCTTCTTTCCAAAATTTCCGCGGCAAAACCCAAAATTGCCAACTACCATTTCACGACGCTTTCCCCCAATCTCGGCGTCGTGCGCTATTACGATAAATCGTTTGTGGCGGCGGACATTCCGGGACTCATCGAGGGCGCGGCGAAGGGCGCGGGGCTCGGTCACGATTTCCTCAGGCACATCGAGCGCACGCGTATGCTCGTGCACGTCGTGGACATTTCCGGTTCGGAAGGGCGCGACCCTTACGAGGATTTCTGCAAGATCAACGAGGAACTCGCCGAATACAGCGCAAAACTCGCCTCTCTGCCTCAGGTGGTGGCGCTCAACAAGTGCGACGTGTACGGCGCGGAAGAGAACGTCGCCGCGTTCATAAAAAAATGTCCGCTCGCCTGCTATCCCATCACGGCGGTGAACGGAGAGGGGACGGACAAGCTCCTGAAGGCGATCTGCGACATTCTGGATACTCTCCCGCCGGCACAGCCCGTTCCCGCCGACGAGTTTGAATACGACATTCCTTCCTCCGACGAGTTTTCTGTGGAAAAGGACGAGGAAGAAAACGTCTGGTACGTCACGGGCGGGTTGGTCGATCTGCTGGAACGCAACGTCGTCTTGTCCGATCCCGATTCCATGGCGTATTTCCAGAAGGTTCTGAAAGACAAGGGCGTCATCCGCGAACTCAAGCGGCAGGGCGTTCAGGAAGACGATACCGTCGTCGTGGGCGGTGTGGAATTTGCATTCAAGGAGTAAAATATGACAAGCAAACAGAGAAGTCATTTAAAGAGCATCGCCGCCAATCTCGATCCTATTTTTCAGCTGGGCAAGGGCGGTATCAGCGAAAATATGGTCAAGTCGATCTCGGACGCGCTGGAAGCGCGCGAACTCATCAAGATCAACGTCCTGACCAACGCGGAAGAGGACGCGCGTTCTCTCGCGGCGGAACTCGCCGTCACCCTGCGCGCGGAATGCGTGGCTGTCATCGGCAGAAAGGTCATCTTGTACCGCCGTTCGTCCCGCAAGGATTTCAAACACATCGAGTTTTAATTGTTCGCCGCAGCTACGGCAAAATTTCGTCTGTATCAAAGTTTTTCCCATGCCATCCGCGCGAAGAAAAGGGCGGAGGAGGAAAGAGAGGAAGACGTTCCGCAGGAGAAATCGGAGGAGTCTGAACCCATCGTTTCCCATTGGGACGGGGAAGAAAAATAAGCTGAAAAAACGAGCAGGGAGCCGCAAAACTTGCGGCTCCCTGTACGTTTTTATAAAGGAAAGCGCCGCAGTCCGATCAGGACTGCGGCGCTTTTTTTCAGGATTTTTGCGGGCGGATGCCGCGGGGCAGAAACTTGTTTTTCTTGACCGCTTCGTAGGCGAGCACGGTTGCGGCCACGCCCACGTTGAGGGAATCGCAGCTGCCTTCCATGGGAATGGCGATCATTTTGTAACTCTTGTCGTACCATTCGCGGGAAATGCCGTAGCGTTCGCTGCCCATCACGAGCGCCGTCTTTGTGCCGAACGGTTCGTCGTAGTAATATAGATCGGCGCGCGTGTCCGCAAGGTACACGGTAAAGCCGTTTTTGTCCAGCCAGTTGCGGCAGTCCTGCACGCTTTCAAATTCAAAGTACGGGACGGACAGAATGGCGCCCTGGCTTCCCTTGATCAGTTTGGGGTGGGTCAGCCGCGCCTTTCGGTTGCACAAAAACACGGCGTCCACGCCCGCGCCGTCCGCCATGCGCATCATCGTGCCGATGTTCCCCGGGATCTCCACGCCGTCCAAAATCAAAATGACCGCGTCCTTTGCGGGGCGGAAGGCGCTCAGTTCGTGCCGCGGCAGCTGTGCCAGCGCCAGAAGTCCGTCCGGCTGGCCGCGTTCGGAAAGTTTTTCGTACGTCTTTGCGGAAACGGTGTACAGCTCCTGCGCGCGGGAAGCGAGCCTGTCTGCCAGCGCCGCCGCTTCGCTGGTTCGGATGTGTTCGGGACAGAGGAAAAGGCTGTCCAGCGGCGTATTGAATTTTTCGCACAGGGAGAGCATCCAGATGCCTTCCGCGGCAAACAGTTTGTGCGGGTTGGGTTTGGAATTGGAAACGATGCCCTTCAGCTGTTTGATCTTGGGGTTCTGTTCCCCGATGGCGCGGAAGGGGTGCGCCTGCAGTACTTCGTCAATGGTTTTCATAAGTTTATGGTAGCATTTTCCCGCACGTTCGTCAAGCGATAGGGTCATTCACGTAAAATTTTTCCTCTGCATAGGATATAAAGATACAAAGCAAAGGAAAAACAACTATGATGTACAGGAATACCGCCCGCGTCTGCCGCGCGGGCGTCGTCAACCAGGCGGTCATTGCCAACGTCACCGCCGTTCTGTTCGTACCCTTTGCAAGGCTGTACGGATTTACATATGTGCAACTGGGGATCCTCGCCGCCGCGGGGTTTTGCGCACAGCTGGCGGCGGATACCTTTCTCCTCTTTTTCATCGACAGGCTCTCTTCCAAAAAACTCGCCGCCTGCGCCGCCTTTCTCTCCTGCGCAGGGCTTGTTTTTTACGGTACGCTCCCTTATTTTTGCGACGAACTGTTTTTCGGCATTCTCGCCGCCACCGCCGTGTTTGCGTTTGCGGGCGGAATGCTTGAAGTGGTGCTTTCCAACGCCGCCGAATGCGCGCTCAGCGAGTCGGGCGGACTGTGCCTGCAGCGCACGATGTACGCGTGGGCGCAGGTCGGACTGGCGCTCTTTCTGTTTGTCTTTTTTGCCCTGTTCGGGGCGCACAGGTGGAATGTCGCCGTGCTCCTCCTTGCCGCCGTGCCCGCCTTCGTGCTCGTCTGCCTGCCCGCCGCGCAGCTCCCGAAAGGGGAGTGCCTTGCGCCGCGGCGGACGGCGTTCCGTCCCTTTTACCTGTTTGCGCTCGCGGCCGTCTTTTTCGGGTGCGGCGCGGAAGTGGCGGTCAACCAGTACGTCTCCTCCTTTGCACAGGAGCTGTTCGGGCAGGAATGGGGGGCATTGCTCGGCTTTGCGCTGTTTGCCGTCTGTCTGGGGGTAGGCGGGACCTGTTTTGTCCTTCTCAAAAAGCGCGGCGCGCCCTTTTGCATCCTGCTCTTTTCCGCGCTCCTGGCGGGCGGCTGTTATCTTGCCGCTGCGCTTGCGCCCGCTCCCTTCGCTCTGGCGGCCGCCGTTGCCTGCGGCCTGTTTGTGGGGGTGCTCTCGCCCGGCGCCATGTCCGCCGCGGGAAAGTTTCTGCCGCAGACGGGCGGCTGGCTGCTCGCCTCACTCGCCTTGGCGCAGGACGTGGGCGGCGCGGCTCTGCCCGCCGTCATGGGCGCGGCGGCGGAAGGCGGGGGGATCCGCGCCGCCTTTCTCTTGCTCTCTGCGGCGCCTTTTTTGGCGGCGGCGTGCCTGTTTTTGATGGACGTCATCCAAAAACGAGAACAAAAATAGTTTTTCTGCGGCGCATTGTCACACGCAAAAGGGCGTCCCCCGCGGGGGACGCCCTTTTAAAAATCCCCCGCGCCGTGCGGCGCGGGGGAAAGAAGGGGAAGAATTATTTGCCGTAGGGGTTCTGTGCGCCGTTTTCCTGCCCGTGACGGGAGAAATGGAAGGAACCGCCGTCTCTCGTGCTGTATTCGTAGTAGGTGTTGCCGTTTTCATCCGTCAGAACGCGCACGACGTATTCCTCGACAGAGCCGTTGCCGCCCACCGTGATATGGATGGCGTTGCGCTCGTCGGCCTCTTTCTCAAAGCTGAACACCTGCGACTGCCCGTTCTTTCTCACGGTCATTTCAATCTCCGTCTCGCCGCGTTCCTGTTCCACTTTCAGGGTGCTGCGCTCCGTTTCCGTCCTGCCTTCGTAGATGGTGTAGGAGTATTCTTCCTCCGTCTCGTCGTGCTCGGATTCCGATTCCCGGTTGACGCGCATCACTTTCTGCAGGCCTTCCGCGGTCGTTCCCATCTGTACGGAGAAGGTCGTTTCGCTTTCCGATTCGTTTCCTTCCGTCTCCGTCTTGGTCCTGCCGCTGAAGGGGTAGTCCGCACCGTCGATGACGAGGACACCGTCGATGTCCGCACGGGTTTCGGATTCCTCTTCGAGGCGGCCGTCGTCCCAGTCGGATTCGGTGTGGGTTTTTTGATTGGACTCGTTATAGTACATCGTGTAGCCGAGTTTTGCGCCCGTGATGTCCGTGTAGGAGATCACCGCTTTCACCGCGTATTCGGGGCGGTCGGAAGTTTCGTACACCGTGCCGAAGGAGCCGTCCGAAAGCAGGCTTTCCACCAGCATCATGTAGTCGTTGAGTTCGGCGATGGTCGCCTCGTCCGTCACGGCCGTCAAAGCCCTCGCGGTCTGCGCCGCGCTGCCGCCGTTCATGGCGGAGATGATGGTTCCCGCGGAAGCCGCGCTGAAGCTGTACGATTGCGCCGCCGTCTGGGGGAGTTCAAATTCGTTCTTTGCTGCGGAATCGGGCGAGCAAGCAGCCGCTCCCACCGAAAGTGCCAATGCCGTCAAAGCCGTCATTCCTGCCAATACCAGTTTTTTCATTTCTGTTTCTCCTTATTTTTAAAAAGTTTTATAAGCATTGCGCTTGCCCTGTACACTTATACAACAGCGACGGGCTGTGTTTTGTTGGTAATCTTGAAAGTTTTTTAAAAATTTTTTTCAGGGGCTCTCGCGCTTGCCTCGATCACTTATACAACAACAGCATTTGCTTTTTTGTTGGAAAAATTGCAAAAAAATTTTTCTCGCGCGCGTATAATAGAAAAATTTTCCGAGAAAAAACGAAGAGGCAGCCGCGGGAGTTCCGCGGCTGCCTCTTTGGTTATTTTAATCGTCGTCATCGTCGTTGCCGTGATAGCGGTGTCCCTCGTAGCGGTCTGTGTCCGAGGAATGGTCGTCCCCGAAACGGTAGCGGTAGAAAGTGTTTCCGTTTTCGTTTACGATCTCTATGGTAAAGCGCACGTCTTTGCCGCCGATCTTTGCGTCCACGTCCAGTCCCGTCTGCCCGTTTTCGCGGCGGAAGCGCAATTCGTCCTTTTCCTGACCCCGCTTTTCCACGGTGATCTCCAGTTCCAGTTCGCCGTCTTCCTGTTCGTATTTCACCTGCGTGCGTTCCTGCCATGTCCCGTCCGAAACAAAGGTGTATTCAAATTCCTGTTCGGATTCCTGGCTTCCCGCCTCCGTTTCCAGCTCCGTCTTTTGTTCCATGCGCAGATATTGCGTCTTTTCCGCGTTCAGGTAAGCGGTGAATTGCAGTTCGTTTTCGCTCTCGCTCTCGCTTCCGTCCTGTTCGGCAGAGGCTTCGCGCGAGCCGTACACTTCGTAGGCAGTCCCTTCGACGACGAGAATGCCCTCAATGTCATAGTTTTCTTCCGTTTCGTCGTCCTCCTGCTCCACGCCCGCGAGAAGTTCGTTGTAGTAGAGTTCGTAACTGACTTCTTCTTCCAGCAGGTCTTTGTAGCGGATGACGGTATAATAACTGTACTGTGCGTACGCGGGGTCGGCGGGCTTTGTGATCTGCGAGTGTTCGATGCTCCCGTCCCCGAGCAATCCCTCCACGAGGGAAAGGTATCCGTTCACGGTGTCCACGATCTGCTGTTCGCCGTCGGTAAGATCGGCGGCAGGGGAAGCGTAGGCAAGGCTCTTTGTCGAAAGGGCCGCGGTCTTTTCGCGGGCGGAGAGCAGGGAACCGACCGACGCGGCGCCGTACAGGTAAAAGTCCTCCGTGGTCTCGATGGAATCGAATTTGTTGAGGATCCCGCTTGCGGGGGTCTTTTTCAGCAGGGCGGGCAGCAGAAGTCCCACGAAGAGGACGGCCGCCAGAAAGAGGGCGGCAAGGGCGATCCACGTCTTTTTGGAGGAAAGCGCCTTTGTGCCGCCGTGCGCCAGCGCCGCCTGTTCCTGCGGCAGGGGAGCGCCCAGCTGAAGTCGGATCTTTTCCTTTACGCTCTCGTCGGGCAGAACGTCGGGCGCCTGCTCGCGGAGCATTTTTTTGATGTCTTTCATGCTTCACTCTCCTCGCTGAGTACTTTTTTCAGCTTTTTCAGAGCCTCGTTGTTTTTCCAGGTCACGGTGCCGATGGGCATTTGCAGCATCTGCGCCACTTCTCTGCGCTTGTAGCCCGCCACGTGGCAGAGCATCAGAATGTTGTATTCCTCTTCGGAAAGCACCTTCGCGGCAACGTCGAAAACGTAGGGCAGATGCGTTTCCTGCGTTCCGTACTTGTAGGAATCCTCCTGAAAGTCTGTGGGGATCGTCCGCTTTGCGCTCTTTACATGGTTGAGTGCAAGGTTTTTTGCGATGCGCGTCAGCCACGCCGTAAAGTTGGTGCCGGGCGTGTACGAGTCCAACGAGCGCAGGGCGCGCACATAGGTCTCCTGCAGGATGTCTTCCGCATACATCTTGTCGCGGACAATGTACAGCGCGGCAAAATACACCGTGCGGTTTGTCTGCTCGTATAACGCGTCAAAGGCGCGCAGATCCCCCGCGCGCAGCGCGTCTATGTGTTTTTCCAGTTTTGCCGATTTCATACCCTTTCGCCTTTATAACAATTATAACGCAAAAATTGTTGGTAAAAAGAAAAAATATTTTCAAAAAAATCATACCACAACGGGCGGCTTCTGTCAACAAACGGAAAAAAATTCTAAACTTTCCTGAAAATATCCCGCCGAACGCCGCGCGCGGCGGGCAAAAGTTGACATTTTTCCGCAAAAAGAGTATGATAAAGAAAACTAAAACAGGAAGTTCGGAAAGATATGAAAAAGACGCTTCTTCGTAACTATGCAAAGCTGATCGCGCGCGTGGGCGGCAGCGTTCAGAAGGGGCAGCGCGTCGTCATCAACGCGCAGCTCGACCAGCCGGAATTTATCGCCATGCTCGTGGAGGAATGCTACCGCGCGGGCGCGGCGGACGTGTCCGTGGAATGGCATTACCAGCCCCTCGAAAAGCTAGCCTCCCGCTTTGAAAGCGTGCGCGAACTGGGCGGCGTTCCCGCCTGGGAAGAGGAAAAAATGAAGGAAAGGGCGGAGCTTCTTCCCGTCTACATACGCATCGCCTCCGCCGACCCCGACGGCATGAAGGGCGCCGACCGCGAAAAGATCACCCTCGCCTCCATGGCGCGTTCCGCCATTTTAAAGCCCTATCAGGACTCGATGACCAACCGCTACCAGTGGTGCGTCGCCGCCGTTCCCTCCGTGGGCTGGGCAAAGAAGATCTTCCCCAAAGAGCGCGCCAACACCGCCGTCGAACTTTTGTGGGAACAGATCCTGCACTGCGCCCGCGCGGACGGGAAAGATCCGCTCACCGACTGGATGTGGCACAACCGCACCCTGCGAGACAAGTGCGACAAACTCAATTCTTACGATTTTGAGTCCCTCGAATACCGGAGCTCCAACGGCACCCGCCTGAAAGTGGGGCTGATCCCCCAGGCGCAGTTTATTTCGGGGAGAAAGAGCACCGTCGGCGGCAACCATTTCAACCCCAACATTCCCACGGAGGAATGCTTTACCACCCCGCGCCGCGGCGCGGCGGAGGGCATCGTGTATGCCGTCAAACCCCTGTCCTACGGCGGGGAACTCATCGAAAATTTCTGGCTGAAATTTGAGGACGGCAAGGCGGTGGACTGCGGCGCGGAGAAAAACGAGGCGCTGCTGCGCAAGATCATTTCCATGGACGAGGGTGCGGCATACCTCGGCGAGTGCGCCCTGGTGCCGTACGAATCTCCCATCAACCAGACGGGCATTCTCTTCTACAACACCCTGTTTGACGAAAACGCCTGCTGCCATCTGGCGCTGGGCAGGGGGTATTCCAACACCATCGTCAATTTTGCAGACTATACAAAGGAAGATTTCACGAACATGGGCGTCAACGACTCCATGATCCATGTCGACTTCATGGTCGGCGCGGAAGATCTGGAGATCATCGGCGTCACGAAAACGGGGGAACGTATCCCTGTTTTTGAGAACGGAACGTGGAGCAAAGCTCTGCGCTGAGGAGAAAAAATATGCAAAAGACAGTACTGTTGAACTATGCAAAACTGCTCGCCCGCATGGGTCTGAACGTGCAGAAAGGGCAGGAAGTGATCATTTCCGCGGAGCTGGATCAGCCCGAGTTTGCCGCGATGTGCGCGGAGGAATGCTACCGCGCGGGCGCGGAAAAAGTCGTCGTCGAGTGGACGCACCAGCCTGTTTCCCGCCTGGGCGCGGAATACAAATCGGAGGAGATTTTAGGCACCGTTCCCTTCTGGCAGCAGGAAAAACTGCGCGCGCAGGTGCGCGAACTCCCCGCAAGGCTGTACCTGGAAAGCGCGGACCCCGACGGGCTCAGCGGCATCGACACGGAAAAATATGCCCGCGCCATGCAGGCACGCCAGAAGATCATCAAGCCCTTCCGCGACAAGATGGAAAACAAGTATCAGTGGTGCATCGCCGCCGTTCCCGGGAAAAGCTGGGCAAAAAAGGTGTTCCCGCATATGCCCGCTTCCGCAGGAATGGAAAAGATGTGGCGCACCATTCTGCAATGCTCCCGCGCGTACGAAGGCAACCCCATCGCCAACTGGCAGGAACATAACAGGGCGCTGCAGGCACGCTGTGCCTACCTCAACGGGCTGGGGCTTACCTCTCTCGAATACAAGAGCTCCAACGGCACCCAGCTGCGCGTGGGGCTGATGAAAAAGGGCGTCTTTGCCGCGGGCAGCGAAAAGACGCTTGCAGGCGTGGAGTTTAACCCCAATATCCCTTCCGAGGAGTGCTTTACCAGTCCCAAGGCGGGCGAAGCGGAGGGCATCGTCTATTCCACAAAGCCGCTGTCCTGGCAGGGCCAGCTCATCCGCAATTTCTCCGTTCGCTTTGAAAACGGCAGGGCAACCGAAGTCCACGCCGCGCAGGGTGGCGCCGCGCTCAAAAAGATGATCTCTATGGACGAGGGCGCGTCCCGCCTGGGCGAATGCGCGCTGGTTCCCTTCGATTCTCCCATCAGCAATTCGGGAGTGCTCTTCTTTAACACGCTGTTTGACGAAAACGCCGCCTGCCACCTGGCGTTGGGCAGGGGATTTACCAACTGCGTGGACGGCTACGAACAGCTCACCGACGAAGAGATGCACGCCATGGGCGTCAACGATTCCATGATCCACGTCGATTTCATGATCGGCAACGACGATCTGTGCATCACGGGCGTCACGGATACGGGCGCGCGTTTCCCTGTCTTTGAGGGCGGAAACTGGGCCTTTAAAATCTGATTTGTCAAAAAAAGGGCGCACCGTACCTGTATTTTCAGGTACGGTGCGCTTTTTTTAATCTACGTAAAGAGTTTTGATTTTGGACAGATATGCCAAGACGGCGGCGGCAAGCGCGAGGACAAGCACGTCCGCGGCGAGGTATGCCCAAAATCCCGCGATGATGCCCAAGAGAAAACAGGCGATCCCCAGCGCCATGCTGACGAACACGCAGATCATGACGGGAATGCTGTTCTTGGCGACCATGGTAGGATTTGTCCAGTCGTATTTGGGGAACTTGTAATTGAGGAAGATCCCGCACAGCGCGCAGAAGGCGCAAAAGAGGAGCACGCTCGGCAGCGTGATCGCCCAGCAGAGCAAATCCGCTTCAAATTTTATGCAGTAAACGACGGAAAAGAGCAGCCCCACGGGCGCGTTGCACAGGAAGGTGGGCAACGCTTTGGCAAGCAGGATGCGCTTTGCGGAAAGGGGCAAAACAAACAGCTGTTCCCGCGATTTTCCTTCCAGAGAGAGGGCGCTCGCCGCAGGGTTGCTCATGCCGATAAAGATATAGGCGAGCCCTGTCCCGCCATAGGCAAACAAGGAAAGGGGGATCGGCTCCTCCGCTTCGGCAAACAGGGTGTTTGGATCCAGAAAGAGCAGCGCCGCCGCGCCGATCAGCAGCAAAAGGGTGCCGCTCAGTGCGTTGAGGAGGTACCCCGAGGCGGTAAACAGCCTCTTGAACTCCCGCTTGACGAGAGCGGAAAAGGCGGTGCCGCCGCGCACGCTCTGCGCCGTGTATTTCACGCCCGCCGCGCGCACGGAGAGCGCTTCATGCACCCGCTCGAAGCACGGCGTCGCAACAAGCACAAACACCGCCGTCGCGGCGAGGGAAATGCCCATAAAGGCGAAAATGCCCCACACGGCGCCCGTAAGCGTCCCGTCGATGAGCAGGGCGGGCAGGTAAATTCTGCCCACCATCAGGGAAAAGACGGCGTTCATGTCGATGCTTTCCTGCGAAGAGGAAGCAAACGAAAAGGAAAAACTCGCGATCATCACTCCGAGAAAGAGGAGAAGGCTCAGCACGATCTGCAGCACGTTTTTGTAGCGGAACCGCGCCGTCAGCGCCGTTAAAAGGGTGCTCAGCGCGATGGCGACGGCCATGGGCAGCAGGGGCGAAAACAGCATTCCCGCCAGCGTTACGCCCAGCACGGGCAGGGAAAATCCGTCCATGACAAACAGGACGACCGTCCCGGGAATCACCACAGGCACCGCAAACGCGAGGTTGGCAAGATAGATGCCGGCAAGCCTGCTGATGAGAATGTCCGATTTTTTCACGGGCAGGGACATCACGTGTTCGTAGTCTTTCATCGCAAACAGCACCGAACAGCCCTGCAGCAGGGAAAAGATGAGGGTGATCAGCGAGGAGAGCGCGATGAGCAGGGCGGGCAGGTGTACGCCGATGCCCTGTCTGCAGAATTCCACGGCAAAAAACACGACATATGCGCAGATGCACACGCCGACAAGGAGCAGGATCGCCGCCGTTCCCGCCGCGCGGCGCACCGTTTTTGCGTCTTTGGAGTGGCGCGCCCTGTTGAAATCGAACAGCCCCGCCAGCTGGATCTTAGTCAGCAGCAGCCATTTACTGTTCATGCCGTTCCAAAACCTCCATAAACACCTCTTCCAGGCTTTCGTCGCCGCGCACCGCGTCGATGTCGCCGTCGGCGATGAGTTTTCCGCCCTTGATGATGGCTATTTTGTTGCACAGCTTTTCCGCCACGTCCAGCACGTGCGTGGAAAAGAAAATGGCGCTTCCCGCTTCGCACATTTCGCGGAATACCTGCTTTAACTTGAAGGCCGCTTCGGGGTCCAGCCCGACGAAGGGTTCGTCCAGAATCATCAGGCGGGGCGCGTGCAGCAGCGCCGCGATCACCGCAAGTTTTTGTTTCATGCCGTGCGAATAGGCGCCGATCAGCGAGCCTAAATCGTCTTTAATGCGGAACATCTCCGCGTATTTTTCAATGCGTTCCCGACGCAGAGCTTTTTCCACGCCGAAAATATCCCCGATGTAGTTGAGGTACTGCACCCCCGTCAGATATTCGTACAGGTCGGGGTTGTCGGGAATGTACGCCAGTACGGATTTACAGGCAACGGGCTGCTCTTTTACGGACATTCCGTCAATGGTGATCTCGCCCGCGTCGAAGGGCAGAATGCCCGTCACCGCGCGCAGCGTGGTCGTCTTTCCCGCGCCGTTCTGGCCGATAAATCCGTAAATGTCTCCCTCGCATACGCGCAGGCTCAGGTCATCCACCGCCTTTTTTCCGCCCGAATACGTCTTGCTCAGGTGATCGATCTGCAGGATTGTCTTCATAATTCTCCTTTGAGGCAGGGCAGAATGCTTGCGCCCTGCGGCATCATCTTACCATATACGGTATGCGCTGTCAACGCTTTGCAGAAGTTTGCGCCTTATTGTTGGCATAACGGCGCTCTCTTCCTTTCAGTATAACTCAAATGGGTTATATTGTCAATAATATGAGTTAAGTATTTACCTCAAATTTGTTATAAAATAACTCAAAAGAGGTGAACAAATCATGGAAGTATTGGATCGGATAGACGAATTGTGCAAACAGCGGGGCTGGTCGGTCAACAATCTGGCGATGGAGGCGATGCTCACGCAGTCCACGCTCAACAATCTGTATGTGCGCAGGGCGGAACCCAAACTTTCCACACTGCGCGCCATCTGTGCGGCGTTCGGCATTTCGCTTGCGGAGTTTTACAGATACGAGGAACTGCCCGACGGCGATACGGGGGAACTTCTGCGGCGGGTGGAAATGCTCAGCCCGCAGCAAAAGCACGCCCTGTTGGAGTTTTTGCGCGCATCGTCGAAAACAACTTGAAATAAAGCAAAAAAAGGGATATAATAGAGGAGAACAGGAGGACTTTTTATGAAATACGTGGAAACGGAAGGCCTTCGCCTGCCCGCCATTGCGGTGGGGTGCATGGGCTTTGCCAATGCGGAAAAACAGCAGCTGCGCACGTTTATCGCCAAGGCGATGGAAGGCGGAATGAACTTTTTCGACCATGCGGACATTTACGGCCGCGGCGCCTGCGAAACTGCCTTTGCCGAAGCGGTCAAAGATCTCGGCATCGCGCGCGAAGACATGATCTTGCAATCCAAGTGCGGCATCATTCCCAAAACGATGTTCGACTTTTCGGAAAAACACATTCTCGAAGCGGTGGAGGGTTCGCTGGAACGTCTGAATACGGACTACCTCGACTGTCTTTTGCTCCACCGTCCCGACGAGCTGATGCAGCCGGAAGAGGTGGCGGCGGCGTTCGACAAACTGTACACGTCGGGCAAGGTGCGCCATTTCGGCGTGTCCAATATGCACCCGTACCAGATCGAGCTTTTAAAGACTGCGGTAGGGCAGCAGATCTATGCCGATCAGCTGCAGTTTTCTCCCGCCCATGCGGGCATGATCTCCTGCAACATCGAGGCGAACATGGAAACGGAGGGCGGCATCTCCCGCGACGGGTATATCCTCAATTATTGCAGGTTGAAAAATATCATCGTGCAGGCGTGGTCGCCCTTCCGCTACGGCTTCTTTGCGGGCGTGTTCCTCAACGACGAAAAGTTCGTAAAACTCAATGACGTCCTCGCGGAAATCGGACAAAAGTACGACGTGGAAAAGTCCGCCGTCGTCGCCGCGTGGATCTTGCGCCATCCCGCAAAGACGCAGGTCATCACGGGAACGGTCAATCCTTCGCATCTTGCCGAGATCGCCGCAGGCGCGGACGTCACGCTCACGCGGGAAGAATGGTACCGTATCTATCTCGCGGCGGGGCACATTCTGCCGTAAAGGAAGAAAAGTATGAAGATAGTGGTTGCAAGCGGAAACAAGGCAAAACTGCGCGAGATCGCGCAGATCTTTCAGGGATACGAGATCGTGTCCATGCAGGAAGCGGGTTTTACCGACGACATCGAGGAAAACGGCTCCACGTTTGAAGAAAATGCACTCATCAAGGCGCGCGCGGTCTCGCGCGCGCTGGGCGTAAACGCGCTGGCAGACGATTCGGGTATCTGCGTGGAGGCGCTGGGCGGCGCTCCCGGCGTGCACAGCGCAAGGTTTTGCGGCAGGCACGGAGACGATGCCGCAAACAACGCGCTTTTGCTGGAAAAACTGAAGGACGTGCCGCAAGATCGGCACCGCGCCTACTTTGAAAGCTGTGTGGCGCTCTGCTTTGCGGACGGGCGCGAGATCACTGCGTCCGGCAGGACGTACGGCAGGATCTTGGAAAAGGCGGAAGGGGAAGGCGGCTTCGGCTACGATCCTCTCTTTTACAGCGACGAGCTCGGCATGAGCTTCGGCCTGGCTTCCGCGGAAGAGAAAAACGCCGTCTCCCACAGGGGCAAGGCGCTCGCCGCCCTCGCAGAAAAACTAAAGGGGATGAAACTTTGAAGACGTTTGTCATTCTTTCGGACACCCACAGAAATACCCAGCCTTTTGAAAAGATCGCAACCGTACTCTCCGAATGCGATTGCATCGTGCATCTGGGCGACGTGGCGTCGGACGCCAAAACGCTGATGCGCCTGTATCCCGAAAAGACGTACGCCGTTTCGGGCAACAACGATTTTTACGGGGAATATCCCTCCGAAATCGTCATCGAGGCGGAGGGACACCGCATTTTTGCCTGTCACGGTCACAGATATTCGGTCAAATACGGCACGCAACGGCTTGTGGACGCCGCCAAACAGAACGGCTGCGACATCGCGCTCTACGGCCATACGCACATCGCCGAGTACCACGAGGAGGAGGGCGTCCTCGTCATCAATCCGGGCTGTATGCAGCGCTTTTCTCCCTCGATCAGCTATTGCTATCTGGTCCTCGCAGGGAAAAAGGCGGTTCCCACCATCGTGGAGATCGGGCATTGAGAAATCGTTGCCCAGACAGGGGACGCGCTCTTTTTCCGCCTGAGAAATATTGAAAATTCTTTCAAAAAATGCCGAAAATTATTTGACATCTTTTGGCGTATGTGATATACTCTTTTAGCGTTGTGAGTCGCGGGTGTAGTTCAATGGTAGAATTCCAGCCTTCCAAGCTGGCTGCGTGGGTCCGATTCCCATCACCCGCTCCATAAGCAAACGA
>DXFX01000102.1 GCA_019114245.1 Candidatus Borkfalkia faecipullorum | reverse complement strand
ATTTCCCGATAACTTTTCCCTTTTACATAGTATTCTCGTAGACAACAGCGCTCTTCTATGGTAAAATGTTTGTAGTTCATACAGGTCTCCTTGGCAAAGTTTTGGTTTCGTAACTCTATTTTACCACAGATTTGTATGAACTCCTTTTTTTCTTTCATGTGTTGCACTTAATAGTATAATTCACCTTTAAAATAAAAAAAGGCTCCTCTGTATCGAGAGGAGCCTTTTTTCGGGGAAAATCTTGACGGGTGTGCAGAGGGTGTGGTATAATCCCAAACGTAAGGAGGGAGAGTTTATGGAAAAAACAGAGCGCGGCAAGAGGGAAACTCTGCAAAAATGCGGGCAGGCATTGTGTGATTATGCGCGCAGCGTCAAAGTGTGGGCAGACAAATATCTGCTGCATCTCTTTGCGATTCTGGCGGCGGTGAGTGTGTTTGTCGTCGGCATTTTCATGTGCTTCAAATTCAAGCCGATGGAGGAAATGCAGGTCAAGGTCACTTCCGATTCGGTTGCGGACGGAAACGTGGAAGACCTTCTCATGGCGGCATTTTCGTCCATGTCGTACGAACAGACGATGTTCAACCCCATCGGGGCGCTGTTCGTCGGGTTCGATGCGGAAAAGAATCGGGAAGAATACGACAAACTTTCCGAACAGGTGCTCACCATCACGGCCAAGACCACGCTGGAATACAAGGACGAACTTCTCCGCCTCTATGCGCTGATGGATGCAAAGGAGGGCACACCCGAAGAGATCGCCGCGGCGGTAGAGGAGAGTGCCCGTATCATACAGTCCATCCTCGACAGTGCGGCGTCTTCCATGTCCGGCATCAACCTCATCAAGCTGGACAGGCTGGACGCGGAGATCGCCTATTCCAATTTGCAGGACTCCGATCCTGCGGTAATGAAAGTGGCGGACGATTCCATCATACGCACCATTGCGCTCTGTGCGGGGACGGCGGCCTATGTGTATCTGCAGGTGATCGCGCTCGTGCTGGTTTTCCGTACGGCGGTGCGCGTTTTACAGAATAAAAATGCGGGACTGAAACTGTACGGCGCCTATCTGATCGGCTTTGCTTTTCTCTTGTTTGTCTGCGAGGTCTGCGGCGTCACTCTCAACGGGGCAGGGATCGCCTGTTTTGTTCTGATGGCGATTTTCGGCGGGCTTTCCTGGCTGTACCGTCTCTTTACAAGCGAAACTTCTCCCGTCCTGGCAGCGGCAAAGACGGTGGTAGCGGCGCTCACATTCTCCGCTTTCTGCATTTTCTTCTGCGCCATGTACGATTTCGGCGTTTCCGTGGACAGGATCGGCGCCGTGTTCGGGTTGTACGGCTATGACGGCGCCTTGCCCGAGGGAAGGACGGCGGCGGAGATCCTGCTCGTCAATCTTCTGTCCATCGGGGTGCCGCATCTCGTGTGTATGGGGCTGATCCTGGCCTCTTTGCTGAAAGCGCTCGGCGCAGGGGCAAAGGGGAAGGTTTCCGGGTGGATCCTGCCGCTACTTTCCTCCATGTGCGTGCTCCTCACGTTTATATTGCTGAGTGTATTTGCGGGCAACGGATTGGACATCATCCGCGTTTCTACGGCGATGCTCGTCATGTCTGCGCTCTGTCTGCTTTCCCTGGCGTTCGCTTCGCTGGAACAATACATTTCCTTTGTAGAGCGCTCTGCCCAAAAGAAGGGCGAAACGCAGGAGAAAGGGGAAGAACAGGAAGTTCCCGCACAGGCCTGAAAAAAGATATGATAAAAACCCCGCCGGCGGCGGGGTTTTGAAATGCTCTGCATTACTTTGTATCGTTGTCGCGGATCTCTACGCGGCGGATCTTGCCGCTGATGGTCTTGGGCAGTTCGGTGACAAATTCCACGACGCGCGGATATTTGTAGGGCGCAGTGGTCTTTTTCACGTGAGTCTGCAGTTCTTTGACGAGCTGTTCGCTGGGTTCGTATCCCTTGGTGAGGACGACGGTCGCCTTGACAAGCTGTCCGCGCACGCCTTCCGTATCGGGAACGCCTGTGATGGCACATTCCAGCACGGCGGGGTGCTCCATCAGCGCGCTTTCCACTTCAAACGGCCCGATGCGGTAGCCCGAACTCTTGATAATGTCGTCTTTTCTCCCCACAAACCAGTAATAACCGTCGCTGTCGCAATAGGCAAGGTCGCCCAGGTGATAGTATCCGTCGTAGATGACGGTGCGCGTCAGATCGCTGTCTTCATAATACCCGGAAAAGATGCCGTCCTGCGGGTCGCGCAGTCGGATACAGATCTCGCCCGTCTCGCCCTGTTCGACGGGGTTTCCCTCGTCGTCGAGGATCTGTACATAATAGAGAGGGGAGGGCTTGCCCATAGAACCGGGCCGTATCTCCATGTATTCGGAAAATGTGCCGCAGACAATGGTGGTCTCCGTCTGTCCGAATCCTTCGTAAATGGGGTGTCCCGTCTTGAGGCGGATCTGGCGGTAGATCTCGGGATTGAGCGCTTCGCCCGCCGTCATCATGTACTTGATGGAGGACAGGTCGTACTTGCTCAGGTCCGTTTTCATCATAAAGCGGTAGACGGTGGGAGGGGCGCAAAACGTGGTGATCTTGTATTTTTCAATGTGTTCGAGCAGGTCGCCGGGTTCAAATTTTCCGTGGAAATCGTAGACAAAAATAGCAGAACCGCAAAGCCATTGCCCGAACAGTTTGCCCCAGCTCGCTTTTGCCCAGCCCGTTTCGGCCAGAGTGAAATGCAGTCCGTCGTCCTGGCAGTTCAGCCAGTAACGCGCGGTGACGATATGTCCGAGGGTATAGCGCTCGCTCAGCGTCACCATTTTGGGCATTCCCGTCGTGCCCGAAGTGAAGTACAAAAGAATGATGTCGTCCCTGCTGCATTTGTCTTTGTAGGGCGTTTCAAGGACTTCGCTCTGCGCTTTTACTTCCTCGTCGAAGGGGAGAAATCCTTCGCGCGGGGAAACGCAGGCAAGAAGCTGTACGGAGGGGACTTTCTTCGCTGCTTTGAGAATATTTTCGCACAGCTCGTCCTCATCGACGGAAACGACCATTTTCACCCCCGCCTTGTCCATGCGGTAAACGAGGTCTTTTTCCATCAGCATATGCGTGGCGGGAATGGCGATCGCCCCGATCTTGGCCAGCGCCATCAGTACGGTCCAGTATTCGTAGCGGCGCTGCAGGATGACGAGCACGCAGTCGCCCTCTCCTATCCCTTTGGAAAGAAAATAGTTTGCCGTTTTATCGGACAGCCGCTTGATGTCCGCAAAGGTAAAAATGCGTTCTTCCCCGCGGTCGTCACACCAGACCAGGGCGCGTTTATTGGGTTCGAGTCTCGCGTATTCGTCCACGACGTCGTAGGCGTAATTGAAATTTTCCGGTACATTCAGGCGGAAATTGTTGTAGAAATCTTTATAATCCCGAAATCTTCCGGCATTGGAAAATCGGCTCAAAAGGTTCATAGATAGCTGCCTCCGTGCAGTTGCACTTTTATCACGGAATATTGTACCACATTTTCTCCGAATAATAAAGTATATTTCAAAATTTCTTGCAAAAAATGCCCGAATAATTGCAAAAACGCCCCCGCAATGGTATAATAGAACGGAAAATAAACCATAAAAAAACTGCGCGGCGGAAAGGCCGCCTGTTTCGGGAGGAAGCAATGCTGGACAAGCAGACGGCGGCCGTACTTGCGGCGGTAAACGCCCGCACGGACGGGTCGTACAAAGTGGTGGAAGAAGGGGAACTTCTCTGCGCGCTTCCCGCCCGTCTGAAAACGGATGCAACGGGGCTTGCCAACGCTCTGCGCTATCTTTCCGAGCGCGGCTATGTGGACGTAAAATATTCGGATAAAGGCACATACTGTATCTGTTCCCTGCCCAAGGGCCGCTCCTACGAGGAGAGCGCGGGCGCGGAGCGCCGCGGGGACAAGAAACGCTCGAAGAGCAGATTTCTGCTCTTCTTTTTCGGGGCGATGGCGGGCGCGTTTGCGGGCAGCCTTCTTGCGGGCGTCCTGATGTACTTTTTGTTTTTGTAAAAGAGGTTTCCGATGCTGAACAAACAGGAAAACGAGGTCATGCGCGCCGTGTACGATATGTGCGACGGCAAGGACAGCTGCCTTGTCAGTCCCCTGGAGATCATGAGTTTGTTGCCCGCAAAGCGCAAATACACGCCGCAGAAGGTGGAGCAGATCTTGCGATCCCTCGAACTGGACGACTATTTCGACCTCATCGCTTCGGACAGGAAAGGGGAAAAGATGTACGTCATCACGCTGCATCCCAACGGAATTGCGTACAAGCGCACGGCCGTGCAGATGCGCAGGAACATCACTTTCAAAGTGGCGCTTTCCGTGGCGGGCGCAGTCATCACCTTTGTAGTCGGTATTCTTCTGAAAATCATCTTTTCCTGACTGCATTGCGTTTTTTGCGCAATGCGTTTTATTTGTTTGACTTTTTTCCGCGTTTGCATTAGAATATGTAAAACATTTGTTTATAAAACAGAGGAGAATTATGCCGGATTTTGAACTGGTGTCGCCGTACAGTCCTACGGGCGACCAGCCGCAGGCGATCGAAAAGCTGACCGAGGGAGTGCTGGACGGGATCCGCACGCAGGTGCTTGTCGGCGTCACGGGCAGCGGCAAGACGTTTACGATGGCAAACGTCATCAAAAACATCAACAGGCCTACGCTCGTCATCGCGCACAACAAGACGCTGGCGGCGCAGCTTTGTAACGAATTCCGCGAATTTTTCCCGCACAACCGCGTGGAATACTTTGTCTCTTACTACGACTATTATCAGCCGGAAAGCTATATCCCCAGCACGGACACCTACATCGAAAAGGATATGTCCGTCAACGACGAAATAGACAAACTGCGCAACAGCGCCACGGCGTCTTTGGGCGAACGTGCGGATACGCTCGTCGTTGCGTCCGTGTCCTGTATTTACGGTCTGGGCGCGCCGGAAGAGTATTTCGACCTCGCTATTTCCATGCGTCCGGGGGACGAAATGTCCCGCGACGAACTTCTGCGCAGGCTCATCGAATTGCAGTACGAGCGCAAGGACATCGATTTCACCCGTTCTTCCTTCCGCGTCCGCGGCGACGTGGTGGAGATCTTCCCCGCAGGCAACTCGGAAATTGCCATCCGCGTCGAATTTTTCGGGGATGAGATCGACAGGATCTGTGAAGAGGAAGTGGTGACGGGCAAGGTGACGGCGGAACTCAAACACATCTGTATTTTTCCCGCCAGCCACTATGCGGTGGGCAGCGTGAAGATGAAAAACGCCCTCGCCGCCATCGAGCGCGATCTGGAAGACGAAGTAAAAGCCTTCCGCGACGACGGAAAACTTCTGGAAGCGCAGCGGCTGGAACAACGCACGCGGTACGACATCGAGATGATGCGCGAAGTGGGGTATTGCAGCGGCATCGAAAATTACAGCCGCTACTTTGACGGAAGAAAGCCTGGTGAACCTTCTTTTACGCTTTTGGATTATTTCCCCGACAATTTTATTGTTTTTATCGATGAAAGTCACATGACGCTGCCGCAGATCCGCGCCATGTATCACGGCGATCTTTCCCGCAAGACAAATCTCGTCAATTACGGATTCCGTATGCGTTCCGCCTACGACAACCGCCCGCTCACCTTCGAGGAATTTGACGCGCGCGTTCCGCAGATGATCTGCGTATCCGCAACGCCGGGAGAATACGAACTGAAAGAGGCGGGGCAGGTCGTGGAACAGATCATCCGTCCGACGGGGCTTCTGGATCCGCAGATCGAGGTGCGGACCGTCAAGGGGCAGATCGACGATCTGCTCGGCGAGATCAAAAAGGAGACGGAAAAGGGCGGCAGGGTGCTCATAACTACGCTGACAAAGCGCATGGCGGAAAATCTCACGGATTTTCTCAAAGAGAACGGCGTCAAGGTGCGGTATATGCACAGTGACATCGACACGCTGGAGCGCATCGACATCGTCAACGGACTGCGCGCAGGCGAATTTGACGTGCTCTGCGGTATCAACCTCCTGCGTGAAGGGCTGGATATGCCTGAAGTCAGGCTGGTTGCCATTCTCGACGCGGACAAAGAGGGATTCCTGCGCAGCGACACCTCGCTCATCCAGACCATCGGCCGCGCCGCGCGAAATGCGGAGGGTCGCGTCATCATGTATGCGGACGTCGTCACGGGCAGCATGAAGCGCGCCATCGACGAGACGAACCGCCGCCGCGCCGTGCAGGAGGCGTACAACAAGGAACACGGCATTGTACCCAAGACCATCGTCAAGGAAGTAAAGAGCTCCCTCAACATCACCAAAAAGCAGACGGTCACGGCGGACAAGATCCGCCAGGAAGAGATCCCTGCGGAGATCGAGAAATTGAAAGCTCTGATGAAAGTGGCGTCCGCTCAGCTGGATTTTGAAAAGGCGATCGAGATCAGGGACGCGATCAATGTATTGAAAAAGCGCTTGTACAAGCGCTGAACGGCAGGAAGTTTATGAAGGATGAAATTTTTGTAAAAGGCGCCAAAGAAAACAACTTAAAAAATATCGACGTGCATATCCCGCGCAACACGCTCACCGTGTTCACGGGCCTTTCGGGCAGCGGAAAATCCACGCTGGCGTTTGATACCATCTTTGCCGAGGGGCAGCGCCGCTATGTGGAAAGCCTTTCCTCGTATGCCCGCCAGTTTCTAGGCCAGATGGAAAAACCCAACGTGGAATCCATCGAAGGGCTTTCGCCCGCCATTTCCATCGACCAGAAAACCACGTCGCACAACCCCCGTTCCACGGTGGGGACGGTAACGGAAATCTACGATTATATGCGCCTGCTATTCGCGCGCATCGGCGTTCCGCATTGCCCGAAGTGCGGCAGGGAGATCCGCCGCCAGACGGTGGACGAGATCGCGGACAAGGTGATGGCGA
>DXFX01000101.1 GCA_019114245.1 Candidatus Borkfalkia faecipullorum | reverse complement strand
ATATGGTTCTCTCGCATATCCATTATAACAGCTATCTTGAATTCTGGCGAGTACTTTGTGTTAAACTTCTTTCCTCTTGACATGAAAATATGCACCTCCAAAAGTCTGTCCAACTTTTGGGGTGCATATCAAATGCGCAGTCGGGCGATCTTTGACAAATAAAAGAGAAAAGGCAGGTTTTGCAACCTGCCTTTTCTCTTGGTTCAGTGTATTATTTGCATCTGTTCCCATAGGAACAGTGTAAAAAGAAGCAAAGGGAATTATTTCTGATTGATCCCGTCGGGCGCAAACATATACATATCTTTTTGCAGCATCACCATGCCGCCGCCCAGCGCATAAATGGCGCCGCTGAGGATGTCTTTCACGCGCGTAGCCGTCGCTTCGTTCACTTCGTTGAGGTACACGATGACGTTTTGTTTTTCCTTAAAGCGGTCGATGATCTCTTCCACGTCCGCAAAGGATGTGGGGTGGCGGATCTGCGTCGCCTTGCTGCCTTCCGCGCCTTCCACTCTGCGGCGGGGCGGAAGTTCGGGATTGCCGCGTTTTTCTCTTCTTTCAAACATTCCGCGTCCCTCCCGTTAATCGTTGACGGGTGCCTGCGGATATGCTCTCGGCCCGAACAGAGAGGTGCCGAGGCGGATCATGTTGCTGCCGCATTCCACACACAGTCTCCAGTCTCCGCTCATGCCCATCGAAAGATAGGAGATGTTTCCGTCCTGTACCTTTATTGTATCATAAAATTGCCGCATAGACAAGCATAATGAGCGAAGTTGTTGAAAATCTTGCGAAACAGGCAGCATTGCCATCAGTCCGCGCACCCGAATGTTGGGGTAGGCGCGCATTTTTTCGTAGGCGGACATCCCTTCGTCCAGGGAAAAACCGCTTTTGGAAAGTTCGCTGCCTATGTTGATCTCCAACAGACAGTCCGCCGTCCAGCCCGCGCGCTCGGCGCGCTTTTGCAGTTCGTCGGCAAGCTCCAACCTGTCCAGGGAATGGATGAGGTACGTTTTTCCGATCAGGTATTTTACCTTGTTGGTCTGCAAATGTCCGATGAAGTGCCTGTTTGCGCCGTGCACGAGGTCGTACTTGTCGCGGAACTCCTGCACTTTGTTTTCGCCGATGTCGGTGACGCCTGCGGCGATGGCTTCGTTGATCTCTTCGGGGGTGCGCGTCTTGGTCGCGGCGACGAGGGTGATCTTCTCGCCGAAGGCGTTTCCGCCCGCAATCTCTTTCAGAACGTTTTGTACGTTTTCCGCGATCATGTCACTCCCTCCTGTGGTAATAATATTATAGTCCTCTTTGCCGTTTTTGTCAATGTTTCGGCGCAGGCGTTTGCCCTTAAAAAAATCGGAGCGCGTAAAAACGCGCTCCGAAAGCGTTTAAATTCTTTCGAGGATGAGCTTTGTCATCTCGCTGCCTTTTACCTGCGTCTTGCCTTCGCTCATGATGTCGGCGGTGCGGTAGCCCGCGTTCAGCACTTCGTTGACGGCGTTTTCCACGTCCTCCGCCTCTTTGAGCAGATCGAAGGAATCGCGCAGCATCATCGCCGCGGAAAGAATGGTTGCGATGGGGTTGGCCAGATCCTTGCCCGCGATGTCGGGTGCGCTGCCGTGAATGGGTTCGTACAGTCCGCGCTTCGTCGCACCCAGGGAGGAGGAAGCGAGCATTCCGATGGATCCCGTGATCATCGCCGCCTCGTCCGAAAGGATGTCGCCGAAAATGTTGGAAGTGAGGACCACGTCAAACTGCGAGGGGTTTTTCACCAGCTGCATGGCGGTGTTGTCCACCAGCATATCGGTCAGCTCCACGTCGGGGTAATCCTTTGCGACGTTGTGTACGACTTCTCTCCACAGGCGGGAGGATTCGAGCACGTTCGCCTTGTCGATGGAAGTGACGTGGTGCCTGCGCTTGCGGGCAAGTTCAAAGGCGATCTTTGCAATGCGCGTCACCTCTTCCACGCTGTATTTTTCGGTATCGTAGGCAAATTCGCCGCCTTCGCCCATGCCTCTGCCGCGCTCGCCGAAGTAAATGCCGCCGATGAGTTCGCGCACGACCACGAGGTCAATGCCTTTCTCGGCGATGTCTTTTCTCAGGGGGCAGGCTCCCGCCAGGGCGGGGAACAGCTTTGCGGGGCGCAGGTTGGAATAAAGCCCCAGCGCCGAACGGATCTTTAAAAGTCCCGCTTCGGGGCGCAGGTGTCCGGGCAGGGCCTCGATGCGCTTGTCGCCCACGGCGCCGCCCACCGCACCGAGGAGCACGCTGTCCGAAGCGAGGCAGCGGTCGATGGTGTACTGGGGCAGGGGTTCGCCCGTCTTGTCGATGGCGCAAACGCCCATCAGCAGGTGTTCAAACTCAAATTCGTGACCGTACTTTTCGCCGATCTTGTTCATCACCGCAATGGCGGCGTCCGTGATCTCGGGGCCGATCCCGTCGCCCGCGAGAACTGCAATATGTTTTTTCATGGATGTTACCTCTGTTGATTGGTTTCAGATTCGGTAGCGGAGCAGGTTCTACCGCTCCGCTCAAATATCATTTTGTTTCCTGTTTCGGCAAGAGCCGCATCAAAGAAACAGGGCAGGGAAAATAAAAGATCCCTTTGCGAAACGATTACCTTTTAACCGTTCAGCCACTTTTCTTTGAGCGCGCTCCATTCCTGGGCCTGGTCGTACAGGATCAGCGTGTTTCCGTTGACCATGGTAGGCGTATTGCCGAACAGGCGTGCGGAAAGCTGCTTTTCGCACAAAATTTTCTTGTTGTGCAGAAAGCCGAGGTCGCAAAGGGAAAATTCCTGATAGGAATATCTTTTGTTCAGCTTTTCGCACTGGGCAAAGTATGCGTCGATGAGTTTGTCGTGCTGTTGCTGTGTAAGCGAGGGAGAATCGGAAAAAATATCCTGCGAATCATCGCCGACCGCGTAGTCGCGCACGACTTCCTCGTCCGCCGCGTAAAAAGAGATCGCAATGTCTGTCCCGTGGCGGGAAACGGTTGTCTGCAGGCAGACAACGGGGAAGGACGCGTCCCTTCCCAGCCGATAAAAGCGGCGGGTGCGCCTGACAAGTAGAAAGCACGCAACGGCAAAGATGAGTCCGAAACCGGCGGTAACGCAGATGTTGGAGATTTTTGTTCCCTTATCAAAGCCGGGCCATCGTACGATCGTCAGGACAAGCAGGACCGCAAAGATCAGAAAGAAAGGGATCAGCAGGACGATGCACCTGCTTCCTCTCTTTTGGTTGGGGCGGCGTCCGAACAAGTTCATTTTCTCGCTTTGATGGAAGCGATCAGGCCGCCCTTATCGATGATGTTCTGGATAAACTCGGGGAAGGGTTCTGCCTGGAAGCTCTTGCCCGTCGTTTCGTTGACGATGAGCCCTTTGGAAAGGTCGCAGGAGACCACGTCGCCCGCCTTGATGTTTTTGACCGCTTCGGGGCATTCGAGGATGGGGAGCCCGATGTTGATGGCGTTGCGGTAGAAAATGCGCGCAAACGAGTTTGCGATGACCAGCGAAATGCCGCTCGCCTTGATGGCGATGGGGGCGTGTTCGCGGGAGGAACCGCATCCGAAATTGTCCTCAGCGACCATGATGTCGCCCTTTTTTACCTTTTTGACAAACTCCTTGTCGATGTCCTCCATGCAGTGGGAGGCAAGCTCGGTCTCGGAGGTGGTGTTGAGATACCTTGCGGGGATGATGACGTCCGTATCGACGTCGTTGCCGTATTTGAAAACAGTGCCTTTTACAGTCATGATCTACTCCTGTTTTGTATTGATTTTTCTATGACGTATGCGTGTTTTTTAAACTTCGTCGGGGGTTGCGATCTTCCCTGCGATCGCGCTTGCCGCAGCGACGTAAGGGGAAGCGAGGTACACTTCGCTGTCCACGTGGCCCATGCGTCCCACAAAGTTGCGGTTGGTGGTGGCAACGGCGCGTTCGCCCGCCGCAAGGATGCCCATGTGTCCGCCCAGGCAGGGGCCGCAGGTAGGGGTGGAAACGACGGCGCCCGCATCGATAAACACGTCAAACAGTCCCTCGTGCATGGCCTGTTTCCAGATGGTGTTGGTGGCGGGGATGACGATGCAGCGCACTCCCTTTGCCACTTTTTTGCCGCGCAGGATATTTGCCGCGATGCGCAGATCGGAGATGTGCCCGTTGGTGCAGGAACCGATGACCACCTGGTCGATCTTCACGTCGCCCCACTGGTCGGGGGTGCGGGTGTTTTCGGGCAGGTGCGGGAACGCGACGGTGGGCTGCAATTTGCTCATGTCCACCTCGATCACACGCTCGTATTCGGCGTCAGCGTCCGCTTCAAAGACGCGCACTTCGCGCTTGAATCTGCCGTTCAGATATTCGAGCGTGACGTCGTCCACGGGGAAAATGCCGTTCTTTGCGCCCGCTTCGATCGCCATGTTGCAGATGGTGAAGCGGTCGTCGATGGAGAGGTACTGAATGCCGTCGCCGACGAATTCCATGGATTTATACAGCGCGCCGTCCACGCCGATCAGCCCGATGATGTGCAGGATGACGTCTTTGCCGCAGATATACTTCGCGGGCTTGTTTTTCAGCACGAATTTGATGGCAGAAGGCACTTTGAACCAGCATTTGTTGCTCATCATGCCCGCTGCCATGTCGGTGGAGCCTACGCCCGTCGAAAAGGCGCCCAGCGCCCCGTAGGTGCAGGTGTGGCTGTCCGCGCCGATGACGAGGTCGCCCGCGCCGACCAGCCCCTGCTCGGGCAGCAGGGCGTGTTCGATGCCCATGCGCCCCACGTCGAAAAAGTTTTCGACGCCGTACTTGTTTGCGAAAGTGCGCACCGTTTTGACCTGTTCCGCCGCCTTGATGTCCTTGTTGGGCGTGAAGTGATCCATCACCATGCTCACGCGCTCGGGGCATCTGATGCAGGAGAAGCCCGCCTTTTCAAACTCTTTTACGGCGACGGGCGAAGTGATGTCGTTGCCCAGCACCATGTCGAGTTCGCCATTGATGAGCTGCCCCGCCTTGACGCTTTCCAGCCCCGCGTGCGCCGCGAGGATCTTTTGAGACATTGTCATTCCCATACTGCTGTCGCTCCTTATTGCAAGGTTTTTACATATTTTTGCGCAAAGCCGTTTTCCGCTTTTTGCTTGACTTCATTATAACACATATGCTATAATTTGTAAACAATTTATAAAATAGATAATTTTAATTGCTTTAATCGGAAAAACGCATTTTACGGAGAGAGAAGATGAACAGCGACGGGATAAAAACGTTTATCATGCTGTCCAAGCTGAAAAATTTTACGCGGACGGCGGAACGGATGTATGTGGCGCAGTCGACCGTCACCAACCGCATCGCCGAGCTGGAGAGCGAAACGGGGCAGAAGCTGTTCGTGCGGCGGCAGGGCGGCGTGGAACTTACGGAGGAGGGGCAGCTGTTTTTAAGCTATGCCGTGCGCATCAACGACCTCGAGGAGAGCTTTATCCGCGAGGCGAACTCCGCGGCGCGGTACGACAGGCAGCTGCGCGTGGGCGCCATCAACGCCGTGTACGAGAGCAGCCTGTATCCGCCTTTGAGCCGCTTTTTCAAAGAACATACGGACGTATCGCTCAAAGTGGTGCTCGGGCATTCGATCGACCTGTTACAGATGCTGCAGGACAGCATCATCGACGTGGCGTTCTCCTATCTTCCGCTCAAAAAGGCGGGCTTTGTGA
>DXFX01000100.1 GCA_019114245.1 Candidatus Borkfalkia faecipullorum | reverse complement strand
TCGAACTCGATGGTGCGGAAGATGAAGTTGCCCGGCGTGATCTCGTTGCGGAACGCCTTGCCGATCTGCGCGATGCCGAAAGGAACTTTGGCGCGGGTGGTGCGCTGCACGTTGAGGAAGTTGACAAATTCGCCCTGCGCGGTTTCGGGGCGCAGGTAAATTTTGTTCTGGCTTTCGTCCGTGACCCCGCGGGAGGTCTCAAACATGAGGTTGAACGTGCGGATGGGCGTCCAGTTGTGCTTGCCGCAGTTGGGGCAGGCGACTTTGTGCTCCTCGATGTACGCTTCCATTTCCTCGTTGGTCATGGTATCGGGGTTGACTTTTCCCTTGGAATGCGCCTCGATCAGGTTATCCGCGCGGAAACGCGCCTTGCACTCCTTGCAATCCATTTTGGGGTCGGTAAAGGAGGCGGTGTGGCCGCTCGCTTCCCACACGCGGGAATTCATGAGGATCGCCGCGTCCACGCCGTAAGAGTTGTCGCTCTCCTGCACGAACTTTCTCCACCAGGCGCGCTTGATGTTGTTTTTGATCTCCACGCCTACGGGGCCGTAGTCCCAGGTGTTCCCCATGCCGCCGTAGATCTCGCTGCCGGGGAAAATGATGCCGCGCGTCTTGCAAAGGTTGACGATCTTGTCCATCGTAACTTCATGTTTGTCTGCCATAGTACACCTCAAACAATAATTCTCTCTTATTTTACTTGTTTGCCGCCGTAAAGTCAATGATTTGCGGCTATATCTTCAAGATTTTATACAAAAGGGGAGCGATGGTCAGCCCTGCGAACAGGGTGAGAAAATATTTCAAAAAGCTGAACCATTCCCCTTCGGGCAGGAGGAATTCCAACGGCAGGAAAAACGCCGCCGCGACCCCGCCCGCGATGAGGAGCCGGAACAGTCGGTGCAGCCAGTTTTTCGTATCCTGCAAAGGGAAAAACCTTTCTTCCAGCAACAGCCCCGCGGCCGTTGCGAGGGTGATGGCGGAGATCTGGAACATCGAATGGGTGGCTGTGCGTTCAATGAACAGCAGGGGCAGGGTGAGCAGGGCGATGCAAAGATAGACATACAGCCTTGCGCCGTACCATTTCGTGTAGATCAGCTGCCACAAAAAGGCGCAGGCGACGCCGATACACAGCCCCGTCAGCACGTCGGTGGGGTAATGCACGCCGAGGTACAGCCTGGAAAGCATGACCAGAAAGACAAACACCGCGCTCAGCGCGATGGCGAGCGGCCTGCGCAGGCGGATGGCGAGGGTGGCAAAAAAGCCGCTCGTTGCCGTGGAATGTCCGCTGGGGAAGCTCATGTCCGCGTCGAGGTCGGCGGTGGAAACGAGCGGGTTGTCCACGTGGACTCTGTCCACGACGCCTGCGGCGTATGGGCGCGTCCTGCGCACGGCGCTCTTGATGCCCGTGGTGAAACAGCTTGCCGTCATCACGGTGAGCAGAGCCTGTTCGCCCGTGCGTTTGGAAAAGCAGAGGAACACGACGGCGATGATCGCCGCAATGATAAGTTCTTCGCCCAGCGCGGTAAAGACGGAAAAGAACACGTCCAGAAAGGGACAGCGTATTTTTTCCAGCGCCTGCAAAATCGCCTGATCCATAGAATACTCCTGAGGGTTGTTTTTCCCCGCAAGGAGAAAAACCTTAAAAAAATTATACCATAAATTTGCAAGGCGGCACAACTTTTTTTGCCTTTATTTTTCAGTTGTGTTATAATGTTGTTATGTTATCCGTATTATTGGGCCAAAAAGAGGGCTATACTTTTTATTACAGCCTGCGCGACGGAACCGACGTTTCTGGCGGCGGGCTGAAAGAAGGGGAGCTGGTCTGCGACGAAAACTGCACGCAGAAAGAGCTGATGCTGCGCACGCTGATCAATAAGTGCATGAACGACGGGATCGCGCGCGTCTTTACGCGGGACGTGTGGGGACAGGATCTTGCGCGGTTCGGCTTTGAACGGGAGGGAGATATCTTCGTCTCGGACGCGGAAAAACTGCGCCTTCCCCACGATTGTAAACACGGTTAAAAAACGGAGGATGAGAGATGCTCAGCGATATCGAAATAGCAAAACAATGCAAAATGCAGGAGATCGGCAAAATTGCCGCAAAGCTCGGATTAAAGGAAGAGCAGATCGAGCACTACGGAAAATATAAGGCGAAGATCACCGCCGATTTTTCCGCGCGCAAGGGGAAGCTCGTGCTCGTCACGGCCATCAACCCCACCGCTTCGGGCGAGGGAAAGACCACCGTCTCCATCGGCCTTGCGGACGGAATGTCCCGTATCGGCAAAAAAGTCTGCCTTGCCCTGCGCGAACCCTCCCTGGGCCCCGTGTTCGGCATCAAGGGCGGCGCCGCGGGCGGCGGCTATGCGCAGGTGGTTCCGATGGAGGACATCAACCTGCACTTTACGGGCGACCTGCACGCCATCACGGCGGCCAACAACCTGCTCTGCGCCATGCTGGACAACCACATGCAGCATGGCAACGCGCTTGGCATCGACCCGCGCCGCGTGATCTTCACCCGCGTAATGGACATGAACGACCGCGCCCTGCGCAACATCACCATTGGCCTTGGCGGCAAGGTCAACGGCGTGCCGCGCGAAGACCACTTCATGATCACGGTCGCCTCCGAGGTCATGGCGATCCTG
>DXFX01000099.1 GCA_019114245.1 Candidatus Borkfalkia faecipullorum | reverse complement strand
CACATTTCTGCCGAGAAGTCTTGCGATTTCTCTATAACTTTTTCCTTTGACGTAGTATTCTCGTAGACAACAGCGCTCTTCTATGGTAAAATGTTTGTAGTTCATACAGATCTCCTTTGTAGTAAATTTTGTTTCGTAGCTCTATTTTACCACAGATTTGTATGAACTCCTTTTTTTTCTTCAACTGTTGCACTTAATAGTATAATTCACCTTGCGCATAAAAGCTATTTTTTTACAAAAATAGCTTTACTTTTTTGCTGTAGATTTTCGGCAAGCGTTTCTATTGAAAAATAAATCCACGCGTGGTATGATACAGGAAAAAAGAATGGGGGCGTTTATGCTGAAAAATATTCCGAAGATACTTTCTCCCGATCTTTTAAAAATTCTCTGCGAAATGGGGCACGGGGACGAACTCGTCATTGCCGACGGAAATTTTCCTGCGGAAAGCTGTGGGCAGAGGGTTGTCCGTGCGGACGGTCACGGCGGCGCAAAGATGCTGGAAGCCGTTCTCTCCATGATTCCGCTGGATACCTATGCCAAAGAGAATTTTGTCCTCATGCAGGTGGTGGAGGGAGACAATGTGCGGCCGACCATCTGGGAAGAGTATAAAAAAATCGCCGCGGCAAAAGATCCCAACGTCAGGGCAGGCTTTGAGGAGCGTTTCGCCTTTTACGAACGCGCAAAAAAGGCCTATGCCATCGTCGCAACGGGGGAAGAAGCGGTCTATGCAAATATTATTTTGAAAAAAGGGGTGATCCAATGAAGGCAAAAATCGGGATCTGTCCCGCCATCGACGGGAGATGGGGCGGCATTCGGGAAGGGCTGGAAGAGCAGACCATGCAGACGGCGAAAGACGCCAAAAACCTCATTGAAGAAAATGTGTTTTACGCGGACGGCAGTCCCGCGGAAGTGGTGATCTCCCCCTGCACGATCGGCGGGGGAAAGGAAGCGGCGGTTTGTGCCGCGGCTCAACGATACCAATGCGTTCTCTTCCGTGTATAACGTGATGGCAAATTGGGGCGCCAACCACGGCGCGTTCGTGTACGGACACATCGGGAAGGACCTCATCACGCTTGCGAGTATGTTCCGCATCCCCGTCTCCCTGCACAACATCGACGACAAGGACATCTATCGCCCGCACAGCTGGTGCGCGTTCGGGACAAAAGATCTCGAAGCCGCCGACTACCGTGCCTGCGCAAATTATAAGGAGCTGTATAAATCATGAATATCCGAAACCTGACAATCAAGGAACAGGTGTTGGAGGCGATGCGCCGCGTGTATTCCAACGCGCTCACCACAACTTCGGGCGGCAACATTTCCGCCATCGACGAAAACGGCCACATCTTCATCACCCCCAGCAGCATCGACAAGGGGACGCTCACCATCGACGACATCGTGGAAGTTCTGCCCGACGGCACCAGGATCGGCAGACACGTCCCTTCCATGGAGTTGCCCTTTCATTCCAATATTTATAAGGCATGTCCCGACATCAAGGCGGTGGTCCATGCCCACGCGCCCGCGGCAGTCGCCTATGCCTGCATGAACATCGCGCCCGATTCCCGCTGTGCAAGGGTGTATGCGGACGCTCTGGGAAAGATCGTCACCACGAAGTACGCCCTCCCCGGCAGTCAGCAGCTGGGCAACATCGTCATGCAGGGATTTCGGGACGGATACCGTACCGTCATGATGGACAATCACGGCGCCACGGTCGGCGCTCCCACCATGGCGGAGGCGCTCATGAAGTATGAAACGCTGGACTATCTCTGCCGCACCCTGTTCCACGCCACGGGCCTGGGCGGGGCAACGATGATCGAACACCCCATCCCCTTGCCGAAAGAGGAGTATTCCGTTCGGCCTCTGCCCGCGGACGAGGGAAAGAAAAAGGAGATCGTCGCCTTTATCAGGCGCGCCTACCGCGGACAGTTGGTCGGCGGCGGCTGGGGAACGCTCGCCCTGCGCGACGGGGAAGGATTTCTGTTCAATCCCGCGGCGACGGCGCCCGAGGACCTCTCGGAAGAGGACGTCGTCAAGTGCGAAAAGGGCTGCCTCTCGCACGAGGACAGCTGCGCCTATCTGCCGCTGATTTGGGAGATCTTTGCAAAAAATCCCGAAGCGAACGCGGTCTTTTTGTCCATGCCTGCGGCGACAATGGGCTTTGCCGTCGCCAACAAGCTGATGGACGCGCGCCTCATTCCCGAAAGCTATATCATGCTCAAGGACGTGGTGCGTCTGCCCTATGCGGCGCTGGGAAATTGTTCGCAAATTGCGGGTACGCTCTCCAAAAAATCGCCCGCGGTGGTCATCGACAATGAGTGCGCCATCACCATCGGCAAAAACGCCACCAAGGCCTTCGACCGCATGGAAGTGCTGGATTATTCCGCGCGCTCGGTGCTTTTGGCAAACTCGGTGGCGAAGATCAGGCCGATCAGCCAGAAAGAGGTCGATGAGATCGACGCCGTGTTCAACGGCTGGTGAGAAATATGAAAACATACAACGTTCTTGCCGTCGACCTCGGCGCAAGCTCGGGGCGCGGGATCGTTTACACCTTTGACGGAAACAGCCTGCGCGAAAAAGTGGTGCACCGCTTTGCCAACGGCGCCGAGGAGCAGGGCGGCCACCTCGTTTGGAACGCGCCGAAAATTTATGAGGAGATCTGCAGGGCGGTGCGCCTTGCGGACGAGGCCTGCGGAAAGCTGGACGGCATCGGGATAGATACGTGGGGCGTGGATTTCGGCCTGATCGGAAAGGACGGAAAGCTCTTGGAAAATCCGCGCCATTACCGCGACGCCGCCAACACGAAAATGCGCCGCAAATACGCGGACAAGGACAGGCAGCTGTTTGACATTGCAGGAATTTCTGTCAACGATTTTAACACAACGTACCAGCTTTTTGCGCGCAAAGAAGAACAGTTTGACTGGACAAAGGTGCAATACCTCCTGTTTATGCCGCAGCTGTTCGGCTATCTTCTGACGGGCGCTGCCGCAACGGAGCCGACCATCGCCTCCACGGGCGGATTTTTCGCAAACGGGGCGTTTGACAAAACCTTTCTGCGGGAAGCGGGCGTGCCTGCGGAAATCTTTCCTCCCGTGCGCAAGACCTTTGAAACGTTGGGCGTTCTCAATGAGGCGTCCAAAGCGCTTGCGGGTATTTCCTACGATGTGCCCGTCATTCTCACGCCCGGGCACGACACCGCCTGCGCCGTGCTCTGTTGCAGGCAGGCGGAGCACCCGCTGTATCTGAGCAGCGGAACGTGGTCGCTGTTCGGCACCACGGAGGAAAAGCCCGTCATTGCCGATTCCGCCTTTTTCGGCAAGTACACCAACGAGCTAGGCGGGGACGGAAAGGTGCGTTTCCTGCGCAACATCATGGGAATGTGGATCATTCAGGAATGCCGCCGCCAATGGGAAGAGGAAGGGCAGACGCTCGACTATCCCGAAATCGTGCGGCTGGCGGAAGGTGCAAATGATTCCGGCGCGGTCATCGACGTCAACGCGGAATGCTTCTTTTCTCCCGGGAAAATGGCGGATAAAGTCAGGGATAGCGTCCTGCAAAACCAGGGCATTGTGCTCGGCACCGTCGGGGAGATCGCCCGCTGCGTCTATGCGAGCATGGCAAAGGCCTATCGTGGCGCTTTCGACGAGCTGAAAAAGATCACGGGCAGGGAGTACGCGCAGCTGCAGATCTTGGGCGGCGGCTCCAAAAACGCCTATCTCAACGACATGATCGGGCGCGAACTCGGCGTTTCCGTCCTGGCGGGGCCTGCGGAAGCGAGCTCCCTGGGCAACGCTTTGGGACAGCTGGTCGGCCTCGGCGCGGGAAGCCTGTCCCGTCTGAGAGAATTTCTGATATAATACCAAAAGCAGCCGAGAAAATCGGCTGCTTTTTTTCGCGAAAAGTTTGCACGGAGACGGAAGTGTCATGCCTTTTCAAAATGATTTTTGCGGTACACCAGAGGGGATTCGGCATAATTTTTTTTGAACAGTTTGGAAAAATAGGCGCAATCGTAAAATCCGCAGGCAAGGGCGATCTGCGTGATCTGCCTGTCCGTCGTCCGCAGCTGGATCTCTGCCTGCTGCAGGCGGATCCCGTTGATATAATTGGAAGGGGAAAGCCCGAAGTATTTTCGCGTGTACCGAAACACCTGCGGCACCGAACAGTACAGGTGTTTTGCGATCTCCGCCGCGCGGAATAGCGGCTACTGTTTTTGTATCGTGAAAAAAGGGGCGGACGTGTACAAAAATTGTACACGTCCGCCCCTTTTCAGTGCAAAAAATATCGGCAGAGAAAAGCAAACGCCTTTGCGGTGGAAAAATTCGGCTTTTGTTTTCAAACAGGGGAGCGCGGGCGCGCGCGGCGAAAAGCAGGGGCGGGTTGATTTTCGGGCGGGGATATGGTACAATAAAGAAAATATTTTTGAAAAACGTGTAAGAAAGCGTGTAAAAATCCTACTTATAAGGTGAAGGGAGGAGAAAAAAGTATGGAAGACGGCGCCATTCTGGACCTGTATTTTGCGCGCGACGAACGGGCGATCGGAGAAACGGATGCCAAATACGGCAAGAAGCTCGGCGGGCTTTCCTTTCGCATCACGCAGGATTTTCGCGAGGCGGAGGAATGCGTAAACGACACCTATCTTGCGGCGTGGAACGCCATCCCGCCCGCGCGTCCCGTATATTTTTCCGCCTATCTGTGCAAGATCGTGCGCAACATTTCTTACGATGTTGCGGATAAAAAGCGGGCGCAAAAGCGCAATGCCGTCCTCTGCCCTCTGGACGGGGAATTGCTGGAAATCCTGCCCGACAACAAGGGGGTTGACGCGGATGCGGAGGAGCTGGCGCGCTGTATCGGGCAGTTTTTGAAAAATTCGGACAAGACGTCGCGCATCCTGTTTGTGCGCAGGTATTTCTATGCGGATACGATGCAGTCGCTCGCCCGCCTTGCGGGCATGAGCGTCAACGCCGTGACGGTAAAACTTTCGCGGATGCGCAAAAAACTGCGTGCCTATCTTTCGGAGGAGGGATACGAGGTATGAACGGAAATTTAAGGGACGCCGTCGGAAAGCTGGACGATTTTCTCATTGCGGAGGCGGACGAACAGTCCGCCGCGGAGTATTTCGCAAAAAAGAGGCGCGCCTTTTTCCTGCGCGCCGCAGGCGTTGCGGCCTGCTTTGTCCTGTGCGTATGCCTGTGCATTCCCTTGTTTTTCCTTCCGCTCCAAGAGGGGCACGGGGGAAGCGAAGGCGACTCTTTCCCCGAAAGCCCTTCCGCTCCGCATTCGGGCGTCGGCGATTCGTTTTCCAACTCATTCGGCACGATCACCCTGGAAGAGAGCACGGAAAATACGGTCACTCTGCTGTTTGACAAGAGCACGGACGACGAATATTACATTCTCTTTACAGGATTTATAAGCGGGCAGGACGGGGTACGCACGGATTTTTATGCCTGTACCTATCCCGGGTATCGCGGCAAGGGAGAGCTGATCGAGGGCGCCCTCAGACTCACGGTCAACGGAGGGCCAGTGCAGGAACTTCCCTTTGCGGCAGGGGAGTACGAGATCGTCGTCGATTTCTCGGCGCTCTTTGCCAAAAACCGCACGGTATATTCCTGGTTTGAAGTCGGCAATATGGGCGTGTTCGACCGCTCTTCTGTGACGGACAACTGCACCCTTCCCAACCTTTCGTTGAGTCATTTCTATGCCTTTTCGGATACCGTCGTCTTGTGCCTGCACATCGATCATTGGATCCAAAATGCGGATACGTATGTGCAAAAACTGTACTTTCAGGACAAAAATAATGAGATCGCGCGCGCTTTTGCTTTCGGCAGGGAGCTGCAAAAGACGCGCATAGGGGAAGAGGAGTATTTCCTTTTGGATACTTCGCTTGCGGACAGCAATTATCAGCTGGACATCTATCTCACGCTCGAATACGCCGCAGGCACCTTCGGAAAAGAGGAGATGCGCTCGGTCAGGCTGGACGCCTTTCTCAACGGGACAGAGCAGGGCGGAACGCTGCGTTTTCTTTGGCAGGCGGACAATCTTTCGGAGCCCGTCCTCGTCCTTTCCGATCTGCAGGAACTTGCAAAGTACGGTACGTTTTTGCTCCCGTCTCAGTTTCCCTGCGAGGCGACGCTCGTCAATCAGGTGCTCTTTTTCCCGCAGAGCGGGACTTTTTCCGTCGATTACAAGGCGGAGCAGACGCGCTGGGACGGTTACGGATTTTCCGTTTGGACAAAGACGCGGGACGGCGTTTACGGGTACGAAAATAAGGAGAGCTTTTCCTGGGAAGGGACGGACTACACCGTCTATTACACGGATTCCGGCAGCGAATTTCCGCCCGTTCTGATCGTGTATCGGTACAATTCTCTGTATTATCAGGTCACCGTCGACATTCAGAGGGCGTTCGACGTAGAGGAATTTATCAAAGGGTTCGCTCTTTCGGGTGGATCCCCAAAAAAAGTTAGCCTTTCGGCAGGATAAGGAGGAAGAGATGAAAAAATTCAGAAAAATCGTGTGTGCAGCGCTTGCGTCTCTCGTTTGCTGTGTCGGCATTGCGGGGTGCGCAAACAAGGGGGAAAGTACCCTTCTGCGCGGTGCGGAGAAAGGGGAGAAGCTGTCCTATCAGGAAGTGACGGAAGAACTGCCCCAAATTTCGGCGGGCGCGGAAAAGTTTGCCTCCGCCTTTGCGGGCGCCGCCTTTTCGCAGCTTGTCGGGCAGAACTTTGCCGTGTCGCCCGTATCCGTGTACATGGCTCTCTCGCTGGCGGCGCAGAGCGCGGCGCATCAGACGCGGGAGGAAATTTTATCCGCCCTGAATGTTTCTTATGAGGAACTCTCTTCGGGGGCAGGGTATCTGTACCGTTCGCTGAACAGGGATTTTATTTCGGGAAAGGTGCGCCTGAGCAATTCCGTATGGGTCGACGAGGGGACGCAGGTGCGGCAGGAATGCCTGGATACGCTTGCGGAACAATTTTTCTGTTCCTCTTTTTCGGCAGATTTTGCGCATAACAATCAGGCCGCCAACGACGCGGTGCGCTATTTTGTCAAGGAGCAGACAAACGGGCTGATCGACAAGGATTTTCAGCTGACAAGCGATACGTACTTTGCCCTCATCAACGCGCTGTATTTAAAGGACAGCTGGAACACGGACGGAAGAGATCTTTCCCTCACCGCCGACGACCGCACTTTTACGGGCGAGGACGGGGAAATTATCTCCAAAAAATTTCTGCAGGGGGATTATAAACTCGGCAGGGTATGGGAAGGGGAAACTTTTTCTACCTTTTATACCTCCACCAATGCGGGCTTTTCCATCAAATTTCTTGTGCCGAAAGAGGGCTACACCCTTTCGGAGGTCTTTACGGAGGAAAACATTGCCGCCGTCAGCGGATGCAGGGATTACAACGCGATCGACGAGGAAAATAAGATCCGCTATGAAACGAGATGTATTTTCCCCGAATTTCACGCCTCGTTCGATCGGGACGTGGCGGGCATTCTGCGCTCTTTCGGGATAGTAAAACTGTTTGACGGGGCCGCCTGCGATCTCACCTCCCTGATGGAAAGGGAGAGCATGGAGCGGGGAAACGCCTATTGTTATAAGATACAGCACGTCACAGACCTGACCGTCGACAGGAAGGGAATAGAGGGCGCGGCGGTCACCGTTGCAGCCGGCGGGGCAGAATCTGCCGAGATGTATGAGACGGTGAGGGAGGAGTTTGTCGTGGACAGACCTTTCGGGTTTATTCTGACGGACACGTACGGGACCTCTCTCTTTTCGGGCGCGGTGTACAGCATCTGAGGCCGCGGCAAAGACATCAGAAAAAAACGGGGAGCAAAAAGGGCGCAGGTTCTATAGGGATTTTCCGGACAAAATAAAAGGATAACGAAAAATTTCGTTATCCTTTTGATTTTTGCGTTGCAAGCACACGATTTGCTAAGCAAAGTAGAGTGTGCTGTATCCTGAATGTGTTTATCCGCAAAACTCGCCAACCTGACAAATTGACATTTATTATCGGGAAGATAATTCTTTGTAGCTTTTGTCGTTAAATCCCCAACCCAATAATGACAAAGCCGTGAATCGCTCATCGCAGTAAACTTCTGCTAAACTGTTTACATCTATCTTAAAGTCTTTCGGCACGCCTTTTTTCAACTTTATTATGACTTTTACCGTTTTATCTTTGGAATTTTTCAGCAATTCAATCATCTGCTCAAAGTCTCCATTTTTGTACATTTTGGCGCTTTTCAGCTCATACCACGCGTAACAATATTTAGTTTTCCCGAAAACATTCCCGTATGCTTCTAGATTGATCCACCCCAATTCCAAATCAGCCGGATCATCAATGGATCTAAATGGCAATTTGATTTCTTCATACGTCGGTTTTGTAAAAAACATAGATAATACTTCTCGGTTAAATTTTTTTCAACGCATTTATTATATTAAAAAACAATAGATGCGTCAAGTTTTTTTGAGCAAAAGAAAACTCGGCTTTTCACAAGTCGAGTTTTATGAATGATTCTGTCTAATCCCTATGGGAAGAGCAAAAAGGGCTCCCCGTTTTTTGCGCGCGCGGGGCCGCGCAAAAGCGGCGTCCGCGCTTTACAGAACAAAAAAAGTTATGGTATAATGTGGGAAAATACTTCACAAAAGAAAGGCGCTATGGATCTACAGGCACGGGAAAAAATAGAATACGCGCTGGAGCAGATCAGAAAGGGGCAGGACGAGGGCGTGGAAACGCTGTACGTGCTCATGGGCAGGACGATGCTCTTCGTCGCCAACGGCGTCGTGCGGGACAGGCACGCGGCAGAGGACGTTGTGCAGGAAAGCTTTGTCAAGATCGTCAAGGGAATCCACGGCAATCGCGCGGGCAGCAACGGCTATGCGTGGGTGTGCAGGATCGTGCGCAACACCGCTCTCAACGACTTGCGCAAGTCGGGCGGGGCGGAGGAATGGACGGTGTGCGGTTCCCTCTGCACGACGGCGGACGTCCTCGTCAAAAACCTGCCCCTGACGGGGGCGAAAGAGGGGGACGTGCTCGTCTTTTCCAAAGCGGGGGCATACTCGGTGACGGAGGGGATCTCCCTCTTTCTCAGCAGACCTCTGCCGCGCGTTTATCAAAGAGAAGGGGAAACGCTCACCCTTCTGCGCGATTTTATCAAAACAAGTCAGATCAATCAAAAGGAGTAAACAGACATGGAAAAACTTTTATCGATTTTAAAAGAGATCAGACCGGACGTGGATTTTGCAAACGAACAGGACCTTATCGGCAGCGGAATTCTCGATTCTCTGGACATCATGGAGATCGTTGCGGAAATCGGGGATGCGTTCGGCATCACCCTTTCCCCTGCGGACATCGTTCCCGCAAACTTTCATTCGGCGCAGGCGCTTTGGGAGATGATCTGCCGCAAACAGGGCTGATTTTCTCATTCCGATTTTTCCCCGAAGCTTGCAAAAGTTTTCTTTCTTTGCTATAATAAAAATATCCCTGCTTTCAGGAATAAAAATATCCCTGCTTTCAGGGAAAGCTGCAAAATTCGGCAAGGAGAGAAAATGATAAAATTAAATCCCGTTCTCAAGGATTACCTTTGGGGCGGCATGAAATTCGGCAAGATGTACGGCCGCGACAACGGCGGCAAAAAGATGAGCGAAAGCTGGGAAGTGTCCGTCCATCCCGACGGGCTGAGCACCTGGGAAGGCGGAACATTGGCGGACTATCTCGCCAAAGATCCGCAGGCGGTGGACAAGGCGGGTTCGCCTTTCCCCGTGCTCATCAAATACATAGACGCGGCACAGAATCTGTCCGTGCAGGTCCACCCCGACGACGAATATGCCCGCCGCGTGGAAAAGGACAACGGCAAGACGGAAATGTGGTACATTCTCGGCGCGGACGAGGGTGCGGGCATTTACTGCGGCTTCAAGCGGGATACGGACAAAGCGGAGTTTCTCGCCAAAGTCAAGGACGGCACGGTGGAGGAGCTCCTCAACTTTATTCCCGTCAAGGAAGGGGATTGCTTCCTCATCGAGGCGGGGACGGTGCACGCCATCGGCGCGGGTTGCGTCATTTGCGAAGTGCAGCAGAGCAGCAACGTGACCTACCGCGTGTACGATTATAACCGCAAGGGCGCGGACGGAAAACTTCGCCCTCTCCATGTGGAAAAGGCAGTGGACGTCATCAATTTCAAGGCGTTTGAAGACCATACGAATACGGGGACGTTCGCAGCCGTTGCGGGCGGAAAAATGCGGCGCCTTACGGGCTGCAAGTATTTCGGGTGCCGCCTGCTGGATCTGGACGGGACATATTCGGAAGAAAATAAAATTTCCTTTACGGCGATCAACGTTCTCAAAGGGGAGGGAAAAGCGGACGGAAAACCTTTTAAAGCGGGCGACAGCTTTTTTGTTCCCTGCGGCGAGAAGTTTACATTGGAAGGAAAGGCGGAGATCGTTCTGACGACGGAGGGGAAAGCATGAGTTACTATATCGGCATCGATCTGGGCGGCACGTTTGTCAAGTGCGGCATTGTGGACGAGCAGGGGAAAATTCTGATCAAGGACAAAATTCCCACGGGCAACGGCAGGCCTTATACGGAGATCGCCGCGGACATGGCGGAGTTTGCAAAGCAGCTCATTTCCCGCGCGGGGCTGAAAAAAGAGGACGTGAAGGCGGCGGGCATCGGCGCACCCGGAACCGTCGACAGCAAAAACGGCGTCATCGTGTACAGCAACAACATCCGTTGGGAAAATGTACCGCTGTGCAGGGAGATCGAAAAGCGGTTGGGACTGCCCACCTACATCACCAACGATGCAAACGCGGCGGCGCTGGGCGAAAACTTCTGCGGCGCGGGCAAGGATTATCAGAGCATGGTCTTTATCACGCTGGGAACGGGCGTCGGCGGCGGCATCATCATCGACGGAAAGATCTTTGAAGGAAACAAGTCCGCAGGCGCGGAGATCGGTCACGAAGTCATCCGCATGGGCGGCGAAAAATGCACCTGCGGAAGAAGGGGCTGTTTTGAAGCTTACGCTTCGGCAACGGCGCTCGTCAATCAGACAAAGCGCGCCATGCAAAAGGACATGGACAGCCTTTTGTGGAAACTGTGCGAAAACGATCTGGAAAAAGTGGACGGCAAAACCGTGTTCGACGCCAAGGACGCAGGGGACAAGACGGCGGAAAAGGTGGTCAGAAACTACATCCGCTACCTTGCGGAAGGGGTAACGAACCTCGTCAACGTGTTTCGTCCCGAGGCGATCGTGCTGGGCGGCGGCGTGTGCGCGCAGGGAGAGAAACTGATCAGGCCTTTAAAGAGAAAGGTAAATTCTCTCGCTTACGGCGGCGTCAAATACGCGCCCGTGCAGATCGTAACGGCGAGCCTCGGCAACGACGCGGGCCTTTGCGGTGCGGCAAGACTGGCGATGCTCAGATAAAGGACAGGGCTTTGCCGGGTGCAAGCGCAGGCCTTTCAGAGGGGGAGATATAAGGCAAGGGGCGGGAGATGAAAGCATCTCCCGCCCCTGTATTTTTCAGAAAGCGCTTTGCGCACCCGACCGCGGTCGGGTGCGTTTTTTACTCTCCCGCCTTGAAGTTGTAAACGGGGCGGATGATCTTCTGTACGGCTGCCGTGGGTTCGAGGTTGGCGAGGATCTCGTCCATGTCCTTGTACGCCATCGGGCATTCGTCCAGCGTGTCCGCGGAGACGGAAGTCGTGTAAATTCCCTGCATTTCGCGCGCGTAGTCCTCCACGGAAAACAGTTCGCGCGCCTTCATGCGCGAATAGCGGCGCCCCGCGCCGTGCGGCGCCGAACAGTTCCAGTCCTCGTTTCCCTTGCCCGTGCAGAGCAGGCTCCCGTCGCGCATGTTGATGGGGATAAGCAGAGTTTCTCCCTTCTTTGCGGAAACGGCGCCCTTGCGGATGATGCCTGAATCGTGGTCGATGTAGTTATGCACCGTTTCAAACGTTTCAAACTGCGTTGCGTCGGCACCCAGCCAATGCCTGAGCAGAACTTCGGCGATGAGCTCACGGTTGCGGCGCGCAAACTGCTGGCAGATGCGCATGTCGTCCAGATATTCGTCGCGCCAGCGCCCCGTCAGGTGGCACAACGCGGGCGGGAAATCGGGGGTACGTGCCGCAAAATCCGCTTCCAGAGCCGCAAGCGCTGCCTGGATTTGAGTGCGGCGTCCCTCTTCCTTATAGCGGGCGATGAGTTCGCGGCGGGCTTCAAACAGATCTCCCTTGCCGCTGCACAGGTCTATCGCAAGCTTCTGGTGCAGTTCTGCCACCTGCTTGCCGAGGTTGCGGCTGCCCGTATGGATGACGAGGTAAAAGTTTCCATCGTCGTCCTTGTCCGCTTCGATGAAGTGGTTGCCGCCGCCCAGCGTGCCGAGGCTGCGTTCGAGCCGCCCGCTGTTCTTTAAATCGCGGTAGCAGTGCAGCTGCTGCAGGGCAGGGAAGCGCTCAATGCGCCCTTCATGCACGTCCATGCCCGCGGGAATATAGCGGCGGACGGCCTCGTCCAGCTTTTCAAAGTCGAACGTTCCCTTGCCCAGAAGGACGGTGCGCATTCCGCAGCCGATGTCCACGCCCACGATGTTGGGAATGACGGAGTCGCGTATGTCGGCGGTAAAGCCGATGACGCAGCCCGCCCCCGCGTGTACGTCGGGCATCACGCGGACGCGTGCGCCCGCCGCAAAGGGCAGGTCGCACAGCGCGCGGATCTGGTCGAGGGCAGCGCCCTCGACGGTATCCGAAAATATTTTTGCGGAGGTGTACTGTCCGCGTATTTCGATCATGTCTTGCCTCCTTTGCGCAGGTGCAGAACGTCTTTCAGCTGTTCGACGAAGTCGCCGCCCGAAAGGGAGATGTTGCCCACGCGCTCGCAGATTTTTTCGATGTATTCAAGCTCCTTGAGCTTGTAAAGGGTAGGGTTCTCTTCCATCAGGCGCGCCGTGTTGAGCAGGGAACGCGTGGAAGCAACTTCCTCGCGGCGCGTCACCACGTTTGCCTGCGCGCGCTTTTCGGCAACGAGAACGGTGTTCATGATGTCGCGGATCTCTCCCGGCAGGATGATGTCCTTCACGCCCGCTTCACAGATCTCGGCAAACAGATCCTTGGCGGCGCGTTCCAGTTTTTCCTGTACGTATGTACAAAGTTCGTCCTTTTTTTCCAGAAGTTCGTCCAGCGAATAGGTTCCCGCCGCGCCGCGCAGGGCAAGCTGCGCCGTCGTGTACAGCAGGGAACGGATGTCGGAAGCGTCCTGCGCGCGCTCGGCGTCCGTCAGGCGGTAGCAGAACGTAAAGTTGATGCGCACTCCCACTTTGTCGCGCGTCAGAATCTCCTGTCCGCCCACGTCCACAAGCTGCGGACGCATACAGTAGGTCTTGACGGAGATCTGCGTGCCGTTTGCCCAGAAAAGGTATTTGCCGGGTTCCAGCATACGCACAAACTTGTTGTCGAAATAGAGCTTGCCCATCTCGCCGTCCTTCACTTCCGTGCGCACGAGCAGGAAAGGCGCCCACTTTTCCACGAAGGCAAGGGGAACGTCCGCCGTGATTTCCGCAGAGGAAGTGTCAAAGCGGAGGAAGGAGCCGCCCTCTTTCCAGAAGAGGTGCTCGCCCGCGGAGACGACGCAGTCGAAAGCTCCGTCCTGCAGGCGGATGACCGCTTCAAACGGGGACACGGTGACGCGCTCCGTCTGTTCGTAAAGGACGGGGTCGGAGAGCAGGGTGTCCGTGTTTGCGTGCGCGGAGAGGAGCTCGCCCGCGGCGCGCACAACTTCTATTTCTCCGCGGCGGGGAACGCGGTACGTTCCCGCGCCGAGGCACTTGACAAATTTGCCCTTGACAAAGAGCAGGCCGCGTTCGTTTTCATGGATGATCATTTTCATATTTTTTCACCTCTTACAATGTATTTTTCGGTTAAAACGGATCGCGCGGACGGCGCGGCGGAACCGTTGAGCAGCGCCTTGCGGCGGCGGGGGCCAGATGGCCGCGGCGCACCGTTCGTAACTGCGGTATCCCGATCCCGGCAGGGCGTTCGCCCCCGTTGCGTTTGTCCGCCTGTTCCGCCGAAGCGGAAGGAGCGGATAACGCGTGACCCGTTTTGGCAGGTTAACTCCTACAAGGAATTTGCGGCGAGCCGCATTTTTATGCTGTGCGCATATCATTCAGATCTCTTAACAGGAGATTCGCCAAACCATGGCAAAGCAAAGGAGTTGAACCTTTGTTACGGAAAGCCGCGCATTTGCGCTTTCCCGGCAACGTTCCCGGCATACGCTTCGGCATTGCCCCGCGCACCGCGGCGCCGCATCAGGCGCCCGCGTTGGTCACGTTACATTGACATTATATGGCAAAAAAATGCAAAAATCACGGAAAAAAAGTTGCGAGATCATCTGATCCCGCAACTTTTCTGCCTGTTCAGGCGTTCTTTTAACTGATTCAGAAATTTTTCGGGCGCCAGCACGCGGATCATCGGCCCGAAGGAAAGGACGCGGATGAGCACTTCCGTTTCGTCCTCCTCGTCATAGTACAGCCGAACGGAATATTCCCCGTCGCCCGTGCGTTCCACTTCCTTTTCAAAGTGCGCAAAATGCGTCAGAGCGCGTTCGAGGGCGTTTCTCCGGTCGGTCAGCGAAAAAACAAGCTGTTCGCGCGCGGGCTGTTCCCGCGGGGGCGCCGCTTCCCGTTCCGTCACGGTCACTTTGCGCATCCGTGCAAGGTTGAGATAGCGGATCTTGCGGATCCCCGAAACGCAGGCGCGGAATTTGTCGTCCTTTTCCGAGTATTCCAGCGCGTACGGACTGCACCGCAGCCAATGATAACTTCCGTCCCGCATACGGTACTCGATGAACGTCTGCTTTTTCTCCCCGATGGCGCGCAGCAGGGCGCGGAAATTGTTTATGTACTGTTCGTCCCCGTAATTGTCCCCGTCCGCGTATTTGTCAAAGGCAAAATAATCTTCTTCCGTCCACAGGGGCGGGAGAGAGGGATCCTCGGCAAGGGGCGGCGCGTCGCAGAAAAGGCGGAACCTTTTGTCTGCGCAGATGGCTTTCAGCCAGCACAGCTGCAATCTGGTCGGCGGCAGGACGGGCGGATGGTGCAAGAGGGGAACGCCGTCCTTTATCAGCTGCCATTCTCCCGTTTCCAGGGCGGGGAGAATGGTGAGAAAGCTTTCCGCAAACGCCTCTTTGTCGCAGATCTCTTTCATGCGCGCGCGGGTGAGCGGCGCGCGCAGCGACTCTTCCAATATGCGCGCCACGGCGGTGTAATAGGCGCCGTACACTTCGTCAAACAGCTGCATCATTCCTCCAATCCGTACAGGCGGTACATCGCCCGCAGATCCTCTTTGAATTTGTTTTCCACCGTCCTGTCGGAAAAGTCGAGGGAAAGGATGCGCCCCGTAAAGGTGCGGATCCAGCCCAGCGTTTCCTCGCTGTCAAATACTTCCGCGCGGAAGGTCCATTCGTTTTCGCCCGTCTGTTCCACGCTCCCGCCGCGCCGTTCGCGCAGGAGCCTGCGCAGAATGTATTCCTCTCCCTTTTCGATCTTCAGGGTGAATTGTACAAGCTCCTTTTTGCTGCTTCTTCCCAGCGAAGCGCCCCAGATATACGGTCGGATATGGTTGAACTTTTCCCGCAGTTTGTCAAAATTTTCGCATACGTCCAGCGCTTTTACGCGCAAAATAAAGTCCAGGCGGAAAGAACGGAAGCTTTTGTGAGCAGGTTCCCAGGCGAAAAGGTACCGCCTGCCGCTCTGCACGCCCGCGCCGACGCACAGGGGGACGACGGTGCATTCGTTTTCCTTTTTGCGGCTGGTCTTGTGCAAAAGGACGCGCTTTTTATCGCGCATCGCCTCAAAGAGGGAAAGCAGGATCTCGTCGTCGGGGGTGCCCGTCACATAGTGGTGCTTGAAGCGGAAAGGGGAGGGGCGGCTCGGCAGTTTGTCCAAAAGGAAAGCGCCCGCCTCTCCCAAAGGGGCGGTTTCCGAAAAAAATTCCAGAGCCGCGCGAAGGGGTGCAAGATCGGGCGAGGGCGGCAGGGAATAGAGGACGCGCCTGCCCTCCGTGCGCTTGCGAAGGAGCCCCTTGTCCGCGTATTCGCCCAGCTTTTTGCGCAGGGTGGATTCGTCAAAAGGGAGGGGTTCGTCAAAGGCGTTCAGCCGCGAGGAGATCTCCTCCGTCAGCTGTGCCTGCGTGCGCTCGCCGTCGAGGAGAATGTCGAACAGCAAAAAGTGCAGGGTGATGTCCGCGTCGGTAAAACTCTTGGCGGCAAAGGCGCGGAAAAAGGGGTTTTCCGCCGCCCTGCGGCTGTCCAGAGAGAGGAAAACCGTCTTTCCCTCCCTGTCCCTGCGCGCGCCCATGTATTCGCGCAGCCAGCTTTCGATGCGCCGCTTTTCGTTGTCGTAGGTGCGTGCGCTCTTTTTGGCCGCCTCTTCGCGGCCCTTGCAACCGTAAACGTAAAATTCGCGTATGTACGCGCGCACGCGCTCAAAATTTTTGATAAGTTCGCTGTATCCCGCCATTTTCCTGACCTCGCTGCCTTCATTATACAGCATACGTCTGCATAATTCAATATTTTATGCGTTTTTTAAGGGGAAAATCTGCAATAAACTTGAAAGAAATGTATTTTTATGCTATACTGAAAGAAAGCGCAATGCGCAAATCCACCAACGGAGTAATGCTATGATCCTGCAACTCAATGCGGCGCAGTTCGACAGAAATGCGCCCGTCCTGTACGTCATCGTCGGCATCATCCTCGCCGTCGTCGTCGCGCAGGCCGTGTTCTTCCTCGTGCGGGCTTACCGCCGCGGCGTAAAGATCGGAATGTCCAGACAGGTGCTCAACAAGACGATGGTCCGTGCGGGCGTGTTTACCGTCGCTCCCGCCGTCGCCATTCTCGTCGGCATCGTCGCGCTCTCGCAAAAACTCGGCATTCCCTTGCCCTGGCTGCGCCTGTCCGTCATCGGCAGTTTCAGTTACGAAACCATCGCCGCCAACATCTTTCAGGGCAACGTGACAGACGCCACGGCATACGTCACCGTCGCACTCGTGATGACCTGCGGTATGCTCGTCTCCATGTTTCTGCCCCTCATCACGGGCAAAAAGATTCAGCGCGGCCTGATGAAAATGCGCTCAAAGGACAAAAAATGGGGCGAGATCTTTATGACGGCGCTCTTCCTCGGTATGATCTCTGCCTTCCTCGGCTACGTGTTCGGCGGCGTGGGGGAGGGCGGTTCGGGCTGGATCCCCGTGCTGGTGTTCTTTGTGTCCGCCATCGTCATGGCGCTGTGCGGACTTCTCTTAAAGGTCACAAAATGGCGCTGGATCAACGATTACGCGCTCCCGTTCTGTATCATCGTGGGCATGGTCTCCGCCGTCCCCATCACCATGCTCTTGGGTTAAAGGAGGAAAGACAATGAAACAGCTTCGTTCTTTTGACGACAATACGCACCTTTACGGCAGGATCTGGGGCCTCATCGCCGCCCTGCTCATTCTCTCCTATCCCTTCGTGTGCCTGGTCATTTTCGGCGCGTCCATCGATTGGGGCCTGTTCGCTTCGGGCGCTTCCATCATCATCCTGTACTGCGTCGTGGGCGCCGTGGAGACCTTTACCTACACGCCCATGCTGGGTTCGGGCGGAACCTACCTCGGCTTTGTGACGGGGAATCTTTCCAACCTCAAAGTTCCCTGCGCGCTCAACTGCATGGAACAGGCGGGCGTGGAAAAGGGGACGGAGGAAGCGGAGATCGTCTCCACCATTTCTATCGCCGTCTCTTCCATCGTCACCATGCTCATCCTCGTGCTCGGCGTGGTGCTCATCTCCTTTCTGACTCCCGTCTTTGAAAACGAGACGCTCGCCCCCGCGTTCGATAACGTTCTGCCCGCCCTGTTCGGCGGCATGGCGGTCGTGTATATCTCCAAAAACTGGAAAATTTCCGTCATTCCCTGCGTGCTCATGCTGCTCGTATTCATCATTTCCTCTTACGCCACGGGCAGCGGCGATCTTGCGGGAACGCTCATCGGCGTGATGGTCCCCGTCGGCGTCATCGTCACGCTCGTTTCCTCCCGCATCATGTATAAAAAGGGCTGGCTGGGCGAGATCGGCACGGCGCAGGAACAGCCGCAGGAAAACGGCAGCGGGGAGGAAACGAAATGACCTGGCTGTATGTTGTCATTGCGGTTGTGGCGGTGCTCGTCCTCATCGGCATTCCCGTCGTCCGCGCCCTGCGCTTTCGTCCAAAAAAAGAAAAGACGTATTCCGATTTTCCCGTACAGTGCGACGAACAGAAGGCGATTTCCGACCTCGCGGAGATGATCCGCTGCAAGACGGTTTCGGACACGGACGAGAGTAAAGAGGACGACGCGGAGTTTGAAAAGTTTGAACAGCTTCTGCCCCGCCATTTCCCCAACGTGCATCGCGTGTGCGAATTTATGAAGCTCGGAAAGCGTTCCCTGCTCTTTCGCTGGAAGGGGAAGGACTCTTCCGTCTGCCGCGTTCTGATGGCGCATTACGACGTTGTCTCCGTGGAGCAGTCTCTCTGGCAAAAGCCCGCCTTTGCGGGACTTGTGGAGGACGGCGTCCTCTGGGGCAGGGGAACGCTGGATACAAAAGGCACGCTCAACGGCGTGATGCAGGCGGCGGAAACGCTGATCGGGCAGGGCTTTGTCCCGCAGAACGACATTTACCTCGCCTTTTCGGGCAACGAGGAAACAAACGGTACGGGCGCGCCCACCATTGTAAAATATTTTCAGGAAAAGGGCATCCGCCCCGCACTGGTGTGCGACGAGGGCGGCGCCGTGGTGGATAAAGTGTTCCCCGGCGTTTCCGCGCCCTGCGCGCTCATCGGCATTGCCGAAAAGGGGCTGTGCAACGTCCGCTTTTCGGTGGAGGGCAAGGGCGGCCATGCCAGCGCGCCGCCGCCGCATACGGCGGTGGGCAAGCTCAGCAAGGCGTGTTCCGCCGTGGAAGATCATCCCTTCCCCGCCCGCCTTTCCAAACCCGCCAAAGAACTTTTCGATACGCTGGGCAGGCACTCTTCCTTCGTGTATCGGCTGATCTTTGCAAACCTGGGGCTTTTCCGCGGCGCGCTCGACGGGCTCTGCAAAAAGAGCGGCGGCGAACTGAACGCCCTCATGCGCACGACGGTCGCCTTCACGCAGATGAGCGGCAGCAAGGGCATGAACGTCCTCCCGCCCTATGCGGAAATGGTGGCAAACCTGCGCATCATGTGCGGCGAAAGCGTGCAAAGCTGCGTCGATTACCTGAAAAAGAGGGTCGGCGACGGCATCAAAGTGGAAGTGGTGTACGGCATGGACCCTTCCAACGTTTCCGAAACGCAGGGCGAGGCGTGGGAGATGATGAAAAAAGCCGTTTCCCAGACGTGGAAAGAGGCGATCGTGGCGCCCTATCTGATGCTGGCGTGCAGCGATTCCCGCCATTACGGAGAGATCTCCGACCACGTGTACCGCTTTTCGGCGATGGCGCTCTCCAAAGAGGAGCGCGCAAGCATCCACGGCAACGACGAAAAGATCCCCCTGGAAAAGATCGTCAGGACGGTGCATTTTTATCTGCGCCTGATCTCACAGTTTTAAAAGAAGCGGCTCCCTGTCAGGGGGGCCGCTTTTGCGCGGAAGGCGGGGTCGGCAAAGGGTGGAATAAAAACAAAAATTTGCCTCATACTTTTTTTGACGCGCAACAAGCGCACATTTGGAGGAAAGTATGAAAGCTACGGGTATTGTAAGGCGAATCGACGAACTGGGGCGCGTGGTCATCCCCAAGGAGATCCGCCGCACGCTTCGCATCAAGGACGGCGATCCGCTGGAAATTTTTACCGACCGCGACGAACTGATGCTGAAAAAATATTCTCCCATCGCCACGCTGGAAAAATTTTCGGAAGGGACCACGCGTTCGCTGAGCGATCTGAGCGGCTGCCTTGCCGTCATCTGCGATACGGATGAAATTCTGTACGCTTCGGGGGAGGGGAGAAAGGAGCTTGCGAGAAAACAGATCTCTTCCCGCCTCGAACAGGTGATGAAGGAGCGCCGCAGTTACATCGCCAACCTTGCGGAAGGGGGAGACATCGTGCCTCTCGCCGAGGGTGCGGACATGAACATCACGGCGCAGATCATCGTTCCCATCGTGGCGGGCGGCGATTGCCTGGGCGCCGTTTCCCTGCTGTCGGCGGAAGAGGGCGCACATATGGAAGCGAGCGCCGTAAAACTTTGCAGGCTGACGGCGGACATTCTTGCCAACCAGTTCCTGTGAGAAGGGGGAAACCCCTTCTACATATGAAACAGAATTTCTTGAAGGGCGCGATCATCATTTCCGTCGGCGGGATCGCGGCAAAAATACTGGGCGCGTTTTACAGGATCCCGCTCACAAATATTCTCGGCGGCGAGGGAATGGGGGTATACCAGATGGTGTACCCTCTCTATTGTCTTTTGCTCACCGTATCCGCAACGGGCATCCCTTCGGGGCTGGCGCGCATCGTCTCTTCCGCGGAGAGCAGGGGAGATCATGCCAAGAGCCGCGCGGTGCTCTTCAAATCCCTGCTCCTGTTTTCGGGGGTGGGGCTTTGCGGCAGCGCGCTGATGTTTCTGCTTGCGCCCGCCATGAGCGCGGCGCAGGGGGAAATCGGCGCTGTCGCCGCCTACCGCGCCCTGGCGCCCGGGGTGTTTTTCGTGTCCGTGCTCTCCTGCCTGCGCGGCTGGTTCCAGGGCAAGAGCAACTTCTTCCCCACCGCCTTTTCGGAGATCTGCGAACAGGCGGTCAAGGTGGCGCTCGGCCTGTTCTTTGCCCGCGCTTTCCGCGGCGAACCGTTCAAAGCGGTCGCCTGGACGCTGGCGTCCGTCACGTTCAGCGAGTTTGCCGCTTGCCTTCTTTTGGCTTTTCTGGCGTGGGGAGAGCGCACCAAACGTCCGCTTTTTCGCGAACGTGTGCAGGATCTGCGTGCAAAACAGCTGCTCAGGGTGACGATCCCCGTCACCGTTGCGGCGGGACTTCTGCCCCTTTCCAACCTTTTGGACAGCATTCTCATCGTGCGGCTGGTCGGAAGATACGCCTCCAACGCCACCGCTCTGTACGGGCTGTACGCGGGGGCGGCGGCAACGCTGGTCAATCTGCCCGTTTCCGTGTGCTACGGTATCGCCGCGGCCATCATTCCCGCCGTGTCCGCCTGTCAGTCCAAAGGGCTCTTGCGGGAAGCGGAGGAGCGCACGCTCTTTGCCCTCAAATGCACCCTCTTTCTCTCCCTGCCCGCGGCGGCGTTTTTGCTGGCCTTCCCGTCGGGCGTCACTTCCTTTTTGTTTTCGTCCGTGACGGGCGCGGAAGGGGAAACGCTCGCCTCTCTCGTGCGCGCCCTGGCACTCACCGCCGTCTTTCTCTCCTGCGTGCAGACGCTCGCCGCCTGCCTGACGGGCAGGGGAAAACCCAAGATCGCCGCCTTTGCCATGACGGCGGCGGTCGCTTTCAAACTCGTTGCGGAGTTTGTGCTCCTGCAATTTCCGCAAATTTCCGTTCTCGGCGCGGCTTATGCCGCAATCGGGTGTTATTTTGTTGCACTCGCCGCCGATTTGTTATATAGTATAAGGGAAAGAAAAAACAGGATCGCAGTCCTTGCGTACTTTTTCAAGTTTTCCGCAATGTCCGCCGCCGCCGTGTTCTGCGCCGCGGCGGCGGCAAGGGTACACGTTCTGCTCGCACTGTGCGCGGCGGCGCTCATCTATCTCGCCCTCGCCGTGCTGCTGCGTGCGTTTTCCGCGCAGGAACTGCAATTCACACGGAGGAACCATCATGCTCACCATCGTCGGGCTGGGATGCAGTCCTGAGGACTTGTCCCGCGGAGCTTACAATGCCGTCACAAGCGGTGCAAAAGTCATCCTGCGCACGGGCGAAACGCCCGCCGCGCAGGCGATCCTCTCGTCGGGCGCGCCCTGCGCCACGCTCGACTACATATACGAGAGTTGCCGCAACTTCGATACCCTCAACAAAAAGCTCGCCGCCGCCGTGGCGGAAGAGGCGGAAAAGGGGGACGTCGTGTACTGTGTGGACGGCAGCGTCGCCGAGGACGTTTCCGCGCAGATCCTTCTCAGAAAGAAAAAGGACGCGCGGGTGTTTTGCGGCGTTTCCAAGGCGGACGCGGCGTTTGCGGCCGCAAAGATTTCCGCCTGCGACCGCACGGCGGTCTCCGCGTACAGCGGGGGCGGGGCGCGCCTGCGCCTGCCGCTTGCCGTGTACGACGTCGACTGCGACCTCGTGGCGGGCGACGTAAAACTGCGCCTGTGCGACCTGTTCGGCGACGAGGCGGACGCCTTTTTCGTGCGCGGCGGCAAGGCGAAAAAAATCAAGCTTTACGAGCTCGACCGCCAGAAAGCATACGACAGCTCCTGCGTGCTCGTGCTGGACAAGATCCCGCTCCTGAAAAAGACGCGCTTCGATTTTGACGACCTCGTGGAGATCCTGCGCCTTTTGCGCGCGCCGAACGGCTGCCCGTGGGACCGCGCCCAGACGCACGAGAGCATCCGCAAAAACATGATCGAAGAGGCGTACGAGCTGGTGGACGCCATCGACAGCAAGGACGATAACAAGATCGTGGAAGAAACGGGCGACGTGCTCATGCAGGGCGTGTTCCATTCCGTTTTGGGGGAGGAACGCGGCGCGTTTACCGTGGACAACGTTCTCTCCGCCGTGTGCGAAAAGCTCATCTTTCGCCACTCCCACATTTTCGGAAAGGACAAGGCGACGGACGAGGCGAGCGCCCTCTCCGTTTGGGACAAAAACAAACTCAAAGAAAAGGGACAGACGACGGGTTCGCAGTCCGTGTGCGACGTTCCCAAAAACCTGCCTGCGGCCATGCGCGCGCAGAAAGTGGCAAAGCGCGCCGCCAAGTTCGGGTACGATTTCAAGGACGTCTCCCAGGCGGCGGAAAAAGTGACGGAGGAGCTGGGCGAACTCCTCGCCGCTCTGCGCGAGAAAAACGAGGCGCACATTGCGGAAGAGACGGGCGATCTGCTCTTTTCCGCCGTCAATGTGGGCAGGCTTGCGGGCGCCGACTGCGAGGAAGCGCTTTCCGAAAGCACGAAAAAGTTTATCCGCCGCTTCTGCCGCACGGAGGAGCTCATCCTCGCGGACGGAAAGAAAATGCAGGACATGAGCGCGGACGAACTTTGGGCCTATTACGAAAGGGCAAAGCGCAATGGCTGAACTCGGACAAAAACTTGTTTTCGGCGGCGTGAGCGCGCGCAACAATCTGTTTCTGGCGCCGCTGGCGGGGTACACGGATTTCGCTTTCCGCAAGCTGTGCTACTCTTTCGGCGCGGGGCTCTGCTTTACGGAAATGGTCAGCGCCAAGGGGCTTTTGTACAACAGCGAGGCGACGAGGCTGTTGCTGCACACCTTCGACGGGGAAGAGAATACCCCCGTGCAGCTGTTCGGTTCGGACCCCGACATCCTGCGCGCCGCCTGCGAAAGCGAGGATCTTGCGCCCTTTGCCGCGGTCGATCTCAACATGGGCTGTCCCGTCCCCAAAGTTTTCAAAAACGGGGAGGGGAGCGCCCTCCTTGCAAACTTTCCCCTGGCGGAGCGCATCATTTCCGCCTGTAAAAAGAGCGGGAAGACGGTCAGCGTCAAGTTTCGCATCGGGCTGGAACGGGGCAAGACCTTTGCCGCAGAGTTTGCAAAGCTGTGCGAAGGCGCGGGGGCAGACCTCATCACCGTGCACGGCAGAACGCGGGATATGTACTATGCGGGCGAACCCGACTTTGCGCAGATTGCCGCGGCAAAAAATGCGGTGCGCATTCCCGTCGTGGCAAACGGCGGCATCTTTACGCGTGGGGACGCGCTGTCCATGCTGGAAAAGACGGGCGCGGACGGCGTGATGGTGGCGCGGGCGGCGATGTACGATCCGCACGTTTTTACGGAACTTCTCGGCGGGGAAAAGCAGTGGGACAAGGCCGCCGCCATCCGCGGGCAGATCGCGGAGATGCTCCCCGTGTACGGGGAGAGGTTTACACTTGTGCAGATGCGCAAACTCACCGCCTTTTATCTGCGCGGCACGCGCGGCAGTGCGCAGTACAAAACCAGGCTGTTTGCCTGCCCATCCCTTGCCGAACTGGAAACTCTTCTGTGTGAAATTTTTGAAAAATGAAGGCAACGCAGGGGCTTTCCCCGTGCAAATTCCGCCGTTTGATTGACAGGCGGCGCGTTTGATGATAAACTGAAAAAAGACGATGCGTTATTTTTTCAATGCAAAACATCCGGGCAGCGCCGGATACAAACAGACGGTGGCGGCTTATTGCGGCAGGGAAAAGTACCGCTTTTGGGAACTGGACTTCGTGCGCGGGCTGTGCGTTCTGCTGATGGTGTTCGACCATTGTATGTACTGTTTCTGGGACGTTCTGCCCTCCGCCAATCAGATGTTCGGCACAAGCTTCCTTTCCGAACTTGCGCCCGTCGCAATAAAGTACTGGAACAGCGCTTTCCGCAACAACATCCGACTGGTCGTCGTCTCCGCGTTTTTCATCATCTGCGGGATCAGCTGTACGCTTACGCGCGGCAATTTCCGTCGGTTTATTCCGCTGGCGATCGTCGCGGGCGGCATTTCCGCCGTCACCACCGTGCTCGATCAGTTGGTTTTGCCGGGCGCGCAGGTGCGCTTCGGCGTCATCCATATGCTCGCCGCGGGCGTGCTTCTGTACGCCGTTCTCGACGAGGCGGCGGTCAGCGTGGGCTCCGTTTTGGGCAAGGGCAAAAAGGCAAACTTTACAAGGGAGGCGCTCCGCTATCTTCCGGGGCTTGTGGGGCTCATCCTCCTTTGCTGGCTGTTTTTCGGCGGATTTGCCCGCTTTTCCCATGAGAGCGGCTATTGGGACGTGGTGGGGAATTTCTCTCCCCAAAATGCAACCAACGCAGAAAAGGACATCTATTCCGTCTTTCTGTACGTCAAAAACTACTATTTCCGTTCGGGCGATTATTTCCCCATTCTGCCCTGGTCGGCGCTCGTCCTTGCGGGCGGGATCCTCGGCAGACTCATCTACCATACCTCCGCAAAGTACGCGTTCCGTCCTCTGGACGGGGCATGGAATCGGGGAATGTGCATCATCGGCAGGCACGCGGCAGTCATTTACGTCGCGCACATGATCGTCATTCCGCTGTACTTCGCCCTGGGCGCTTATCTGTTCTCTTTGTTATAAAAATAAGGGGACGTATCTCACTTTTTCGGACAAGAATCAAAAGGAAACAACATGAAACAGTTAGCAGAAAACGCATCTATGTACGGTGCCGTATTGGAAAATATTTCCGAAAGCACCGTCCGCACCGCCATTTCCTATTACGGGAAAAAGTATTCCTTTGAAAAGGTGCTGTTTTGGATCGACAGGCTTGCGGACAACCTCGCGGCGGAATATTCCATCGGCAAGGGGAAGTGCGTCACCCTCTGTATGCCCAATTCCCCCGCGGCGCTCCTTTTCTATTACGCCGCAAACAAGCTGGGCGCGATCGTCAATCTCGTGCATCCCTTTCTCCCGCCCGAAAAATTAAAAGAGAGCGTCCGCCGCACGGACAGCTGTCTCTTGCTCGTGTACGATCTGTACAAGTGCGGCTCCTACGATTTCGGCGTTCCCACGATGGTCAGCGACAGCTCCTATTTCATGGGCGCCGTCGCAAAGGCGTATTATAAATGCACTAACAAGCGCACGGCGTTCGGGTACATTCCCTTCGAGCAATATCTCAAAAACCGCAGACATCCCCGCGTTCCCGCCGCAGAATGGGGCGTGGACGAGCCCGCCGTCTATCTTGCCAGCGGCGGCACCACGGGCGAGCCGAAGATCATCGTTCACAACAACCTCGTGTTCAACAAACTGTGCGCCAAGGCGGAGGAATTCCTCAGCGAGCCTTTGCAGAATTATTCGGCGCTCTACAACGTTCTGCCGATCTTTCACGGGTTCGGGCTGTGCATCAATATGCACATGTGTATGCTGATGCGCCGCACCAACGTCATGTGCATCAAATTCAACGCAAAGATGAGTGCAAAACAGATCATCCGCGGCAAGGCCAACATTCTGACGGGCGTTCCCACCATGTTCGTCAAACTGCTGGGCGAAAAGACCTTTACGCAGGGCGATCTCTCCCATATCAAGGACGTGTACGTCGGCGGGGACAGCGTTCCGCAGCCGCTCATCGATTCCTTCAACGCCGCTCTCGAAAAGGGCGGCAGCCATGCCAGAATGTACGTGGGCTACGGCCTGACGGAAACGGTGACCGTCTGCCTCGTCAACACTCTCGCCCATCACAGGGAAAATTCCATCGGATACCCGCTTTCGGGGACAAAGGTGCGCATCGAAAAAGAGGGTGCGGAGGCCCCCGTCGGAGAGGTGGGGGAAATTCTTCTGCAGTCCGATCAGTTCATGCTGGGTTACCTGCACGAACAGAGCGCTCCCTTCGTCACCATCGACGGGGAAAAGTGGCTGAAAACGGGCGACTACGGCTATGTGGATGCGGACGGTTTTTTGTATTTCAAACAGCGCATCAAAAATATGATCAAGGTGAGCGGCGTTCCCGTGTACCCTTCGGAGATCGAGGAAGTGGCAGGCAGCGTTGCGGGCGTCGCCAAGGTGTGCGCCGTGGGCATTCCCGACGAGGTGAAGGGGCAGGTGGTACGGCTGTTTGTCGAGTGCAGGCAGGGCGCCGACCGCGCCTCTGCAGAACGGGAGATCCTGGAAGCGTGCCGCCGCAGGCTGATCGCCTATGCCGTTCCCAAGGAGATCGTGTTCGAGGACAGGCTCCCCGTCAGCCTGATCGGAAAAATAGACAGAAAAGTGCTGGAAGCCAAAAAATAACATACAGAGAGAGCCGCGGAGTGTTCCGCGGCTCTCTCTGTATAAAAGGGTTTGTAAAGGAGAGTGAGCAGATTATATCGCCGCGCAGAGCAGGCTGACTGCAAGTCCTCCCGCAAAGGAGCCGCCCAGCGAGATCAGATCGCTCTTTTTCAGGCGGAAAGAGCGCCTGTACACGAAAAAGAGGATGAGTCCCGCAATCAGAACCATGGCAAAGCTTACGAGGGGCATTCCGAAACTGCCGTAGCGGACATCCATCTGCGCCGTGATGAAGGCGACGCAATAGGGGATGAGCACCTTATAGCCGAACGCCGAAGAGGAAAGCTGTTCCGCGTTTTCCGCCTTATGGCGTTTTGCCGTGAAAAACAGCCCGAAATAGGCGGCCGCACCCGCAGCGGCTCCCAGTCCGAAAATGAACCAGGCATAGGGAACGGTGTTCTGTGTCCCGCGGATGATCGTATCGAAATAAGAAAACAGCCAGCCGAGAGGGGAAAGCGAGGAGCAAAGGATAGGGCTTTCTATCAGGCTGCCTTGCGGCAAAAAGGGAAAGCTTTTCGACAAAAAGAAGAGAAAGGGGAGGCAGGGGACGATGATCCATGCCAGCATAAATACGATCCCGTCGCCCACCGTATTGGCGCGCGTGTACAGAAAAGAATTGACGCCGTACAGCAGGATCCCTATGCCGAGAGAGGCAAAAAACAGGGGTACGTAGGCAGAAAGTCGGAACAGATTCTCCGATAAAGCGATGGCGGTAAATCCCAGCCAGTAAGAGACGGTATAGGGGAGAAGCACCAGCGCCAGCCCGCCCAGCGTGCGCAAAAGCATAAGCTTTGTCCGCGTAAGGGGCAGGGCGTACCACAGGTCTGCCGAACGCTTTTTCATGTGGTAGGAATATTGCAGGACGGGCACGATAAAGCACAATATTGCAAGGAAGCTCGCCGGGATATAGGTGATGGGGTTGCCGGGAACGCTGTACTCAACGGGATTGTTGTAATCATTTCCGGGGAAATCGTACCTGACGGAAATAAAATCCGAGTTGAGCGCGGTAAGCACATACAATACGCTTGCGATCACGGTAAAGACGATCAGCGGCAGAAGGATGCGCTTTGCTTCAAAAAGAAGTTGTTTTTTCATTTTCTTTCCCTCCCTTTGTCCGCTTCGATGAGGAAGTATTCTTCAAAGTCCACGGGGATCTCCTCTACGAACAGGGGAGAAAGCGCTTCCAGCTTCTGTACGATCTCCTCCCGATTGCCCCGCACGATGATCTGCGCCACCCTGCCGCTGCACTCGCATTTGAGGCAGGGGAAGGGGATCAGGGCGGGCGAGGCTTCCTCGGGAAGCCCGATCTGGAACTTGTAAACGGCGCCGAGTTTTTCCTGTAAATCTCCCGAATCCGCCACACGTCCCCCCGAAATGAGTGCAAAATGCGTGCAGATGTCTGTCAGCTCGCGCAGGGAATGGGAGGCGATGACGGTGGTGCAGTTCTGCTCCTCGGTCAGCGAAATGAGCGCCCGCTTGAATTCCAGGCGGGACTGCGGGTCCAGCCCGTCAAACGCCTCGTCCAAAAGCAGAAAGCGCGGCCGCGAAGCAAGCGCCAGGGAAAGAAACATCTGCCGCCTCATGCCCTTGGAAAAATTGCGCAGGGGCGCCTTTTTGTCCAGGCGGAACAGCTCGCAGCGGCTGGAAAAAATGTTTTCGTCAAAGCGGTAAAAGGCGGAATACAGCCGCGCCAGCTCCTGCCCCGTCGTTCCCGTGGAATAATAGGGGTCGTCTGGCAGGAAAAAGATGTCTTTCTTGACCTGTTCGTTTTCAAAGACGTCCTGCCCTTCGTAACATACGCCGCCTTTGTCCGCCTTCAGTACGCCCGCCATCAGCCTCAGCAGGGTGGATTTTCCCGCGCCGTTGATGCCCACCATGCCGAACACACTCCCTTGCGGGATGTTCAGGTTCACGTCCTGCAAAACGGGCGTTTTTCCGTACGATTTGCAAAGAGATCTGATCTCTATCATTTTTTCTCCTCCCCGAAAACTTGCTTTGCCAAGGAAATCACTTCTTCCAGCGTCAGCCCCGCCCGCTTCATGGCGGCAAGGTGCGTTTCCGCCTCTTTGCGCGCTAACAGGTCGGGCCGCAGATGCTCGCACACAAACGCCCCCTTTTTGGGAAGGGTGTAGATGAGCCCGCGCTCTTCCAATAGGGTAAAGGCGCGCTCCACCGTGTTGGGATTGATGCCCAGCTGTCCCGCCAATGCGCGGCAGGAGGGCAGCTTTTCGCCCGGTCGCAGTGCGCCCAGGCGGATATACTTTTCGTATTCGTCCGCAATTTCGTCGCAGATGTTTTTCTGCCCGCGCAGCCGTATTTCCATGGCCTCCTCCTTTTTGCAAATTCTTGTACCAACTGTATCATCTGTATTAACTGTATTATAGCAGGCAAGGCACGGTTTGTCAAGGGATATAAGAAAACTTTTTCAAAAAAATGTGAGGGGGAAACTGTCGGAACAGGGAAACGGGGGGATTTTTTGATCAGGAGGACAGGAAAAAAGTACAAATAGGGGGCAGGGGAAATTCCGTGCGGGGCAGGGAAAAACCGACCGAACAGGGCGGAGAATCGCACAGGAAAGGAGCAAAACATCTGTATAAGTGGCAGGGGCAAGGGGTAAAAAGTTTGTCTTTTCGGCAGGTTGTAAGGTTGTTTTCCTTAGAGAGAAAACCGCCGCCCGAAACAGGGCGGCGGACGGGGAAGTTAGCAACAAATTCTTGAAAAGACGTGGAAAAATAAACGGGAAGCGGCAAAACCTGCCGCTTCCCGTCGGTGGAAAAAGGGGAAGGGCCCGCAAACGCTTTGCGGGCTCTTCCCATGATTTATGCCTTTTCTTCTTCGGGAAACAGTTTTTTGATCAGCTGATTGACGTACTGGACGGGGACAAGCTGAATTTTGTCCTCAAACTTTTTTACGCTCTTAAAGTTTTTTGCGGGGAAAAGTACGCGCTTAAAACCCATCTTTACGCATTCGTTTACCCGCTTTTCCGCAAAGGAAACGCCGCGCACTTCGCCCGTCAGCCCCACTTCGCCGAACACGGCTGTGTATTTGTCGATGGGCTGGTTGCGGTAGCCGCTCGCCAGGGCGGCGCATATGGCAAGGTCTACGGCGGGTTCGCTGAGGCGGATGCCGCCCATCGCGTTGAGGTACACGTCGCGGTTGTAAAAGGGCAGCCCGCACCGTTTTTCGAGCACGGCGATGAGCACGATGAGCTTGTTGCTGTCGATCCCCAGCGGCATGCGGCGGGGGAGCCCGTACGCCGTCTTTGC
>DXFX01000098.1 GCA_019114245.1 Candidatus Borkfalkia faecipullorum | reverse complement strand
ACCTGCTTGATTACTAACTTCTTAATCCGTAAGCGGCTTATGCCGCTTTTTTGTCGTGCTCTTTTTTTCTCCAAAAATTTTTATAATTCTTTCTCTTTTTTTGCTTGACTTTTCAATAGTTAGCTCCTTTTGCTTCTTGTACGGCAAGCAGACCGTCTTCCATGACCTCAACGGCAACGACGCGCGCCTTTTTCAGCACTTCGCCGCGCACATACAGGCGGATATAGTTTTGGGAATACCCCGTGGTGTACTCCCCTTTTTTCTCTTCCGGCACCAGTTCGAGAACTTTGCCGAGAAACTTTGTTTCGTATTCCTTGCGCAGCTGCCCCGCAATGGCGAGCATTTCGTGCAGGCGGCGCTTTTTTGTTTCCGCGGGGAGCTCGGCGAGCTTTGCTGCGTTCGTACCCGTGCGGCGGCTGTACGAAAAGCAGTGGATCTGCGAAAATCCGACTTTTCTGACAAACGCGCACGTTTCCGCAAACTGCTCCTCGGTTTCTGTAGGAAAGCCCGTGATGACGTCCGTGGTGACGACGGCGTCGGGGAAATACGAGCGGATGAGCTGCACCTTTTGCAGGTATTCCTCGGCGGTGTAGTGCCTGTTCATCTTTTTGAGCACCCCGTCCGAACCGCTCTGCAAAGAGAGGTGGAAGTGGGGCGCGAAATCGCGCACGGACTTCGCCGCGTCCAAAAGACGAGGGGTGACGACGTTGACTTCCAACGACCCCAGGCGGATACGGCAGGGCGCATCCTTGACTGCGAGCAGGAGATCGGCAAGATCTTTTTCCCCGTCGCGGAAAGAGGAGATGTCGATGCCCGTGATCACCACTTCCTCCGCAGGAGCGGACAGGATTTCCTCCGCCGCGCTCTCCACCGTGCGCGAACGGCTCCTGCCGCGCAGGTAGGGAATGATGCAATAGGAGCAGAAATTGTTGCACCCGTCCTGGATTTTTACGAACGCCCTCGTCTTTAAGGACACGGGCGGGAGCATTTCGTCGTAACGCCCGTCCTCTTCGTCCAGGCGGACGCCCTCTTCGTCCAGAAGGGCGAGGATCTTGCTCTTTTGCCGCGCGCCCGTGACGAGCCGTACGTTCTGCTTTTTGAGAAAGAGTTCGGGGGTGCGCTCTGCGGCGCAGCCGCAGACGATGATGCGCGCCTTCGGCGCGACGGCGCGCACGCGCGCAATGGCCTGGCGGCTCTTTTTTTCCGCTTCGCCCGTCACCGCGCAGGTATTTAAAATATAGAGATCGGCGGGGACGAGTTCGTCGGAGACTTCCCAGCCCCGCTCCTGCAGGCCGCGGATGAGCGAACCGCTTTCGCAGTCGTTCACCTTACAGCCCAACGTAAACACGACGGCTTTCACGTATCCCACTCTCCCAGCGAAAACATCACCGCGCCGCACAGGACGATGGCGGCCGTCTCCGCGCGCAGGATGCGCCTGCCCAGCGTGACGCCCGCAAAGCCCATGGCCTGCGCCCTTTCAAATTCCTCGGGCGAAAAGCCGCCCTCGCTGCCCACGACCAGCGCGCACGAACCGTGTAAACTGTGCAGGTCGGCGTCCGATTTTTTTGCAAATTCGCAGGCGAACAGCTTGTTTTCAAACTCCTTGCAGGACGCGAGCGCGTCCTCGAATTTTTCAAAGTATTCCACCGAAGGAACGGTGGCGCGCAGGCACTGCTTTGCCGCCTCCCGCGCGACCTTTTGCAGGCGTTCCAGCTTGTTTTCGCTGAAATACGCCGAACAGTACCGCGAGGAAAACACCGCGATCTCCGCGACGCCCAGCTCCGTCGCCTTCTGCACGACGAGTTCGGTCTTGTCCCCTTTCAGCGCGCCGATCAGCAGGCGCACCCGCGTGCGGCATTCCTTGTCCGAAGGCCGCCGCCCCGTCACCGTGCAGAGCATTTCGCCCTTGCTCACTTTGGAGATGATCGCATCGTATTCCGTCCCGCTGCCGTCCAGAAGAACGACTTCGTCCCCCTCCTGCAGGCGCAAGACGTTTTTGGCGTGAGAATATTCGTCGCCGCAAAGCACCGCTTCTTTCCCGACGTTTTCCACAAAAAATCTGCGTATCGTTGCCATTTTTTAAGTACGTACCCTTATTTTCTGAACGCAAGGGCAAACCACTCGCCCTTGTGCAGCTGCCTGATCTTGGTAAGGCCCGCCGCCTCGTACGCGGAGATGACCTGCTCCAGCTTGGGCGCGATGATGCCGCTCAAGATCAGCGTTCCGCCCTCTTTCAGGTTTTTGGGGATGCTGTCGCACAGGCGGCAGAGAATGTCCGCCGTGATGTTTGCCGTCATCACTTCGCCGCACACGTCCGCGTTTTCCAGAAGGTCGGAAAGCGCCACCTTGGCCCGATCCGCCACCCCGTTGCGCTCGCAGTTGTGCGTGGCGCTCTTGACGGCGACGTAGTCGATGTCCGTCATGTACGCAAACTTGGCGCCCAGCTTGAGCGCCGCAATGCCCAAAATGCCGCTGCCGCAGCCGACGTCCACCACCGTGTCCCCCTCTTTGAGGTATTCCTGCAGAAGTTCGAGGCACATGGACGTCGTTTCGTGCTCGCCCGTGCCGAACGCCATGTTGGAATCCAGCGTGACGATGACTTCCCCTTCCTTGGGTTCGTAGGGGATCCACTCGGGGCAGACCACCACCCTTTTGCCGATGTGCAGGGGGCGGAAGTGCTTTTTCCACACGTCGATCCAGTCGTCCCCCTCGATCTCGCGGCGGGAAGTTTCCAGCGTGCCGAGAGAAACAAAGCCCGCGCTGCGCTCTTTTAGCAGCTCGAAATCGGCGAGAATGGAGCGGATATTTTCGTCCGCGATGTCGGTGGGAAGGAAGCATTTTACAAGCACGTCGCTCTGATTTTGCGTCAGATCGTCGTCCATGTAGTCCCAGAACGTGCGCTTGTCGCTCTGCAGAGCGATGATGTCGTTGACGTCGCACACGGTGACGCCGTAATTGGTGTAGTTCCAGAAGATGTCCGCGATCAGCTCGCTCCCCTCCGTGGTGGTATGTACGGTAAATTCGATAAATTTCATGCTTTTGTCCGCCTTGTTTTTCTCCCGTTTATTGTACCTGTTTTTTTGCCTTCCGTCAACTCATTTGCCCGAAAAATCGGGCGATCCGCTCCCCTGCCCTGCGCCGCCTTTTGCTTTTTCTTTGCAAAAAGCAGAAAGCTTTCTTTCCCGTAAGGACGGGGAGCGGCCCTGCGCTCCCCCCCCCGCTTTTACCTGCGCACGAGTTTGGCAATGCCCGCCGCGATGAGCGCGAAAAGGAGCAGCGCCGCCGAAAAAATGACCGCCACGGCGAGAAATCCGACGATGAGCGCCGACACCGAAATAATCGCCGACGTGACCGCGCTCAGCGCGGACACCGAAACAAAATACAAAATGACGTCCGCCGCCAGCAGCAAAAGGGCGAGAAAGGCAAAGCCCTTGAGTCCGCCGAGAATGTCCGCACCGCTCAGTTCCATATGCCCCGCAATGGTGAGCGCGAGGAGGAAAAATATCCACCAGCGCCAGTTTGCGAGGTTTTCCGCGCGGAAGAGCGCGGAGAGCACGGAGCCGAACAGCCCGAAATACCCCGCGTACAGTTCGCCGTCGAACAGCCCTGCCGAAGAGAGATCCAACCCCGAGACTGCCGCAAACACGCTGTCCGCCGCCGCAGGAACGAGAAGGAACATCATCAGGACGAGCAGGCCGCTGCCGATGAGCACGGGCGCCACGCCGATAAAGAAGTTACCGACCTGGTGATACACGTTTTTCGGATTGTACGAATGCTGCACATACCCCAGCGTGCCGTCCTCCGAGCGGGGGTTATAAAGACAGATCTCATCGATCCTGTGCCCGAACAGCAGGCACATCAGCGCGTGGCTGAGTTCGTGTACGGGGACGCCGACGATGCCCGTGACGAGCAGGATCTTTATCCCCTTTGTCCCCAGCAGGCGGCAGAATGCCCGTCTGCAAAGGGCGATGAGAAACGCAAACAGCGCCACGATCCCCACCGAAAGGAGGATCTGGCTGAGAAAATTTGTTATGATCTGCATATTTTTTCCCTTTGTTTTGCCGCGGAAAGACCGCGGCTCCGTTTTCTCTGTTATTTTCCTCTGCGGGGAGGAAGGCTCCCCTTTGTTTTGCCGCGGAAAGGCCGCGGCCGGTTTTTTCCTGTTATTTTCCTCTGCGGGGAGGAAAATTCCCCTTTTTTTGCCGCGCGCCGCGTATCTTTTCCCCGCCCGTTTGCGGAATGCGGGAAGGTTTGCCCTGCTTGCCCGCCTTGGGGGCGTGCTGACCCGCCGCCCTGCGCGCCGCCTGCTCCTCCGCCGTGTAGGGAATGAGGCAACGTTCGCCCGGGCCGATGAGGTCCTCCCTGCCCGCCCGCACGAGCGCTTCCCGCACGATGGCGTAATTGCTCTTTTTGCGGTACTGCATCAGCGCGCGCTGCATCTTTTTTTCCAGCGGGCTTTTGGGGACGTACACGGGCTGCATGGTATCCGGATCCAGCCCCGTATAGTACATACAGGTGGATTTTGTGGAGGGCGTGGGGTAGAAATCCTGCACCTGCTCGGGCATATACCCGATGGATTTGAGGTACACCGCCAGCGCGACGGCGTCCCTGAGGGTACAGCCCGGGTGCGAAGAGATGAGGTAGGGAACGAGATACTGCTTTTTTTTCAGCTTTTCGTTGAGCGCATCGAACTTTTTCTTGAATTCGAGATACGTGGAAAAGGGCGGCTTGTTCATCTTTTGCAGGACGGCGTCGGAGACATGTTCGGGCGCGACTTTCAGCTGTCCGCTGACGTGGTATTCGACCAGCTCGCGCAGGAATTTGTCCGACTTGTCGTACAGCACGTAATCGTAGCGGATGCCCGAGCGGATGAACACCTTTTTCACCCCTTCCAGTTGGCGCAGGGTGCGCAGCAGATCGACGTACTCCTCGTGGGAGACCTCGAGATTGGGGCATTTTTTCCAGCCGATGCAGTTTTTCTGCGAGCAGACCCCCTTTTCAAACTGCTTTTTGCAGGCGGGGTCGCGGAAATTGGCGGTGGGGCCGCCCACGTCGTGAATGTAGCCCTTGAAATCCTTGTCCGCGATCAGCTGTTTTGCCTCGGCGACCAGGCTCTCCTTGCTGCGCTTCTGCACGATCCTGCCCTGGTGGTAGGTGATGGCGCAGTAATTGCAGTTGCCGAAACAGCCGCGCACGGACGTGAGAGAAAACTTGACTTCCTCGATGGCGGGGACGCCCTTCTTGTACATGGGGTGATACGTCCTCTCGTACGGCAGGGCGTACACTTCGTCCAGCTCCGCTTCCGAAAGGGGGAACTGCATCCTGTTCTGCACGACGAATTTGTCCCCGTGCTTTTGCAAAAGAATGCGCGAAGTAAAGGGATCGTTGTTCTTTGCCTGTTCGCAAAATGCGCGCACGTAGGCGCGTTTATCGGACGAAACTTCCTCAAACGAGGGGCAGAACGCCGCCTCGCCGCTCTCGATCTGCGCGCGAAGTTTTTTGGAGAGGTCCTCCCACTTTGCAGGGTAGCAGGTGCCGCGGACGTCGTGCAATTTTCCCAGCGGGATCCCCTTTTTCAGCGCGCGGGCGATCTCTCGGACGGGGCGTTCGCCCATGCCGTACATCAGAAGATCCGCCCCCGACGAGAGCAGGATGCTCGGCAGAACTTTGTCCGCCCAGTAATCGTAATGGGCAAAGCGGCGCAGAGACGCCTCGATGCCGCCCACCGCAACGGGAACGTCGGGGAACAGCCGCTTTAAATTTTTGCAATACACGTCCACACAGCGGTCGGGACGCCTGCCGGGAACGCCGCCCTCGCTGTACACGTCCCGCGTGCGGCGCTTTTTGGCCACCGTGTAGTTGTTGACCATGCTGTCCACCACGCCGCCCGACACGAAAAAGCCCATTTTCGGCGCGCCGAAGCGCAGATAATCGGCGTCGCACTGCGGCTGGGGGAGCATGGCGACCTTCAGCCCCTCGCTCTCCAATAGGCGGGACACGATGGCGTGGCCGAAGGAAGGGTGATCGACGTACGCTTCCCCGATCACATATACGATGTCCGCCTGGCCGTCCGCTTCCTGCGCCGTCACGGGTAAAAACATAGCCGCCTCCCGAAGTTTTTTCGCTCCGATTATACCACAAAGCCGCAATTTTTACAACCGTTTTGCGCGGCGGCGGGCGGGCGGACATTCACATTCTTTTCATGAAAAATTCACCCGTTCTTTTTTGAAAAAGCTGTAAAAAGTGGTATAATGAAGCAGAAAATTACAGCGGAGGCTGAAACATGAAAAAACCTAAGATCATAGCGGCGCTCATCGTCGTGTGTCTGCTCGTCTTTTCTCTCTTTCTGGCGGGCTGTTCGCAGACGGCGACCGTCACTTCCATTTCCCTGACTTCGTCAAACGATCGGCAGAGCGTGTACACCATTTACTATTCGGACGGGACCACGCAGACGCTGACCGTACAGAACGGCCAGGACGTGACCGCGGACGAACTGTACGCCAAATACAAAGAAGTGTACGGCGAGGACCTCACCTACGACGAATTTCTGCAGAAATACCTGGTGCTGAGCGCGGACAATTCCTCCGTCATCGGCAAGGCTTTGCAATCTTCGGTAAAACTGTACACCGAGTTCATTGAGACGGTGACCGACTTCTTCGGCCGCCCTTCTGGCGTGAACACCGCGCAGTACACGGGTTCGGGCGTCGTCTACCAGATGGACGAGGAAAGCACCTACATCATCACCAACTACCACGTGATCTACAGCAACAACGCCAACAGCACCTACAACGGCGGCAAGACGGCGCGCAGGATCGTGTGCTTCCTCTACGGCAGCGAGAACGGCACGGACGACTTTACGCCCCAGAAGGATTCGGACGGCTACAACACCTACGACTACGGCGATTACGCCATCGAGTGCGAGTACATCGGCGGCTCCCTCACCAAGGACATCGCCATCGTGCGCGCCGATACGGCGGACGTGTTGGCCGTCAACCCGAACGTACAGCCCGCCGTCTTTGCGGACGAGTACCACGTGGGTGAGACCGCCATCGCCATCGGCAACCCCGAAAACGAGGGCATCAGCGTGACGGAAGGCATTGTCAGCGTGGACAGCGAGGAGATCTCCCTGCAGATCGACAGCACCGTGCGCACCTACCGCTCCCTGCGCATCGATACCGCCATTTACGGCGGAAGCTCGGGCGGCGGACTGTTCAACGTAGAGGGCGAACTCATCGGCATCACCAATGCGGGAGACAAGGAGGACGAAAACATCAACTTTGCCATCCCGCTGGAGATCGCCAAGGGAACGGCGGACAACATCCTCTATTTCTATAGAGACGGCAACGAGGAGACCACGGGCGCCTATACCCCTTCCATCGGCATCACGACCGTCGCGCAAAACACCCGCTACTCTTACGACGCGGGCGTCGGCTACGGCAAGATCACCGAGGAGATCGTGGTGGACCAGGTTTCGTCCGGCTCCATCGCTGCGCAGGTCGGGCTGCAGCAGAACGACCGCGTGACCGCCTTCGTCATCAACGGCGTGAAAAAGCAGCTGGACCGCTGCTACGACTTTACGGACACCCTCCTCACCCTGCGCCCCGGCGACACCATCTCCTTTGAGATCACGCGCGGCAGCGAGACTACGACCACCTCTTCCTATCAGCTGGTGTGGGGAGATTTCCGCACCCTTTCTTAAGCCCCCCCCATCTTTTCGCCGCAAATTCTGCGGCAGATACAAAACAGCCCGCCTGTTCAGGCGGGCTGTTTTTTTGCATACGTATCACAGAAATTGCAGCAGATCGACGAGAATGGCAAAGCCGATGAGCAGGACGAACCCCGCAAAATGAATGGCCGCTTCCACCTTGCGGTTGACGGGCTTGCCGCGCACCCATTCGATGAGGGTGAACACGATTTTCGAGCCGTCCAGCGCTGGGATGGGCAGCAGGTTGAACACGGCGAGGTTGACGCCGATAAACGCCGCGATCTCCAAAAACTGCTGGAAGCTCTGCGAGGCGATCTGCGACGTGAGCTTGATCGTAGTGACGGGGCCGCCGAACGCTTCCAGCCCGAGATGCCCCGTAAACAACTGTCCGAGCACTTTGAAAATGGTTCCGCCGATGCGGAAGGAATAGGAAAAGGCGTTGCCCACCGTCCGGAAAAATCCGAACCCCTTGTAGACGGCCGAGGCGACCATCCAGGTGGACGTCCCGTCCTCGTTGGCGCGCTTTGCAATGCCCAGCGCCTGCCACAGCGGGTCGGTGTCCGTCAGGTTTTCAAAGCTTGCGTCCGAACGGAGCATGACGGAAATTTCCTGTTCCGATCTGCCCTCTTCCCCCTTTCGGGAAACGACAAACTGCACGAGGTCGCCCTCTTTTTTGCCTTCCAGCGCCTCCATGAGGTCGGAGGTGAGGTAGATCCCCTTCCCCTCGCAGGAGAGAATGACGTCTTCGTCCGCGAAGGAATACCCGGAAACGGGGATACCGCTCTGCGTGACCTGCGCGCCGTCCGTGCGGTAGGTCATGAGGAGCAGCTGCCCGTACGCGAAAAAGGAAGTGAGAATGAGCGCCAGCGCCAGGACGTAGTTCATAAACGCGCCCGCAAACAGCACGATGATGCGCCGCCACGGCTTTTTGTTGTTGAATGCGTCCGGATCGTCGGCGTCCTCTTCCTCCCCCGCAAAGGCGCAGTACCCGCCCAGCGGCAGCGCGCGCACGGAAAAGATCTCGCCGTTCTTTTTGGTGTGTTTGAACAGCGCGGGCCCGAACCCGATGGCAAATTCCGTAATTTTAAAATGTAACAGCTTGCCCGCCGCCCAATGCCCGAACTCGTGTACGGTGATCATGGCGAGCAGGATGAGCAGTGCCAACAGCACCGAACCGACGGCAGACATCACGTCTGAAAAGGCGAGGAGTTGAAGTGTCATGCAATGGCCCCTTTGAGAATGGTTTGAGCGCGCGCCCGCGCGAGGGAATCCGTCTCGGCAAGCGCGGCATAGCTTTCCGCGCTCCCCTCGGGCGGCTGCGAGAGCGTACTCTCTATAATTTCTGCAATTTGCGTGTATTTTATTTGCCCGCGCAAAAACGCCTGCACCGCCACTTCCCCCGCCGCGTTGAGAATACAGGGGTACGTTCCCCCTTTTTCCGCACAGGAGAGCGCCAGCGAAAAGCAGGGATACCGCTTTTTGTCCACCTCTTCAAAGTGCAGGGCGCCCAGCTTTGCAAAGTCCACGGGCGGCAGATCGCAGGAAAGGCGCTCGGGCCAGGTGAACGCCAGCTGAATGGGAAGTTCCATGGACGGGACGCCCATCTGCGCCAGCACGGCGCCGTCGGCAAACTCCACCATCGAATGCACGACGCTTTCCCGATGCACCAGCACCTCGATCTGCGAGAGCTTTGCCCCGTACAGGTGCATCGCCTCCATCACCTCAAATCCCTTGTTGAGCATGGTGGCGCAGTCTATGGTGATTTTGGCGCCCATCTTCCAGTTGGGGTGGCACAGAGCCTGTTTTGCGGTGACGCAGGGCAGTTTTTCGATGGGAACGTCGCGCAGAGCGCCGCCGCTTGCGGTGAGCAGAATGCGCGAAAAGGGCGCCTTTCTGTCAAAGTGCAGGCATTGCCAGACGGCGGAATGCTCGCTGTCCACGGGCAGGATGCGCGCGCCCTTCTTTTCGGCGAGGGACAAAACGAGGCCGCCGCCGACCACGAGGCTCTCCTTGTTGGCGAGCGCCACGTCCTTGCCCGCAGCAAGGGCGCACAGCGCCGCTTTCAGCCCCGCAAAGCCGCTGACAGCCACCAGCACGATGTCCGCCGCTGGGTATGCGCACGCCTCTTCAAAGCCCTCTTCCCCGCAGGCAAAGCGCACCCCGGGGAGAGAAATGTTTTTATCCGCAGAGCGGAGAACGGCAAGTTCGGGGCGGAAGGCGCCCGCCTGGGCCGCAAGCAGCTCCGCGCTCTCGTTGGCGCACAGCGCCACGGCGCGGAAGCGGTCGGGATAGCGCCCGATCACTTCCAGCGCCTGCCTGCCGATGGAACCCGTACTGCCGATAACGGAAATGTTTTTCATACTTCCTCTTTTACGATTGTATGCGCGCCCCCGCAAAAATATGCGGCGGCGCCGCAAGGCAAAGCAAAGCCGTTCCCCCGCCGCAGGACGGCGGGGAGGCGGAAAGCGGCAAAAAAGACGCCCATTTACAAAAGAAACAAGCAGGGCGGTGCAAAAGAGCACTGCCCTGCGGGTTGCTGAATTTTTCGGTCACATGACCAGGAGCAGAAATGCGAGATAGACAAACAGGCTTGCAAACAAGGTGCCGTCGATCCTGTCCAAAATGCCGCCGTGGCCGGGCAGGAGTTTGCCCATATCCTTGATGCCCACCTTGCGCTTGATGACGCTTTCGACGAGGTCGCCGAACTCCGTGACAAAGGCGCACAGAAATCCGATGACGGCAAAGATCAGCCAGGGAGCGCCCGCCCAGCCGGAGAGAACGCCCGCATACTCGTACCCCGTGGCAAGCGTGTACAGCCAGTACAGCAGGACGCTTGCGCCGCTGCCGAAAATAAGTCCGCCCACCGCGCCCGAAATGGTCTTGTTGGGGCTGATGGTGGGGCAAAGTTTTTTGCCGCGGACCAGGCTGCCGACAAAAAACGCCGCCGTGTCCGTGACGGGGGAAATGACGAAAATGAGCAGAAGTCCCAGCGCGGACGCGTCCGGCAGGGAGTTGATGAGGAGCATGGTGGAGAGAATGGCGGTGGGATAAAATCCGCACACCATCGCCGAACCGATGCCCTTGACGTCGCTGTTTTTATGATCGGCGACGAGCAGGCAGAACAGCACCAGCCCGAACAGAAAGCTGAGCGTGATCATGCTGCGGTACCCCGCGCGCTCGTACAGAAATTCCGCCAGATAATACGCGGGCGTGAACAGGACGGCGTAGCCGTAGACGCAGGCTTTCTGCGCGCGGCTCATGGGCATGACGGCGGGAATGACCTCCCCGTCCGCGCCGATGCGCTCGTGCGCGAGGGCGTGGACCATTTCGTACGTTCCGATGAGGGAGAAAGCGTAGACGAGGATCCCGAAAAAGCGGGGATCGACGGCGCGCAGCGCAAAGAATGCGACGATGACGGCGACGTAGACGGCGCCCGTTACAATGCGTTTGAGCATAGTTATTCCTCCTTCACCCTGCCGAACCTGCGGTCGCGTGCGGAATAATTTTCGATGGCCCTTTTCAGGTCGCGCCTGGAAAAGGCGGGCCACATTTTCCCCGAAAAGTACAGTTCGGAATACGCCGCCTGGTACAGCAGGAAGTTGGAGAGGCGAAGCTCCCCGCCCGTGCGGATGATGAGGTCGGGATCGGGGATCCCGCCCGAATACAGCAGCGTGGAAAAGCTGCCCTCGTCCACGAACCTGCCGTAAGACACGGCGGCGTTGACGGCGCGCACGATCTCCTGCCGCGCGCCGTAATTGATGCAGATGTTGAACAGCCTGTCGCGGAACACGGAGGTCTCCTCCATCACCTGCAGGATGCTCTGCTGGATGTCCTCGGGCAGAACGCTGAGATCGCCCATCACGTTGATCTTGACGCGCATTTCCAGCATCTGCTCCTTTTTTTTGCCGAAAAAGGTGCGGAACAGATTGAACAGCTCCTCCACCTCAGCTTTGGGGCGGGAAAGATTTTCGGCGGACAGCGCGTACACCGTGACGATGCGCACGCCCATTTCAAAACACGCTCCGACGATGCGGAACATATTTTGCACCCCCATTTTATGCCCGAACGCGCGCTGGCGGAACCGCTTTTTTGCCCAGCGGCCGTTGCCGTCCATGATGAACGCGATGTGATTGGGCAGTTTTACCTGTTTCATGATCGACCTTTACACAGACATGATCTCTTTTTCTTTTTCTGACGTGTGCTTGTCGATGAGTTCGATGCTCTTGGACACGGTTTTTTCCACGTCCTTTTCGAGGGAAGAGCATTCGTCCTCGGAAATTTCTTTGGCGGTCTTCATCTTTTTGAGCGCGTCCATGACGTCGCGGCGGACGTTGCGCGCGGCAACCTTGGCGTCCTCGGAAAGCGCCTTGATCTGCTTTGCGATGTCGCGGCGGCGCTCCTCGGTGAGGTCGGGGAAGATGAGGCGGATGACTTTGCCGTCGTTGGTGGGATTCAGCCCGATGTTGGAGGCGAGGATCGCCTTTTCGATGCCTTTGAGCAGGGAGGTATCCCAGGGGCTGATGACCAGGCATTTCGCATCCTGCACGGAGATGTTGCCCACCTGATTGATGGGGGTCATCTGTCCGTAATAGTCTACCTGGATCTTATCGAGGATGTGCGGGTTGGCTCTTCCGGCGCGGATGTTGGCAAAAGCCTCGCGCAGGACGCTGACGGTTTTGTCCAGCTTGTCTTCGAGCGTGAACAGCAATTCTTCTACTTTTTCGTTGTCGACCATGTTCTCCTCCTGATTTTTATTCGTTTCCGATGAGGGTGCCCGTTTTCTCCCCGCAGATGGCGCGCACGATGGCGTCCTTTTCGGACAGCGCGAAGGCGAGAACGGGGATCTCGTTGTCCATGCACATGGTGATCGCCGTCGTGTCCATGGCTTTCAGGCCGCGGTTGATGACTTCCATGTGCGTGATGCGTTCGATCTTTTTGGCGTTGGGATTGGTTTTGGGATCGCTGTCGTAGATCCCGTCCACGTTTTTGGCGAGGAGCAGGATATCGGCGTGGATCTCGCAGGCGCGCAGAGCCGCGCCCGTATCCGTAGAGCAGTACGGATTGCCCGTGCCGCAGGCGAAAATGACGATCCTGCCCTGTTCAAAATGGCGGAGCGCCTTCCTTAAAATAAAGGGTTCGGCGACGCTGATCATGTTGAGAGCGGTCTGCACGCGGACGGGAACGCCGCGCTGTTCGATGGCGTCCTGCATGGCGAGGGAATTGATGACGGTGGCGAGCATTCCCATATGATCGGCCGTGGTGCGGTCCATGTGGGTGCCCTGCCTGCCCCGCCAGAAATTGCCGCCGCCCAGGACGATGCCCACTTCCACACCCATTTCATGGATGCGGATGATCTGATCGACGACGCCCGCAATGATCTTTTCGTCCAGCCCGAAGCCCTTTTCCCCTGCGAGTGCCTCGCCGGAGAGCTTTAAGACGATGCGTTTGTATTTGGGTTTTAATTCCATGATTGCCCCCTGCAATTTTTTAGGGCGCACGCGCGCCTTGGTAAAAGAAAGGCACACAAGTATCAATTTGTGTGCCTTCGATTACATTAACCTTTCATCTTGGAAACTTGTTTTTCGACTTCCTCTGCCAGGTCGTCCTTTTTCTTTTCGATGCCTTCACCCATCTCGAAGCGGGCAAAGCGGCGGACGGTGATCTTTTCACCGATGGACGCGATGGCTTCCGTGATCAGCTGGTTGATGGTCTTGGAAGAATCCTTGACGAACGGCTGTTCGAGCAGGCAGAAATCTTCGTAATACTTCTTGATCCTGCCCTGCACCATCTTTTCCGCGATCGCTTCGGGCTTGCCCTCGTTCATCGCCTGGATCTTCAGGATCTTCTTTTCCTCTTCCAGAACGTCTGCGGGAACTTCTTCCTTGGTCACGTACAGGGGCTTTGCCGCCGCGATCTGCAGGGCAATGTCATGCACGAGCGCCTTGAACTGATCGCCGCGCGCCACGAAGTCCGTTTCGCAGTTGACTTCGACAAGCACGCCGACCTTGCCGCCCATGTGGATGTAGCTGTCCACAATGCCTTCCGCGGCGATCCTGCCCGCCTTCTTTGCGGCGGTCGCCATGCCCTTTTCGCGGAGGATCTCCACCGCCTTGTCCATGTCGCCGTTCGCTTCGGTGAGCGCCTTTTTGCAATCCATCATGCCTACGCCCGTCTTCTGGCGCAGTGCGTTAACGTCACTTGCTGTGATTGCCATATCCGTATTCTCCTGTTATATTTGTATTGATTACTCTGCGTCTGCCGCAGCTTCTTCCGCAGCTTCCGCCACCTCTTCGATGGACTTATCCTCGGCAACCTCTTCCGCCGCCTGCTGCATTTCCGCATTGACGGCCTCGCCCTGGTTTGCCTCGATGACCGCGTTTGCAATGACGCCCGAAAGCAGTTTTACCGCACGGATCGCGTCGTCGTTGCCGGGAATGACGTAGTCGATGAGGTCAGGATCGCAGTTGGTATCCGTGATCGCCACGATGGGGATGTGCAGCTTGCGAGCTTCCTGCACCGCGATGTCCTCGTTGTGAGGGTCGACGACGAACATGGCGCCCGGGAGCACCTTCATGTCCTTGATACCGCCGAGGTTGGCTTCCAGCTTTGCCATTTCCTTTTTCAGATCGAGCACTTCTTTCTTGGGCAGAAGGTCGAAATCGCCGTTCTCTTCCATCTTTTCCAGCTTGTTGAGGTACTCGATACGCGAACGGATGGTCTTGAAGTTGGTCAGCGTGCCGCCCAGCCAACGGGAATTGATATAGAATTGTCCGCAGCGGACAGCCTCTTCCTTGATCGCTTCCTGCGCCTGCTTTTTGGTTCCGACGAACAGAATGCTTTTGCCCGCCTTCACGGTGTCCACGATAAAGGCATACGCCTTTTCCACCAGTCCGACTGTCAGCTGCAGGTCGATGATGTGAATGTCGTTACGGGCCGCAAAGATGTACTTCTTCATCTTAGGGTTCCATTTTCTCGTCTGGTGGCCGAAGTGTACGCCCGCTTCGAGCAGCTGCTTCATTGTGATAACTGCCATAATTGATTCCTCCGTTTCTTCCTCCCCCGCGCGCCGTCTGCCCGCACACAGCCTGCCCTGAAACAAAATTTGACAGGAACGGAATGCGGAACGCACAAGGTGTGAATTTTATAGCTTATCTATTTTACCATAGCTTTCTTGTTTTGGCAAGCAATTTGATTTCCGCGCAAACATTTTTCGCGGGAATTTTGCGTTTTCCGTTGAAAAACTCCCTTCCCCATGCTATACTTGATAAAAAACAACGGGAGAAAGTATGAAAGCGGAAGAATTGTTTGACCTGGGCCTTCGGCACTATACTAAAAAAGAGTACCCGCGCGCCCTGGCGCTGTTTGAGGAAGCGGCGGAACACGGCCACGTCCCCGCGATGCTGTGGAGCGGCGTCTGTTACGACTTTGCGCTGGGCGCCCCGCAAGACTACAAAAAGGCGTTTGACCTTTACACCCGCGCGGCGGAAGCGGGAAACGCCGAAGCGCAGTGGCGGCTGGGATATTTTTACCTCTACGCGCAGGGAACGTCTTACGACCCCGCGTCCGCCTATCTGTGGTTTGAACGCTCGGCAAAGCAGAAAGACCAGATGGGCAAACAGCTCTTTGCGCAGGCGCAGGAGGAAGCGGAATGGCGTTACCGCGAACTGCTTGCCCAGCTGCCCAACCGCGACCCCGCCGCCCTGTACGCCGCGGGGCTGTGCTGCAAATACGGGATCGGCACGAAAAAAGACGCGGAAAAAGCGAAGCTGTATCTCTCCCGCGCGGCGGAAGCGGGCTATGCGCCCGCCGAACGCGCTTTGCGCGAATAACGCAATACGTTGTGCAAAATCAGCGACGATGCGCGCCGCCAGTCTGCCGCCGCCCGCAGACAAAACGCGGCATCGCTATGCCTGAAAAAAACAAAAAGGTTCCCCGCTCGGGGAACCTTTTTTTCAGCGTTTTTCGTGCTTGTGATCGTGGTGTTTGCAGCCGCATCCGCAGCCCTCTTCGTAGTCGGTGTCCAGAGACGCCGCCTCGTCCGCATCGTCGTCCTCTTCCATGATGCGGCAGAATTCCTCGAACACTTCGTCCAGAAGTTTGTCGTCCTCGACGGGAACCAGCTCCTCCGAGCCTTCCTCGCCGACGATCTGAAGGATGGTGACTTCGTCTTCCTCTCCTTCCCTGTCCTCTTCCGCCGTCTGGAAAAATGCGTACCAGCCGTCCTTGTATTCGATGGTGCCGATGTGGTAGCACTTATGCACCTTGCCCTGGTCGTCTACGAGTTCCACAACGTTGACTTCTTCGTCGCAGTCCTCGCAGCCGCAGCCGCAACCCTCTTCGTGAAGTTTCTTTTCTTCGCTCATGTTTGGTCTCCTTTCTTTTTTTTATTCAAATACCCTTCCAGAATGTAGGAAGCGGCAATGCTGTCGATGGACTGTTTCCTGTTTTCGCGGCGCACCCCGCCCTCGATGAGCACCCGCTCCGCCTCCACGGTGGTAAAGCGCTCGTCCTCGAACACGATGGGTACCTGCGTCTTTGTCCGCAGAAGTTCCACAAACTTTTTGGTCTTTTCCGTCTGCACCGATTCCGTCCCGTCAAAATTGAGGGGCAATCCGCAGACGATCAGCCCCGCATCCTTCTCGCGGACGATCTCGGCAAGCTTTTCCGCGTCCGTCTGCGCGCTCTTTGTGCGGAAATAGGTCGTGCCGGGCAGGGCAAACGTATTGAACGGATCGCTCGCCGCTATGCCGATGCGCTTATCCCCGATGTCAAAGGCGATGATGCGTTTTTCCATGATACCTCCCGCGGCGGTTCCCCCGCCGACGTATATTAGTATAGCATATTCCCGCGCCGCCGTCCACACTTTTTTCAAAAAAATCCCGCCGATTTGCTTCCTGCGCCGCAAGGCACAAAAAAACCTCCTCTCCCGTACAGAAAAGTTGCACACGTTTGCAAAAACGATGCGCGCCGCCCTGCCCGCGTTTTGCCCCTCTTTTGCCGCGCTTTCTCCGCCCCGCCTTCCTGCCTTTTCCTGCCTCTCTTCCCTGCCTTTCCCCGCCGCAAGTCGCGGAAAACGCCCTTTACAACACGATACCCGTAACCCCTTCTCCGCCTCTCCCCCTGCTTGCTTCGCCCCGCATCCCCGTCTTTTTCCGCCGAACGGCGCGGAAAACGCCCGTTACAACGCGATACCCGCCGCGCTTTTTGCGCGGCGGGTACCGTAAGAAAAAGTTGTTGAGGGTGTGAGCATTTTTAGCCGCCGCCCGTGCGGCGGGCGAACTTTTCCGTCCGCACTTAAAGAATAACAAAAAGTTGTATCCAATTTTTGCGGATTTTGCAATAAAATTGTAAAATCTCTTTTGCGGTACGAAAAAAAGCGCCCCTGCGGGCGCTCCCCCTCGTTTGCCGCGCGGAAGTTCCCCCTGCCGCGCCTGCCTGCGCGCGCCGCGGTTTTCCCCGCTGTGCGCCGCGCTCTTCCTTAGCGTATCTTTATTCTATGCGGCGCGCGGAAAAATATTCCGTTCCCGCAAAAATTATTTTTCCCCTTCGTCCGCGCACTCCGCCGTCTGCCCATCCTGCGCGCAATTTTCCGCGCTCTCTCCCTGCGCGGGAAGCGCCTGCGCGGCTTCCTGTTTGTTCCCCGCGCGCACGGCGGCGATGAAAAACGCCAGCCCGATGAGGAACATGACGGACAGCGCGCCCACGCCGATGCTCTGGTTGTTGAAGATCTGCGTCACGCCCGAAACGAGCAGCGTGCCCATGAACGCGGCGCCCTTGCCGAAAATATCGTAGATACCGAAATATTCGCCCGACTTTTTCTTGGGAATGATCTTGGCGTAATAGGAGCGGGACATTGCCTGAATGGTCCCCTGAAACAGCCCCACCGCGACGGCCAAAATCCAGAACTGGTACTCCTTTTGCAGGAAAATCGCATAGACGGTGATGAAAAAATACGCCACGATGCAGGCAATGATAAGATACTGCGGCCTGACCTTGCGCGAGAGCATCCCCAGCAGAATGGCCGCGGGGAACGCCACGATCTGCGTGACGAGGAGCGCGATGACGAGGCTGACCGTGTTCAGGCCCAGCGACGTTCCGTAAGCGGTGGCCATGTCGATGATGGTGTACACGCCGTCGATGAAAAAGAAAAACGCCAGCAAAAAGAAGAGGATCTGCTTGTTTTTGCCCACTTCTTTGAACACGCCGCCCAGATTTTTCAGCCCCGTGCGGACGGGGTGGCCGCCGTGTTCGACATAGTGGCTCTGGCGGTAACTGCGCAGCAGCGGCACCGAACAGCCCAGCCACCACACGGCCGTGAGCGCAAACACGAGGATCATGGACAGCGGCATGGAGATGAGCTCGAACATCGCGTACAGGATATACACGCCGATGCACAGCACAAAGGGCAGACAGCTGCCGATGTACCCCCACGCATAGCCGCGGGAGGACACTTCGTCCATGCGCTCGTCCGTGGTGACGTCGCAGAGCATGGAATCGTACACCACAAGGCTGAGCGAATAGCCGCTCTTTGCGATGACGAACAGCACGAGGAACCACAGCCAATGCTGTAAAAATCCGAGCACGACGCATCCCACGGCGCCCGCCAGCAGAGCGGCGGAAAAGATGATCTTTCGCACGCCGCGCAGATCGGAAAGAGTGCCGAGCGTGGGGCCGAGCACCGCCACGACGGCGGTGGACACGGAGGTGGCGTAGCCCCAATAGGCGAGGTAATTGTCCGAAGAAATGCCCGCGTTTGTCGCCAGTTCGTTGAAGTAGATAGACATGAGCGTGGAGACGAGCAGGGTAAACGCGGAATTGCCCACGTCGTACCAGACCCATTTCCGCTCTGTCGGAGTCATTTTAAACTTCATAGTTTTTCTCCTCCTGTTCGCTGAGAACAGGAATGTTCTGCCAGCCCTCTCCCGCACCGAACGTCCTGTCAAACGCGGAGGAAAGAGGTTGCCCCGCCAGGTACGCGCGGTAATCGGCGAGGAGGGAGAGACACTCCCCTTCCGCCTTTTTCATGAGTTTTTCCAGGCGCAGATTGCTGTCGCGGCAGGCGGGAATGGGCTGCTTTGCGATCATCATGCCGTGCATTTCCTTCCAGTTGCCCGAAAGGTGCAGCACGGTGTTGACCAGAAAGCGCTTGAACGCGTGCGGCGCGCGGACAAATTCGTTGCAGGTGATCATGGAGCGCAGGGACTTTCTGATCTGCTTTTCGGTGAGCCCCGCAAAGAAAGGGGCGATGACGTGCGCGTTTTCGGCGGTGGGGAAGATATGCCCCGTCAGTTTGGCGGAGAGAGGTTCTTTCCCGTCCTTTCCCAAAAGAAAGCGGTCGAACTCGCTCTCGATCTCGGTGTGGCGCACGTTTGATACGGCAATTTTGTTTTCGATATAGCTGTGGCAGGTGACGTCCAGCGCAAAGTGGCACAAAAATCCGACGAGATAGGCAAAGGCGGGAGCGCCGCCCTTTCCCACCGCCGCCTTTGCGGGCGCAAAAAATTCTTTGGCGGGACGGGCGTGCGTGCCGAACCCCACGGCATTGACCTTGTTGTTGGTGAGCACATGATAATAAAAGAGGATATCGGGGCCGTGCAGGCCGATGTCGTACAGCTGTCTGTCGGCGCGCACGACGGCGGCGACGTCCTCGGGGAAGAGTTCCATCATCCGTTTTCCGAACACATAATGAGCATACGTAGAAGGCATTTTCTTACTCCGATAGATAGTTTACCCTTTCATTATACCATACGCCCTGCCGTTTGACACAAATATTTTGTATTTTCCGTGTAAAAAAAATGTAATATCCCTTTTTCCCGCAAAAAAAGCCCCCGCATCCCTGCGGGGGCCTCTTGTCTTTTGTCTTTTTTTATGCTTAGATCAACGCGCCGTTTTCATCCCAGCGCACGGTCGCCGCCGAAAGCGTTCCCGTACCGGTGCAGTTTTCGATCACCCATTGCGCGGTGCTGTAAGATCCTCCCAAAGCGAGGATCTGCCCCACATTGGTCGTTCCCACGATCTCTCCCGTATTGGAGCAACCTTTCACAGTATAGAAAATCCCTTTTGTGGAATTCTCCGTTACGGCAATACCGCCCGCATACAGCGCAGCTTCGATTCTGCCCGTATTGGTGCAATTTTCAATGACGATATATCCGTTTGCAGGCGCGCCGTGCGGCGCGCCTGCAAGCGAAAAATTATTTCTTTTTTTCCTGGCCGCTCTGCTCCATCTGCGAAAGTTTTTCGTCGATGTAGGCGTCCACGCGCTCTTTGAGTTCTTCCTGTCCTTTCTGCACGAGCGCGCGCGTCTTGTTGCTGTTTGCCACCCAAAGTGCGCCCAGCATGGCGCCCGCCGCGAGTCCGGCGATAAATTTTTCCATACTTTTTTCCTCCGCGAGGGAATTCCCCTCCGCAAAGAAGTATGTGACGTCTGCCCGCCGTTTATGCGCCCTTTTGCGATCCCGCTGCGCGGCGCAGGATCTCGTTTTCCTCTTCCAGCCTGCGGAGGGATTCGCGCAGGCGCTCGTTTTCCTCCCGCAAGGAGATGGCGAGGCGGGAATACAGCGCGTCGATCTCCTGCTGCAGCCTGCGTTCGAGCAGGCGGGCGGGGCGGCGCGGTTCCTCCACGCTGACGCCCAGGCGATGCGCCGCCGCGCGCACCTCGTCAGGCTGTTTGCGCAGCATATTCCTGTACTTGTTCTGATAGCGCAGCATCTTGCGCTCGTCGCCGCGGCAGACGTTGGAAATGGCGCGCCGCACGGATAAGCCCTTGCTGCGTTCGAGCAGGATGCCGCGCAGCATTTCCTCCCGCTCCTCCGCGGTGAAGGGGACCACTTCTTCCGCGCGCAGGCCCTTGCCGTCCAACAGCTTTTTTGCCTCGTTTGTCTGCGTTTTCAGCAGACGGTAGTAATAATTGCGCACACTTCCGCCCGCTCTGCCGTGCGCTTTTCCGTATTCGGAAAAGAGGGATGTGAGCGTTTTGCCCTTGTTTTTGCCTTCCGAGATCCAGCGGACAAGCTGTTCCGCTTCTTCTTTGGGATAACCGTTGATTTTTTGCATGGTATGACCTCCCTTTTGTACCTGTATTGACATACTTTCATTTCTTTATACATACAATGAGAAAAAAACCGCCGAACGGCGGTACGGGAGGCGCGGAATGCGCATTTATTTTTCCGCCGCCCTGCCCTGCGTGCTGCGGGCGGGGGGCGCCCCTGCGGGATTTTTGAACGGGAACAAGCTGTTTGCGGACGCGGACAGGATCCTTGCGGAATTTCTGCCCGCGGACGGAGATCTTTTGCCCCTCTCCTTTGTGACGGGCGAGGAGTTTTTCCGCCGCCCGCCCGCCTGCTGCGACGTGTACCGCTGCGGCTGTTACAACGTGGTGCACGCGGCGCGTTTTTCCTCCCGCCGCAGCGGTTTTGACGCAAAAATGCAGATACGTTGCGGCAATTTGCAGGCGACGGTGTTTGAGTGCGGCGGGCCCTTTCTGTGCGTGCAGAACGCGGAGGGCTTTGAAGTGTATCCCCTGCCGCAGGGGGAATATACCCTGGGCGAAACGCACATCGGCGGCGCCCTGTTCCTGCACGCGTACTGCGAAAAGAGCGGGTATTTCGTCCTTGCGGACGAGGGGTGCAGGCGCGTCCTGCGCGAGCGCATCCGCCGCCGCGAGGAGGGGGAAACCCTGCTTTTGGAGCGCGCCCTGCCCGACATTGCGGGGCATACCGTGCGCGATCGGTACGAACTGCGCGGCGGCGAACTTGTGCGCACCGAACGGGAAGTTTTTCCCCGCGAAGGATTTGACCCCGCGACCCTGCCCGAAACGCTCTTTCCCTTTGCCTTTTTTGAAGAGCTTGCGGCGGGCGGAGACCCCGCGCCCTTCCTCTCCCCCGCGTTGGGGGAGCAGGCGGAAAAGCTTTCCGCCTACTTAGGCGATTTTTGCGGCGTGTGCGTCCCCGAAGAGGTGTTTTACCGCATTTACGGGAAGATAAACGCCGTGGGGCTGATCTATGCGCGCGCGGAAAATTCCTTTGACGTGAAATTTTTCCGCACACAGACGCAGGACGGGAAGATCTCCAACATTCTGCCCGCCGACGAATGATTTTCACCCCCTTTCCCCGTAAATTTTTTGACTTTTCCCTCCGCATACTATATAATACTGAAAAAGGAGGGAGGAAATGTTTTCCGATTTTTATTTTGTCTACCTGCTTTCGGGGCTGATCCTGCTGCCCTGCCTGCTTATTTCCGTATGGGCGAGCGCCAAAGTGCATTCCACGTTTAAAAAGTACGACGCGATGCACACCTCCACCGACTGGACGGGCAGCGATACGGCGCGAATGCTGCTGGAACGCAACAACATATACGACGTTCAGGTGGTGCGCGGCAGAGGAAAGCTGACGGACAACTTCAACCCCGCGACAAGATGCGTGACTCTTTCCGAAAGCACGTACGATTCCGCGTCCGTCGCCGCCGTGGCGGTGAGCGCGCACGAAATAGGCCACGTCGTCCAGCGAGAAGAGGGGTACCTTTTCTACCGACTGCGCGCATTTCTCGTACCCGTCACCAACATCGGCACCATGCTCGCCTTTCCGCTGGTGATCGTGGGCGTCCTGCTCACCTGGCTTTCCGCCCTTGCGGAAGTGGGAAACATCGTCGTCTTTCTCGGGATCTGCCTGTATGCGCTGTCCACGGTGTTCACCCTCATCACCCTGCCCGTGGAACTCAACGCCTCCTCCCGCGCAAAATCCATGCTTGCGGAAACGGGCGTTTTGGTCACCTCGGAAGAGAAAAAGGCGGCCGCCAAAGTGCTTTCCGCCGCCGCGATGACTTACTTTGCCGCCCTGCTCACTTCCCTTCTGATGTTCCTGCGATTCCTGCTGTACGTGTTCCTGCTGTTGGGCGGAAGGCGGAAAAACTGAAAACAAAAAAGCGCCCGAAGGCGCTTTTTTTATTGTATAGCAAAACCCGCGGATAGTCCGCGGGTTTTGCTATACAAAAAGAAGACAGCGGCGCATAAGCGCCGCTGTCTTCTTTTCGGTTATGTGCATGATTTGTGTTCTGAATAGAATATGCTTTATTATACCATGCCATGCGCCAAAAAAGCGCCAAAAAATAACACTGATAATATTTTTTCTGAAAAAAATTTATCAGAGATGCGAAAAAAATTCGCCGATCTTTTCATCCACCATGCACACCCCTTCCAGCGGGCGCGCCGTGGCGCCCTTGTTGACGACGACGATGTTTTCGCCGCGGAAATAATCGATGAGCCCCGCCGCGGGGTAGACGTTGAGGGACGTTCCGCCGATGATGAGCGTGTCCGCTTTGGAGATCTCCTCCACCGCCGCAAGCAGCACGCTTTCGTCCAGCGGTTCCTCGTACAGCACGACGTCCGGCTTGACGATCCCGCCGCAAGAACAGCGCGGCACGCCCGTGCCGTGAAGAATGTATTCCAGCGGATAGCTCTTGCCGCAGTCCATGCAGTGGTTGCGCCACACGCTGCCGTGCAGTTCGAGCACCCGCCTGCTGCCCGCTTTCCGGTGCAGACCGTCGATATTCTGGGTGATGACGGCGCTCAGCCTGCCCTCCCGTTCCCATTCCGCAAGTTTTTTGTGCGCGGCGTTGGGCTGAACGTCGGGAAAGAGCATCTTTTCGCGGTAAAAGGCGAAAAACTCCTCCGCGTGCGACAGAAAAAAGCTGTGCGACAAGATGGTTTCGGGCGGGTAGGCGTACTTTTGCCTGTACAGCCCGTCCTGCGAACGGAAATCGGGCACGCCGCTCTCCGTGCTCACGCCCGCGCCGCCGAAAAAGACCATGCGGCGGGACGAGGATAGGATGCGCCTTACCTTTTCCAACTGTTCCTGCATCTGTTTTCCCTCCCCTGTTCTGAAAGTAAAAACGGCGGAAGAATTTCCGCCGTTTCCGTCAATCCTGGTCGATGCCTTCGTTGAGTTTTTCGAGAAGTTCGTCGAGGTCGTTGCCGTGAACGTTGACCGCTTCCCCGATGGTCTCGCCGTGCGCCATCGCACAGCCGAGGCAGTGCATCCCGTAACTCATGAGGATCTGCGCGGAATCGGGATTGTATTTGAGGCAATCCACGATCAGCGTATCCGCCGTGATCTTAGCCATATTCATACTCCTTTTGCCGCGCGCTCTGCCGCGGCAGATTTTTTTCTTTTTTATTATTATACCATCTCTTCGTAAAAAAAACAATCCTTTTCTTCTCTTTTTTTTGCGGCAAACCCCGCCGCTTTCCGCGCCGTGGAATTGTGGATAACTTTTTCTGACTTTTCCCCATTTTTGCCCTTCGGCCGCCCAAAATCCTGAGTTATCCACATTTTCAGGCAAAAATATCGGACTTCTCTCTTTTCTGCCGTCGGACAGAACGTGTATTTTACGCACAGATCTGCGGAGAAACGGGACAAACAGGCGCTTTTTTCCGCCCCTGTTTTCCCCCGTTGTTGACAACTTTGTGGAAATGTGTGGATAACTCGCAGTTATCCACAGAAAAACACACTTTTTCCCCTCTCCGCAAGCGTGACCGACAAAAAGATGAAAAAAGTTATCCACAATTTGTCCACAATTCTCCGCAAAATCGGGGGAAAAGTGCAAAATACGACTTTTTTCACGCAAAAGTCAAGAAAACTTATCAACAAAAGCAGGAACATTTGTTTATAACTTTTGCGGATTTCAGGCAAAGAGCAGAACTCCCGCCACGATGAGCGCAACCACGGATAAGAGAGCGACGAGCGCGGCCGCCAGATTGGCGGCGCGTTCTTCCGCCTTTGCCAGCCCGATCAGCCCCGTGATAAAGGTGACGATCTGCGCCACAAACCCCTGCAGAAAAAACAGCACGCCCATCGCCGCACAGATCACGATCCCGATCCAGGAAAGAACGAGTCCGCCCAGGCCTGCGCCTGCAAGAACGGAATCCGCGCCCGTCACCATGAAATATACGCCGTAAAAGCACGCCGCCATCATGGCAAGGCTTAAAATGTGCAGGAAAGAATACCCCAGCCGCTTTTTTCCGCTCGCCGCGCATACGTTTATAATATGATGAATAAACCGAAACAGATTTTTCATGCTCTCCCCCTCCCAAAAATATCTTACCATGATAAGCAAGATTTGTCAATATTTATGAATATTTGTGTTTGACACAGGGAAATTTTTGCAATGCCGTTGACAGAACGCGCTTTTTCTGTTACTATGAAAGTACCCGAAAGGAGGTTCTTATGGGAAAATTCAATGAAAAATATTTCGGAGGAGAGCACGAGGCGTACGACGCGGAACAGCTGCTCACCGAAGGAGAGAGCATTCTCTGGCGGGCAAAGCCCAAACGCAGCGCCTTCATCCTCGGCAAAGTGTTCCGTATGCTGCCCATTGCCCTGCTCTGGCTGCTGTTCGACGGCGGATTTATCGCCGCCCTCATCACCACGGGAGCGTTCGGGCAGATGTCGCCCTTTTTTATCGCCTTTATCGTCGTGTTTTTTGCCATTCACCTCATCCCCGTCTGGATCTGGCTTTCCGGCATCATTTCCGCAGGCGTCGCGTACAAAAATATGGAATATGTATTCACGGATAAGCGCATCATCTTAAAGAGCGGCGTCATCGGCGTGGATATCAACAACGTCTATTATACGGACATCACCGACGTCAGCCTGCGCGTGGGGCTTTCCGACAAACTTCTGCACGTGGGCGACATCTACATTTCCGGCAAGGGAAAGGCGCAGGTGCTGTGGGACATCGAAAACCCCTATCCCGTCGTCAACAAACTGCAAAAAATCGTCAACGACATCAAGACGGATACTTTCTTCCCCAACGATCTGCGCCCCGAAACCAACGCGGGATTCCGCACAAAATACACGGGGAAATAAACAGAACACTTCCCCGCCCCTTGACAGGGCGCCCTGTATCGTTTATACTGATTGCAGCATTTATAAAGAGGTAGACCATGCGCAGGAAAAACCCGCATAAACGAGAAGAATTGCTGGAAAAATGTTTTGACTGCTTTTGCGAGTACGGTCTGGAAGGAACGTCCACCCAAAAACTTGCCGAAGCGTGCGGGATGAGTTCGGGCAATATTTTTCATTATTTCAAGAGCAAAGACGAAATCATCATCGATGCCACCGCACACTGCATGGCAAAGGTGGAAAAGGATTTTATGGAGAAAGCGCCCGAAAATTTGGAGGACGTACCGCGTTTTTTGCGCGAGATCCCCTACTGGACGGCGGAAAAACACGGCGAAAAGTACCGCTTTATGTACCAGGTGTACACCTCCCCCAAGTACCGCAAATACGGCACTGCGTTCTTTTCGGGTGTGACCAGGCGGTACACGGAGTATGCAAAACTGCTGGAACCCAAAATCGGCATTCCGTGGCAGGTCATCCAGCCGCTGATCTACACCTTTGTGCGCGCGAGCGTCCATTACGCCCTGTTCGAGGACGAGGAGTACCTCCTGCCCCAGATGCGGCTCCTGGAAGCCGCCGTGCCCATGTTTCGCGAAAAATACGCACATACGTCGGACGAAAATAAGAACAAATAAATACTTTTCATCAAAAACCCGAGGCCCGAACGTTTCGGGTTTTTCTGATTTTTATAAAAATTCAATCCGATCGGAAAAAAGGAGAAATTTAATGCGCAGTTTCAGAAATATCGTATGTTCTTTATTGCTTCTTTCCTTTCTGTTTGTCGGGGCCGCCTGCTCCGAAGAAGCCAAAAGTTACGAGATCGTAATGGCAGTAAACGTAGACGGAGAAATGCTTTATGCACCACACCAAGACCCTGCCGTTCAAACGGTGATAGATACAGCTCCTTTTCAATACGGCTATTTCCCCGTCTCGGTAAGTTTTCAGTTGAGAGAAAAGGGCTCGCAAATCAGGCTGAAAGAGTGGGAACCGTTGGATCCGTGGGGAATTTTGACCCCTTCAAAACTGTACGGAAGCAAAGTTGATCTGCAATCTTACAGGATCTATGATGAAAACGGAAATACAAAAAATTCGCAGATCGAAAATTGGAGCGTCTGCGACTTTTTCGAGAGGCGCTACAGCGATATTAATTTCCCCAATTCTTTTTATCTTGCCAATATTTCGGGACTGCATGAAATAAAATATAAATTCGTTGAATTGCCGGAATATGATATTCCCGAAACCATATTCACCGTCAGGCTTTATGCCGAGGAAGATGAACGCTCCGGCATAGCAGAGTTCGTAGCCGAGGAAGATCCCGATATTACAAAAATCGACGGAAAAGAAGGAGATTACGACACCTACCTGATCTCCCGAAAAGGGGGCTTCCCATACTTCAAAATCTGCGATAAAGATACGGGCGAAGATTTAGGTGTAGGTTACAATTATTATATCCGCAAGCTTGAACCGAATTATCAGGAAAATACAGTGATCAGCGACTCGCTGACGGGCATCGGACAAATGAATTGGGCGTACGTGCAATTTAAAGGTAACGCTCTGTATCAGCCAAAATCCTACTATTTTTACGTGATCTATACGGTTTAATGTCTTCCCAAATAAGCTCAAAAGCGGTCAACCCCATTGGAATTTGACCGCTTTTCTTCGTTCTTTGCAAAGCTTTGCCCCTTAACACGGGAAAAGCCTGCGGCAAACAGCCTAATCCTGCACTTCCTTTCCCCTTCTCTTCCTGCGGACAACCAATTCGCGCGACTTTTGACGCATAACAAAACCCGCAGACTTTGGCGCGCTCTTCACGGAGTTTTGCCCCGCAAGCGGGGCAAGGCACTGCGACACAATCAGGTTGCCCGAGAAAATGAGCCTCGCTTGTCTATGCCAAGCACTCGTTTCGTACAAAAGAAACCTTATAATATTGAGTCGACAAAAAAATTTGTTCTTCCTTGACTTTGAGATTTATATTTTCCAAATGTATGATACTCGACAATTACTGTATGTTTCCCTTTGGCTAAAATTGGTTTTTCAATTTGAGCAACATATGCTATTATAATATAATCACCCTCATTATAACGACCTGTTTCGTATATCTTTTGTAAAGATAATATTTTCGCTTTCTTTTTATCAATAAAAATTTGTAAATCTTTTTCTTCTAAATCCGGCTGTATGTCTATAACTTTTCTATCAATCCCATTCAATTTAATCATGTATTCCTGCATCCGTATTTGGGGCAAAATCATAGGGCGAAAATATAAAAATAAAAAATTTCCACCACCAGTATCTTCTCTTACCGACAATCCATATACTTCCCCCGTCCCAATTTTAAAATCGTGAATTTCATCTCTATCAACATACATTTTCCAACTCCAATTTTCTAGCGTTGATTTTTTATAAGAATTATCTTCCACATAGAAAGCACAATATAATCCGTTTGGCACTCTTATAGAATACTTACCTGATTTATTACTCCATACTCCTATATAAGGACATTTTCCGCCAAATGCTTTTCTCATAAAAACAACCGCCGCAGGAAACGGATTGCCCTTAAAATCCATTGTAGAACCTTGAATAAAAGAATATTTACATTCAATTTGTTCGTTATAAATTTGTCCTTGCGTTTCGATTGTAATAAAAATAAAATCCGGTAAACCCTTAATATTAAGAGCAAATATTTTTATCAATAAGGCACCATTCTTTATCATAATGTCATAATCTTCAGTATTTTCTATATTATCGATATTTAGCGACTTACAAAATTTTTTCTCTCTTTTGCAAAATGTTTGAATTGATAACCGAAAAGGGAATTCAATTTTTTCATGTTCAATATATACTCCACAATGCGTTTTAGGACTAAACCAATCCGGTTGTAAAATCTCTTCATTTTTTTGCTCGTTCTCAAACCACCAGGCTTCAATATACATTTTTCTTTTCCCTCCTTTTTAATATTTTAACATAATAGTATTAATAATTCCATAAATTTTTTAATTTAATAAATAAACGTTATACAAGAAATCAACATTTTACCTTTACCTCATA
>DXFX01000097.1 GCA_019114245.1 Candidatus Borkfalkia faecipullorum | reverse complement strand
AGTCGAGGTTGATGAGCGCGGGATTGACGATGAGGTCGGCAATGCCGCGGATACCCTGTTTGAGGATCTCGTCCGCAACGCGGAGAGCTTCCACCATCGGCGTATTTTTGGGAACGACGCAGGTGATCTTGTCGTTCGGGATGATAATGAGCGTATCGACATACTTTTTGAGGTTTTCCAACCCCTTCGCCGTATTGTCCATGCGCTTTTTGCCTTCAAAGCTGAAAGGTTCGGTGACGATGGCAATGGTAAGGATCTTCAGATCGCGCGCGATCTTGGCGATGACGGGAGCCGCCCCCGTACCTGTGCCGCCGCCCATGCCTGCCGTAATAAAGAGGAGGTCGGTATCTTTCACCGCTTCCGTAAGCACTTCTTTACTTTCTTCGGCTGCCGCTCTGCCCACTTCGGGTTCAGCGCCCGCGCCGAGCCCCTTCGTCAGCGCAGAACCGATCTGGATCTTGTTTTCCGCTTTGGATAAGAGCAGGATCTGCTTGTCCGTGTTGACCGCAACATAGCTTGCGCTCTGGATCCCCGCTTCGATCATGCGGTTGACGGCATTGTTTCCCGCGCCGCCTACGCCGATCACCTTGATTCTTGCCACACCGGACAGACTATCCAAACTGTTGAACATGGTTTTTAACCTCCGATTCCGTTAAATAACTTGTAGAAAAATCCTTTTGAACGCTTTGTTTCAAGCGCCATATTCAATAAGCTCAGGAGAGAGCTTTGTGCCGCCTTGTTATAATACGGGAGCTTGGGTGCGATGATCTCCACCACTTTGTTGAGACGGTTGGAAAGATGTTCCCGCGCGCCCCTGATCCCCGTTATGCCGCCCCCTGTCAGCAGAATGGGTTTATAATCGATGCTCTTGTCCCCGTAATTTTCCAAAAAACTGCTGATGCGCTCGCACAGGAGATCCAGCCCCTCGCGCACCTTCTCTTTCAGAAACTGAATGGGCAGAGAATACGACTGCATTTTGTCTACATATTCGATGACCGCGCCCGGCGTATCCTTGGCGGAAAGATTGATCTTGCCGATCATGGCTTCCGCAACGTCGAAGGGAAGCTGAGCAGGATCCCCGTCCGTATACAGCTGCGCCGTCACGTGACCCCCGCCCAGAGAACAGGCGTTCTGGTACACGATCCCGTTGCCGCACACGACGCTGAAGGTCATGGAAAGCTTGCCGATGTCGAGCAGGACGGCATATTCATCCCGCACTTCGGAAGGAATAAGGTATAATGCCTCGGCAAGGGACACGGGCAAAAACTCCACTTTCCGGATCCCGTACGCCGTGAGCGTGTTGATAAACAGCTCCTCATAGCGCAGATCCGCATAAAAATAGGAGAGATACCCTTCGAGAGAGTCGCTGACCATGCCGATCGGGTCGATGGTGCGGCGGTTGTCCGACGTGATATAGCAGACGGCGCTGCGGCGGATGAGCTTGAAGCCCTGTTCCTGCTGCGTCCCCTGGTCGAACAGGGAATTGAGATCGTACGCATTGACGCGGCGCTTGCTCTGAAAACTCATAAAACAGCGCTTTGTCACCACGCGCAGAAACTCGCCGGGGACCCCGACAAAGATCTCGCGGATGCGCTCGCCGTAGCTGCGTTCCGCCTCTTCCAGACAGGCCGTCACCGCCTTGCACAGTTGCTGCGTATCGAAAAATTCCGCGTCGGCGTACCCGTCGTAAGGGAGGGTATGGATCCCCTGAAATACAAAGGTATTGTTTACGCCGCGCTCCCCGATCAGGACAGTTACGGCATCTGAACGCACGTCCAGAACAGCTACGCTTTTGCGGCTCATTTTCCTCTCCGTTCCCCTGCTTGCAAGCAGTAATATTATACAAACACTATTATATAGTACTTTTACTTTTTTGTCAATAAAAAAACGCTCCCCGAACACTTTTTTCGGGGAACGTGGCTATAATTTTGCAACGTCAGGTTTCAGGGTAGATCTCATCGAGTTCGGGCGGCCTGTTGGTGGAATATTCCGCGTTTCCGCTACCCGTGAAAATGTATCCGTCCAGCCGCTGCGCGTCCGTGAGAGACGCGTAAACGTCCAGCACCTGTACGATCTTTCTCTGCGTGTCCTTTTCGGGAGACACGATCCAGAACCGTACCCCCTCCACCGTGTGAACATAGAAATAACTGTATCTGTAGGCGGGGTCGCTTCCGCCGACCGTAGCATAGTCGATGGCGGTGACATTGCCCTGCATTCCGCGCGATTTAAGTTCTGCAAGGATGGTGACCAGCGCCCGGTACGCGTCCTCAGAACCCGAGGCGACCGTAAACACGTCGCCCACTTCCTGCTGCGCACCGAACGGGATGCCGCGAATCTCTATGTTTTTTCCTGCAATGTTGTTTTTGTTTTCGTTGCTGACGGAAAGGATGGTCCCGTCGTCGCCGATGACGTAGTATTTTTCCGAATTTTCCAGGCGGAAGGCAAAAGTTTCCATCCGCTCGCGCACGCGCACCGTGATGCGGTTGGGAAAGTTTTTTTCCACGGACATCACCTGGAGATACCCGCCGCTTTCCTGCGCGACGACTTCATTGACCTTGTTCTCGTCAAAAAACAAAAAACTCTTGTGAAGGTATTTGCTTTCCAGCGTTTTCTGAACCGTTTCCGCGCGCTCCTCCATGACCGCGCTTTCCACCGTGTAGTACACCTCGAATTGCGTGATGGCGCAAACGGTGTTGATGGTGATGAGAAAGACGATCAGAAAGACGGCGACCGCATACAGGATGACTGCCTTTTTGCTGCGCATAGCTCCTCCTCTTCTGTAAGTTGAACGCCGCGGCGTCAGATGCGGACGCGGCGGATGCGCGCACCCAATGCGCGCAATTTGAATTCAAAAGCGGAATACCCCCTGTCGATGTGGCTCAGGTCGGAGACCGAGCTTTGCCCTTCCGCCGAGATCGCCGCCAGCGTGAGCGCCGCGCCGCCGCGCAGATCGCCCGCAAAGACGTCCGCCCCTTTCAGGGACGGCACGCCGCGGATAAACGCGCTTCTGCCGCGCACGGTAATGTCCGCGCCCATGCGGATGAGTTCGGGGACGTGCTTGAATCTCGTTTCAAACAGGTTCTCCACCACCACGGTGGAACCGCGGCAGATACAGGCAAGCGCCATCATCTGCGCCTGCAGATCGGTGGGAAAACCGGGATAGGGAGAGGTTTCCACAAGCTTGGGCGAAACCCGCCCTCTGCTTTGTATCTCTATTTTACCATTATCGGCATGGATTTTGCAACTGATTTCGCAAAGTTTATGTATAAGAGAGGTAAGATTCTCCGCATCCGCATTTTTCAGCACGAGTTCTCCGCCGCACATGGCGGAGGCAATGAGAAAAGTTCCCGCTTCGATGCGGTCGGGAATGGGCGTGTATTCCACGCCGCGCAGAGAAGGGACCCCTTCGATGCGGACGGTGGGTGTCCCCGCCCCGTACACCCTTGCGCCCATGCGGTTGAGAAAGTTTGCAAGGTCTGCGATCTCAGGCTCGCGCGCGGCATTGCGGATGAGCGTTTCCCCTTCCGCGCGCACCGCCGCGAGCATGATATTTTCCGTCGCGCCCACGCTGGGACAATCGAGCACGATCTCCGCACCCGTCAGGCGGGAACAGACGCAGTCTATGTAGCCGCCCTCCTCGTTGATCTGCACCCCCAGGCGGCGCAGCCCGCTCAGATGCAGATCGATGGGGCGAAGCCCGATGTCGCACCCGCCCGGATAGGCAATGCGCGCCCTGCCGAACCGCGCGATCACCGAACCCAGCATAAACACGGAAGAGCGCAGTTCCTTGGCGAGCGCCGACGGGATCTCGTGATTTGCCGCCGCCGCGCCGTCGATGGTGAGATCTCCCCCCAAGAAACTTGTTGCAAATCCAAGTTCCTCAAGGATCTGGACCATGTTCAGAACATCGGTGATGCGCGGGCATTTATGAATGACAACGCGCCCTTCCGTCAGCACCGCGGCGGCCAGCAGGGGCAGCACGGCGTTTTTTGCGGACTGAATTTCCACCTCGCCGTACAGCGGCACGCCGCCCTCGATGACATATTTTTCCATAACTCACTCCTTTCGCGGCGAAGCCGCCTTCCTTTGCCGTAAACCTTGCCCCTGCGGAAAAAATTCTTTTCCTGAAACCATAATACGGAAAAAGAGGGAAAAATGTTACAGAAAAAAGCCCCGCATCAAGCGGGGCGAAAAAGTTATGTGCGCGGCGCGCCTCGGGAAATGTTGAACAGCACCCCGATCGCCGCCATGGTGAAAATGAGGGACGTGTTGCCCGCGCTGATGAGCGGGAGCGGAAGCCCCGTCGGCGGAATGGAACCGCTGACGACGAGCGCGTTGACCAGCGTCTGCACGGCGATCGCCGCCGTGATCCCGCCCGCAAGCAGGAAGCCGAACCTGTCGCGGCTGCGGGCGGCGGTTCGCACCCCGAACCAGATGAGAAGTACGAACGCACAGAAAAGAAGGAGGATCCCCACAAAACCGAGCTCTTCACCGATGACCGCGAGGATAAAATCCGATTCCGCAAAGGGCAGATACCTGTATTTCTGCACGGAACGGAACAGCCCCGTTCCCAGCCAGCCGCCGTTGCCCAGCGCGTACAGGGACTGGATGAGCTGATACCCATCCCCCTGCGGCGAGCTCCACGGATCGAGAAAGGCGTTCAGCCTTTGCAGGCGGTACGGCTCTATGAGGATGAGCACGGGAACGAGCGCCGCGACGGGCAAGAGCACGGCGGTGAGGTGGCGCAGCTTTACCCCGCCCAGAAAGAGCATGACAAGCATGACCATGCCCGTGCACATGGTGACGGACATATTCGGTTCCAGAATGATGAGAAGGCACACTGCCCCGCCCGCGCCCAGAACGGGGAGCATTCCGCGGAAGGTGCGCAGGCGTTCCGGCTTTTCGCTCGAATACGCCGCCGCAAACAGGACAAACCCGTACTTTGCGATCTCCGACGGCTGAATGGTGACGGGGCCGATGCCGATCCAGCGGGTGGCGCCGTAATTTTCCACGCCCAGTCCCGGCACAAACACCGCCGCCAGCAGGACGAGCGAGAGAATGAGCGCGGGCCATTTGAGCTTTTTGAGTTTTCCGTACGGAAAAATTGCCGCCGCCGCCATGGCGGCGCAGCCGAGAACCAGCCCGATCAGCTGTTTTTTCATGTAAAAAAACGCGTCGCCCGTCTGGTGCTCCGCCGTGTAGTAACTTGCCGAATACACCATCAGCACCCCGAACGCCGCGAGCAAGAGCGCGAGGATGGGAATGCCGAGATTCCCCGTCCGCTTTACAGGGCGCGTCCCCTCAACCTTCGCAGCACGCACACTCCGCACTCCTCTCTTTCATGGACATGACAATGCTTTCAAAGCGCTCCCCCCTCTCCTCGTACCCCGAAAAAGCGTCGAAGCTGCTGCTGGCGGGACTGAGCAGAACGCATTGCCCCGGCTTTGCGGTCATCGCCGCAAGGCGCACCGCCGTGTCGAAATCGTCGCAGAGGGAGATGCGCGATTCGTTGGCGCGCACCGCGCTGTTGAGCAGGCGGAACCTGTTTTCCCCGTACAGCACGAAATGCACCGCGCGCGACGAGCGCAGTTTGACAAACAATTCGTCGTAATCGTAGCCCTTGTCCTTGCCGCCCAGGAGCAGGACGGTATCCGACTGCATACAGGACACCGCCGTCAGGGCGGCGTCTATGTTCGTTCCCTTGGAATCGTCTATGTAGGTGACCCCGCCGATCTCCGCGATCGTCTGAATGCGGTGCCTGACTCCCTGCATATGCGAGAGAGCCGAGGCGACGGCTTCGCCCGAAATTCCCGCAAGCCGTGCCGCGCACAGCGCCGCGAGCGCATTTTTTACGTTGTGCTCCCCTTTCAGCGGAAGGTCGGCCGCGTCCATGATCTTTTCGTTTTCATAGTACAGGCCGCCTTCAAACAGGAAGGCGCCGTGCACCCGCTCGCGCACCGAAAACCAGCGGACGGCGCACCGCGCCTCGTCCGCAAACTTGCGCACCGCGGGATCGTCGTAGTTGAGCACGGCAAACTCGCTCTCCCGCATATTGCGCAGAAGTTTGGATTTGAGGAATATGTAATTTTCCATGCTGTAATGGCGGTTGAGATGATCGGCCGCAATGTTGGTGACGATGGCAACGTGCGGGCGGATGGAGGAAAGCGTTTCCAGCTGAAAAGAGGAAACTTCCATCACGGCGATGTCGCCGTAGTCCAGCTGTTCCACACACGCGGTGAGCGGAAGCCCGATGTTTCCGCAGGCGACGCTCTTTTCCCCTGCCGCGCGGAAAATTTCGTCCAGCATGGTGACGGTGGTCGTCTTGCCGTTGGTACCCGTCACCGCAAAGAGGGGTGCGCGCAGAAACAGACAGCCGAGCTCCGATTCCCCTATGATTCTCTTGCCCGCCTTGCGGAAAGCCACGGGCAGGGTGTGATCGATGGGGATCCCCGGACTGAGCACGAGAATGTCGCACTCGGACAGGGCGGCGGAAAGAGAATCTTCCCGAACGACGACGGCGCCCTTTTCTTCCAGGGTACGCATATTCTTTTCCACGGCCCCGCCCGAAACGTCGTCGTACAGATAGGTGACTGCGCCGCGGCGCAGCAGAAATTCCGCCGCCGCCGTTCCGCTCTTGGACATACCCGCCACCAGAAACTTCTGATTTTTAAAATACATTGTCTTGCTCCTTTTTACACGAACGCGAGGCAGACCAGTCCCGCCGCCACCGTGACGAGCGAGTAGGCATAGACGATCTTGCTCTCCGAATATCCTTTTTTCTGAAAATGGTGATGCAGCGGCGCCATGAGAAACAGCCGCTTTTTCGTCCGTTTATAGTATATTACCTGAGCAATGACGGATATTCCCGAACATACGAACATAATGCCGAAAATGAGAATATACAGAAGATTTCCGCTCAGCGCCGCCACCGACGCCGCAAAGCCGCCCAGTCCCAGCGAGCCAGTATCCCCCATAAAAACGGAGGCGCGGTAGGTGTTGAAAAGAAGATACCCCGCCAGCGCACCGCACAAAAGCAGGCTCAGCCGCGCGAGGGCTTGTCCCGTCCCCGTAAAAAAGAGCAGGGCCGCAAACAGGGCAAAGTACCAGAAAGAAACCGAACCCGCCAGCCCGTCCAGCCCGTCCGTCAGGTTGACGCAGTTGACGGTGGCAAGATAGGCAAACACCGTCAGCGGGATCATCCACGCGCCGATGTCCACGCTCACCCCCGCAAAGGGAATGCGCAGAACGGTGAGTTCGTTGACAAAGCAGTAGATCCCCGCAATGACGGCGAGCACCACCTGAAAGACGATCTTCTGCCAGGCGCGAAGTCCGAGATTGCGGTGAAAGCGGAATTTGAGAAAGTCGTCCAGAAACCCCACCGCCGTACAGGCGACGCCGAACGTGACGGCAACGGCGGTATGCCTGTCCGCATACAGCCCGAAGGGCAGCGCGCACAGCGCCGCGGCAAACACAAAGGAAAGCCCGCCCATGGTGGGCGTGCCGGACTTGTCCTTATGTTCCTCGACGTAACCGAGGATATATTGCCTTGCCCCCATCCTTTTCAGGAGGGGCAGGAGCAGGGCGCACAGCAGTGCGCCCGCCGCGCCCGAAACAAGGAGCGCAAGAATTTCAGTTTTCATGTTCCCCCGTCTTTTCCGCCCGCGCGGAGAGAAGATTTTTGATGACGTTCACGTCGTTGTAGGCGTGGCGCACCCCCATCACTTCCTGATACCGCTCCCCGCCCTTGCCCGCAACGAGCAGAACGTCGCCCGCCTGCAACAGGTCGAGCGCGTAGCCGATGGCGCTTTCGCGGTCGGGAACGATGACGTATTCGTCGGTGGCGCGGCGCACCCCCTCCTCGATATTGAGAATGATGTCGAAGGCGTCCTCATAGCGCGGATTGTCCGAAGTGAGCACGGAAAAATCGGCGAGGCGGGCGGAGATCTCGCCCATGACGGGGCGCTTTTGCACCTCGCGGTTGCCGCCGCACCCGAACACGCAGATCAGCCTGCCCGTACAGTTCCGCCGCAGGGCGGAAAGGGATTTTTCCAGTCCGTCGGGAGTATGCGCAAAGTCCACGAAAATATCCGCGCCGAACGCGTGCGCGACGTGTTCCAGTCTGCCGTCCACGCGCGGGAGCGCGTCCAGTCCCTGCGCGATGACGGGCAGGGAAACGCCGAGCAAGCGGGCGCATTCCGCCGCCGCCAAGGCGTTGTAGACGTTGTGCATCCCCGCCATGTGCAGGCGGATCTCGTACAACTCGTCGAAAAGATTGATGACAAACGTGCTTCCGTCAAACCCTTCGCGGATGTCCACCGCAAACACGTCCGCGGGATTTTCCAGTCCGTAACTGAACGCGTTTGGGCATTTCTGCGCGATCTTCCTCCCCTCCGCGTCGTCCGAGTTGATCACGGCGATGCGGCAGCGCCCCCGCCCGAACAGCCGTTCCTTGGCGGCGGCGTACTCTTCCATCGTCCCGAAAAAGTCCAGATGATCTTCGGTGAGGTTGGTAAAAATGCCCGCTTCAAAGCAAATGGCGTCCGTCTTTCCGAAATACAGCGCGTGCGCGGAAACTTCCATCACCGCATACTCCACCCCCGATTCCGCCATGTCCGCCAAAATCTTGTACAAACTGACGGGGTCGGGCGTGGTTAAAGAAGATTCGTACTGCTTTCCGCCGTAGCGCACCCCCAGCGTGCCGATGATCCCGCATTCTTTTCCCGCCGCCGTCAGGACGGAGGCGAGCATATGCGCCGTGGTCGTCTTGCCGTTGGTGCCCGTGATGCCGATGATCTTGAGTTTTTGCTCGGGATGTCCGTAAAAGGCGGCGGAAATGTCGCACACGGCACTCCTGCCGTTTTGCACGACGATCTGCGGGACGGGCAAATCCAGTTCCCGCTCCACCGCCAGCGCCGCCGCCCCCGCGGCGACCGCCTGCGGCGCAAAATCGTGGCCGTCGTTTTTTCCGCCCGAAAGGCAGACGAACAGATCCCCCTCCGATACCTGCCTGCTGTCCGCGCAGACGCCCCTGATCTCCCTTTCCGCAAAGCGGACGCATCTTTCGTGCCGTACTTGCTGCAACAATTCTCCGAGTAACAAAATTCTGCTCCTTAACTGGTATACGGGGCAACGTCTTTGAGTTGGATGATGCCCCTGAATATTTCCGCCGCGGCGGGCGCCGCCACTACGCTGCCGTAGTAAGCGCCCTGCGGTTCGTCCACGATGACAAGCGCGAGATACTGCGGGTCGTTTGCAGGAAAAAATCCCAGAAACGAGGAGACGTATTTCCCCTGCGCGATCGCGCCGTTTTCAAATTTCTGCGCCGTTCCCGTCTTTCCCCCGACGCGGTACCCCTCGATAAACGCCTTGCTTCCGCTCCCGTTGGCGACCACCCCTTCCAGCAAAGACGCCAAAAGTGTGGACGCCTCTTCGCTGATCGTCCTGTTTTTGAGCGTGACGGGAATTTCTACGCTGACTTTATTGTCCTGCGTGTAAATTTCCCGCACCAGCCGCGGCCGGTAATAATACCCTCCGTTGACCGCCGCCGCCCCCGCGCAGGCGAGCTGCAGCGCGGTGACCGCCACCGACTGCCCGAACCCGATGCGCGCGAGGTCGCAATCGCGCACGGCGCTCTCCGAAACGAGCATCCCCTGCGCCTCGCCCGAAAAATCCACCCCCGTCTGCTTTCCGAAATTGAACAGGGACAGATATTCGTAAAAGGTCTCCTTGCCAAGAGAGAGCGCGATGTCCGTAAAACAGGGGTTGCAGCTGTTGTTCAGCGCTTCCGCCAGCGTCTGGTTGGAATGTTTTCCGTTTGCGTGCGTGCTCCAGCACTTGATGGTCGTTCCGTCCACCGTCCTGGTGCGGCTGCTGTTGAAATGGTAGTTCATGGAAAACGCCGCCTTGTTCCCCTGCAGGTATTCCTCTATGTTCGCCGCCGCCGTGATGATCTTGAAGGTGGAACCGGGTTCGTAGATGTCCGAAATGATGTTGTTGCGCGACAGCTCGTTGAGAAGTTCGGTGTCCTCGCGCGGGACGTCGTTCAGATCGTACGAGGGAGACTCCGCAAGCGCGAGAATGTCGAAGGTGTCCGGGTCGAGCACGACCACCTGCGCGCTGACGGGAGAATACTCCTCGTACACGGCGCGCATGGCGCTTTCGGCGATGGACTGAATGCCGTAATCGACGGTGAGGCGGATGTTCATGCCGTCCGTCGCCGGATAGTAGACCGCTTCTCCCTCGATCTCTTTGCCGACGAGGTCGGCGGGATAGGAGATCTCCCCGTCTATCCCCGTCAGGTATTTGTCGTAATATTTTTCCAGGCCCGTCAGCCCCGCGCCGTCCGAGGAAGTGAATCCCAGCACGCGCGACAGCAGCGAACCGTACGGATACACGCGCGTGTTGTCGCGCGCATAGTACACCCCCGGCAGATCGTATTCTTCCAGCTGCGCCGTCTTTGCCTTTTCGGCATGGCGCACCGCGGTGATCTCCGAAACGCGCGAACCCGTCATCTTTTCGTACAGGGCGGACTCGTCCAGATCGAAGATCTGCGAAAGGACCCTGGCCGTTGCCGACTTGTCCTCCACCGCATTGGGTCGGACGAACACGGAATAGGTGGCGTCGTTTTCAGCGAGCACCACGCCGTTGGTATCCACGATCTCGCCGCGGGCGGCGATGACGGGAACTTCCCGCGTCCACTGCCCCAGCGCCTTGGCGCGCAGGTTTTCGCCTTCCACGATCTGCACATAGAAAAAGCGCGCAAAAACGGCCAAAAAAAGAAAGACCGACGCCAACAGTAAAGCGAACAATCTCTTTCGTAAAAGGGTGGCGGAGGGAACCTCCTCCGCATGGATCTTTTTGATTTTCCTCACCTCGCAGGGCATAAAAAAACCGGCCGCGCCCGCAGCCCTAACCAAGGGCCGCCATGCGAGACCGGAATTCTTTTGCTGGTTGATTTTCAGTTTTTGATGATGCCCATTTCTTCCGCGCGGGCAAGAATGGACTCTTCGCTGGTCAGCTCTTCCACCTCTTCTTTGAGAGCCTGCGCCTGTGCGACGATGGAATCCAGCTGAGCCTGACGCTCCGCAATGCTCCTGTCGAGAGTGTTGAGCACGCTCGTGTTGATGATGATGAGCGAAAGCACGACCACGACGACGATGGCATACACGCACATCAGGAGTTTGCCCGTTGCCGTCATGGCAAAGCGCTTTTTCTCCTCTGCCGCCGCCTGCACCTGCTGTTCGTCGCGGTACAGATCGGTACGGTACTGAATGGTGGTGGCCGTGGGCGTCAGATCTTCGCTTGCCTCTTCCGCATAGGGCTGCGCATACTCCTCGTACGCGGGCGCCGCCTGTTCGTAGGCCGCCTGCTCATACGCGGGCTGCTCGTAAGCGGGAGCCTGCGGCTGCGCATACGCCGTGCGGTTGTTGATGGGAGAATCTGCACGGAACAGATCCCCTTCCACGCGGTGATGCACAAACTGCTGCGCCTGAGCCTGCTCCTGTTCGCGTTCGGGATACAGCGTTGCGCGCGCATACGCTTCGGGAGAATCGTATACGGGCTCCGCCGCTTCCTGCACGGGAGCATCCCCCATGATGTCCTCTGCACTCTTGAAGTCGGGATCGATGAGTTTTTTATAGTTGTTACGGATGCGCGAATTGAAATCGAGAGCCTTCTGCTCCTCCGTCATGACGGCAGGCTCCGCCCCGCCGCTCAGCTTTCCGTACGCTTTCAGCCTGTCTTCCTGCTGCGCAGGTGCCCTTTCCAAAACCGGAAGTCCAGTTGCCATAGTGTGATCTCTCCTTACAATATATTCTCAGACTCTTTCCGCTATTCTCAGTTTGGCGCATTTGGAGCGGGAATTTTCCGCAAGCTCCTTTTCCGACGCCGTCAGCGGTTTTTTTGTGATAATCTCAATCTCTTTCTTTTTTCCGCAAACGCAGACAGGTAAACTCTTGTCGCAGATGCAGTCGGTCGCCAGGTCGCGGAACACGTTTTTCACGATCCTGTCTTCCAGCGAATGAAAGGTAAGGATACAGATCCTTCCCCCCTTCTTCAGGCGCCTGCACAGACCGCGCACCGCCTCTTCCAGTCCGCCCAGCTCGTCGTTGACCTCGATGCGGATCGCCTGAAAGGTTTTCCGCTCGCAAGGCCCGTTGTGACGGAACTTTGCGGGAATGCTTTCCTCTATGATCTTTTTCAGCTGCCCCGTGCGGGTGATGCGCTCTTTCGACCGCGCCTTTACGATGTTTTCGGCGATCCTCTTTGCAAAGCGCTCTTCCCCGTATTCGGCGATGATCTTTGCCAGCCGTTCCTGCGAATACCCGTTTACAACGTCCTCCGCGGTGAGCGGCGCGCTCTCGTCCATCCTCATGTCCAGCGGCGCGTCGTGCATATACGTGAACCCGCGGGACACCTCGTCCAGCTGAAAACTGGAAACACCGAAATCCAGCAGAACCCCGTCAAGCTTGTCCGTTTTGTCCTCTTCCAGGACTTCGGCGAAATTTTTGTAATTGCTTTTATAAATTCGGAAACGCCCTTTAAACTCCGCCAGACGCCTGGTTGCCGCCGCGATCGCAAAATCGTCCAGATCGGTGGCGATCAGCCTGCCGCCCGGCGCCGTGCGCTTTAAGATCTCGTAAGAATGCCCGCCTCCGCCGACCGTGCCGTCGAAATATACGCCGCCGTCCCGAAGGGCCAGCCCCTGCATACATTCTTCCAGCATCACGGGTTTGTGTGAAAACTCTATCATGCCTGTTTGCCGAGTGAATTGAGCTTTGCGTACAGCGCACTGACGTTGCGCTTTGCGCTCTGCCCCGCATACCGTTCGGCAGGTTCGATGCGCAGATGCGTCGCCGCACCCGTGATCACGATGTCCTTGTCGATCCCGGCATATTCGCGCAGTTCCGAACAGAGAAGGATTCGCCCCTGGCCGTCTTCCGTAACATCGAATACCGTGCTGGTGAATTCCGCGATCGCTTCCTGCGCTTCCGCGTCGAAAATGGAAACTTCGCCGAAGGAATCCATCACCTTCTTGTATTCACTGAAAGGGAGCACCAAAATGCACTCGTTCGGACCCAGAGCGAGCTTGTATCCCTTGCCCAGATCCTCCTTGAATTTGGCGGGGATGCGCATTCTGTTTTTTTCGTCCAGCCTGGCGCTGAATCTTCCGTTGAAAGAATACACTTCCCCTACCCCCCCTTTTTTAATGTGATACCATTATAACACCACTTTTGCCCACTGTCAACTACATCTATAAAAATTTATTGTGTTTTTTTAAAAATTTTTGTCTGTTTTTGTCCGTTTTTGCGGCATTATGAACGTTTGTTTGTTTTGAAAAAGGCTAAAATACAGCGTTTTATTGCGGTTTTTTGCCTTTCCGAGGAAAATTAGGGCAGATTTTCCCTTTTTTTGCGGATTTTTTGAACAAATGTTTGCAATATCGTACAGGTGGTCAGCCGTCCCTAAAATTCCGTCAAAAACGGGGCAGGAGAGAGTTTCGGAGATGCGGTCTTTCAAAAAAACGTAGTGGGTACAGCCGAGAACGACGGCGCTGAACTCCCCCTTCGGAAGAAAGGAAAGGTCCACGCGGGAAAAATCGGGGGCCGCCCTCTCTATCTCCCCTGCAAGTTCCTGCGGACAGTACAGCGTGAAGCGGGCATCCTGCGAATATCTGTGCAGAAGCTTCTGCATCCTCTCGCTCTCCATCGTGGCGCGGGTGGCGAGCACGAGCACGTTTCCTCCCCTCTTTGCCGCAGGGCGAACGGCGGGTTCCATGCCCGCCACGGGAAAGGGAAACGCCGCGCGGAGCTGCCCGGCACAGCACGCCGTCACCGTGTTGCACGCGATCGCCGCCGCCGCAACGGGCTTGCGGGCGATCTTGCCAAACGCCGCAAAGGCGAGAGAGCAGATCTCTTCCCTGCTCTTGTTCCCGTAAGGAGCATTCACGTTGTCGCCGTAATACAGGCAGGGAACATCGGGATATTTTTTCCGAAAGGCGGCGAGAAGATTCAGCCCGCCTATCCCGCTGTCGAAAAACGCAACATACTTTTTTTGCATCCGCAGACCTCCCGACTGTGCTTTTCCGAAAAATATATGAAAAAAGCCGAGAATAAATTACACTTTCCGTCAAAAAACAGTTTACAAGTAAAATTTTTTATGATAAAATAGCGGAGATATTAAATGAGTAACCATTGAAAGGAGAAGCAAAGTGCCTAACATCAAATCTGCGAAAAAACGCGTGGTCGTTACCGAAAAGAAAAATTCTCAGAACAAAATGATCAGATCTGCAGTAAAGACCGCCATCAAAAAGTTTAATGCAGCTTTGGCCGCAGGCGACGCGGAAGCAGCCGAAAAGCTGTTGCCCGAAACCGTTTCTGTTATCGATTCCGCTGCCAGCAAGGGAATCCTGCACAAGAACAACGCGGCGAATAAAAAGTCTGCATTGGCAAAGAACCTCAATGCGCTGAAAGCCGCCCCCAAGGCTGCCCCTGCCGTTGAAGTGGAAGAAGTCAAGGTAGAAGCTGTTGCCGCAGAAGCGCCCGTCGCGGAAGAAAAGCCCAAAAAGACGAGAGCCAAAAAAGCGGAAAAAGCAGAATAATCCATTCAGAGCTTGAAAAAGGCGCGGCAATCCCGCGCCTTTTTTTTCTGCCCTGCCGCAAAAGAAAAGGGAGAGCGGCGCCGATACGGCGCCGCTCTCCCTTTTTCTGACAGGCGAAAACTCTTTGCGGAAAAGTTCCCGCTTTGCTCCCCTGCAGCCGCAAGCATTGCCCCGCTCTTCCCCCCGTCGCAAGGCATTTTTCCGATCGGAAAAAGTCAGCCTTCCCAAACGCAGAACGGCGGCGGGCGGGCGGCGTTTTCCCGCCCGCCGCCTTTGCGCCGTCCGCGTGTGCGTTCTGTGTCAAAAAGTAAAAAATCATGCAAAAAATTATCCTCAAATCATTTGTATTTTTTTGAAAATCGTTTATAATTGTATTGTCGGTTTTTTACTTATAGTCGCACGCGCGATAAGCTATCAACACTACGGGAATTTACAGCCATGGCACAATTAAAAAAAGAAGAAAAAATCATTGAGATCGTCAACGTTTCCAAGATCTTTGACGAGACAGCCGCCGTTCAGGACATGAGCTTTTACGTGCGCAAGGGAGAATTTATCACCTTCCTCGGCCCCTCGGGCTGCGGAAAGACGACCACCCTGCGCATGATCGCGGGATTTGACATTCCCACGAGCGGAAAGATCCTGCTCAACGGCAAGGACATCACCAATCTGCCCCCCAACAAGAGGCCCGTCAATACGGTGTTCCAGCGTTATGCGCTCTTCCCCCACTACAACATTTACGACAACATTGCGTTCGGGCTGAAGCTGAAAAAAGTTCCCGTCACCTACCGCAACGACGCGGGCGAAACATACACCAAACTGCAGAAGCTCACCCGCAAGGAGATCGACGAGAAGGTGCGCGCCGCGCTTGCCGTGGTCGACCTCGAAGGATTTGAAAAACGCAGCGTTTCCACCCTTTCGGGCGGAC
>DXFX01000096.1 GCA_019114245.1 Candidatus Borkfalkia faecipullorum | reverse complement strand
GAGCGTTTAAGGAACTCGGAGATAAGTGATGGCAGTCAATCCAATTATTTTTGATTTGAAATATACGCCGTACAGTTTGAAACGCGGCGATTCCACCGATGAGAAAAGAGCTCACAGAGAGGAACGAGCCTTTTACGATATGACGGGCGGTAAGAACATCTTGGGGTATATGATGACGGAAGACAAGCAGCGTGGTACGTTCACCAACTTGGAATATCTCCAAAAGAGCATGGATGTATTCAATCAGAACGGCATGATTTTTCCTGAAGAGTTGGAGCAGATAAAAAACGCGCCGCTAAGAACAAAGGGAATATCTGGCACGGCTTTCTCTCACTATGCGAAGAGGATTCGCCCAAGATAGATACCCCGGAAAAATGTATTCGGCTCGTCAAACAGACCTTTTCGTCTTTCTTCAAAGAAGGTAAGTTCAATGAGAAAAACATGGATTTGGTGTGTGCGCTTCATCTCGACAGACCTCATCATCTCCATATCCATTTTACCTTCTTTGAGAAGGAGCCGAGGTTTCCGGGCAAGAACAATACAAAGGTCTATCGTGCAAAGGGGAAGGTAGACAAGAAGGCCATACATTTTGCCGCTCTGTCCCGCTTTCCGCCGCCGAGAAAGATGCTGTAATTGGCGGCGCAGCCGCTCCCGACCAAAAGCCCGAGTGCGAGGGCTTTTGGTCGTCAGGGGAAAGATGACGTTGGTCGCGCTGTTGCCGAGGTAGCCAACGCCCTGTCCGATGAAGATCTGGTCCACAATGTTGTAGAGCGCGTTGACAAGCGTGATCAGCGCGCAGGGGAGGGCCGCTTTGAGATAACGGGGAAAGGGGCGGAAAAATTGCGGGAACTGATTGCAATTCCCGCAAAAAAGGTGTAAAATGTGATCGAATAAAAGGGTGAGAGATCAAGAAAATGTGGCTCGTTGCGGCAATCTTTTCCGCTCTGTTTGCGGGCGTTACGGCAATTTTATCCAAATGCGGCGTGAAAACCGCCAATTCGGACGCGGCAACCGCGGTCCGTACTTCCGTCGTCCTGCTCTTTGCCTGGGCGATCGTCTTTCTCACGGGCGCTTATACCACTCTTTCGTCGATCGGCGCCCGTTCGTGGGCCTTTCTCATTCTCTCGGGGCTCGCCACGGGCGCCTCGTGGATCTGCTATTTCAAGGCCCTCTCGGTGGGGGAAGTTTCCAAAGTGGCCGCCGTGGACAAATCCGGCACCGTTTTGTCCGTGCTCTTTGCAATTTGCCTGTTTGAAAACGAGCGGACGCTCTGGTGGCTCAAACTCATCTTTCTTGCCATGATCGCCGCGGGGACCTTTCTGATGACGGACATCAGGCGGGGCGAACAGAGGGAAAAGAGGGTGTGGTTTGTCTTTGCCCTGCTCTCCGCCGTCTTTGCCGCCGCCACCTCCGTTCTGGCAAAGATCGGCATTGAAAACGTCGATTCCAACGCGGCGACGGCCATCCGCACCTGCGTGGTGCTCGTCATGGCGTGGTTGATCGTGTTTGCAAGGGGAGAGGCGGGCTGCGTTCGGGCGCTGCGGGGCAGGGAACTTGTGTTTCTGCTCCTTTCGGGCGTTGCGACGGGCGCCTCCTGGCTGTGTTACTATTATGCCATCCGGCAGGGGCAGGTCAGCATCGTCGTACCCATCGACAAGCTGAGCATTCTCGTCACCGTCCTTTTTTCGCTGATCTTTTTCAGGGAAAGGCTCTCTTTCAGGGCGTGGTGCGGGCTGTTTCTGCTGACGGCGGGAACGGTCTGCATGGCTGTTTTCACATAAATCGTCCCAACAAAAAAACGCCGATCGTTTCAAAAAACGACCGACGTATATTGAAAATCAGGTTTTTTCGGTTTTTTTGCGGTATTCGCTGGGGGTCATGTTTTCCGTCTTTTTGAATGTTTTCAAAAAGGAATTGGTTTCCGCATAACCTGTCCTGCGAGCGATCTCCCGAACGGAAAGGTCTGTCTCGCACAGTAGCTGTTTTGCCTTTTCCATGCGCTTGAAAATGATATATTGGATGGGGGAAATGCCGCTGTATTCCTTGAAAAGGTGCGTCAGGTAATAGCGCGAGAGGTACACGTTTTTGCAGATCTCTTCCACGCTCTCTATATTCTGGTAATTTTCGTCGATGTATTTGCGCGCGCAGAGATAGGATCGGTTGGTCTTGAAATTGCCCCCGTTGTTCTGGGCGAGAATGCGCAGGATGAGGTCGAGAATGATCTTTAACAGGGAGCGGGAGATCTCGTCGTAATAATAAGTTTTTTTCTGCACTTCGCGGATGAGAAAGGCAAAGGTCTTTTCGATGTCTTTTTTCAGCTTTCCCGTTTTCAGGACGGGGGAATCGCCCGTCCAAAGGGCAGTTTGCGGATCGTCTTTGAGGTGCAGGTCGTCTACGCCGCAAAAATACAGGGAGAGTTTTTCCTTTCCGGAAGTGGATTCGGCGTGCAGAAAATTTGGGTCGTAGAGGAGAAGATCCCCTTCGCAGACGGGAAAATCCGCCGTTTCGGTGTGCAGAACGCCCGTTCCCGATTTGACAAACACGATCTCGCAAAAGGGGTGGGAGTGCATTTCCTCCTTCCAGTTGGCGGTTTTTTTCAGCTCTCCCGCATACAGGAGTTTGGCGCTGCCGCAGCCGGAACTGTTTTTATTGACGGTATAGTGCTTGCGCACCGCCGTGTTTTGCAGATGCAGCATTTTCATGCCCTTATTATAGCACACATTGCGGATGAATTGTCAAACTAAGTGCAACACTTGACAAGATTTTTTTCAAACAAATCTTGTGGTGTTTGGAAATGTAAAACCTTTTTGGGCCTGGCGTTGATCAACGCCAGGTTCTTTTTTAATGTGGCAGGGCT
>DXFX01000095.1 GCA_019114245.1 Candidatus Borkfalkia faecipullorum | reverse complement strand
CCTGCCCTGTTCGAGCAGCCATTGCACGTAACTTTTCTCCGTGCATTCCCCGTAACGGCGGACCGTCTCTCCGCGCAAGCGGTGTACGATCTTGCTGATGAAAAATCCGATGTCGCGGAACAGGCCGCGCTTGCGGACATATTCTGCATCTTCTTCCAACAGATCGTCATACGTGAGGGAATCGCCGCCGTAGCTTTCCAGCGAACTGACCAGACCGGGGCGCACCTGATAGCGGACGAGGTCCTCTTCCTGCATTGCGGCAAAGTCTGCGGGAGAAAGAGGGCGCGGGCCAACAAAACTGAGTTTCCCCGTAAACACGGCGGCAAGCAGAGGATAATATTTCATCCCGCAGCCGCGCAGAATTTTGCCCATTTTTGTTATGCGCTGTGCCTCCGGCAAAAGATTTCCCTCCGCGTCGTGCAGGATGCGCTCGGTGGAAAACGTGACGAGATAAATGAGTTTTCCCCTCTTTCCGCAGTAATATTCGCCCGTAAAGAGAGTTTTATAGGCATTTTGCACCTTGTTGTAAATGGCGTCCGCCGCCAGGAAAATGAGAAAAAACGGCAGAAACACGACCAGAAAAACAAACGAAAAGAGTATATCGAGCAGCCGTTTGAACAGCCAGCGATAATTAAGTACAATGACGACAAGGAGAATGGCGATGTCCAGCAAAATAAAGACAGTCATTCCCCACGGCGTGGACAAAATATCCGACGCCGAAGCGAGCATACCGTTCATAGGTTTCCCTCTGTAGGATTGCCCCCGCGGGGCTTTTTCTTATTATAGCACGAACCCGCGGGAAAAGCAACCGTATTTTAATTTTCCTGCCCTGCGGCGGGATCTTCCTCCTCCGCCTGCGGCATTGCGGCGACGCTGACGATCTTATCCAGGGCGGAAAGCACTTCTTCCCTGCCCCTGCGCGTCTGCCCGGAAACGGCGATGACGTTCCCTTCCCCCGTCTTAAAGGCCGCGGCGACGCGGCGCACCGCCTCCTTTACGCGCGTTTTGGCAAGCTTGTCCGCCTTGGTGGCGATGACGGTAAAGGGAGTTTGCGTGGCGTACAGAAAGTTGATCATCGTGAGATCGTCCGCCGTGGGGTCGTGCCGTATATCCGCAAGCGCAAATACGTGGGCGATGCCTCCTTCGGCAAAAAAGTCGTCCAAAAGGCGCGCCCATTTGAGTTTTTCCGCATGGGACACGCGCGCATAGCCGTACCCGGGAAGATCGGCCAACACAAATTCGCCGAAATCGAAATAGTTGACAAGGCGCGTTCTGCCCGGCTCTGCCGACGTGCGCGCAAGCTTGTTTCTGTTTGCGAGCATATTGATGAACGTGCTCTTGCCCACGTTGGACTTTCCGCACACCGCGATGACGGGCTTTTCCGTGCGGAGAAACCCCTTTTGGTCTGCGGCGGACGTGAGGAAAGTTGCCTCTTTGATGATCATACTTTACCTCACAGCCCTAAAATGGCGTTGTGAAAGACGGTTCCTACCTCTGCTGCCGTGATAAAATGCAGGTCGGAACGGACGTTTTCGGGAATGTCCTGCTCGTCCTTCTCGTTGTCTTTGGGAATGATGATATTTTTAATGCCCGCACGGTGCGCCGCCAGCGCCTTTTCTTTGAGACCGCCGATGGGCAGCACTTTGCCGCGCAGCGTGATCTCGCCCGTCATGGCAACGTCGTTGCGCACGGGTTTGTGCGTGAATGCGGAGAGAATGGCGGTAGCCATCGTGATCCCCGCGCTCGGCCCGTCCTTGGGCGTGGCGCCCTCCGGTACGTGGATATGGATATCCGTTTCCGAAAAAGCGTCCGCGGGAATGCCGTATTCGTCCGCATGGGCGCGGATATAACTGATGGCGGCGCGCGCCGATTCCTTCATCACGTCCCCCAGTTTTCCCGTCAGAAGGATCTCCCCTTTGCCGGGCATGGCGGAAACTTCTATGGTGAGCGTAGTGCCGCCCACGGCCGTCCAGGCAAGACCCGTTGCGGCGCCCACTTCGTTGCCTTCCAGATGTGCGCGCTCGTCGCTGAAACGGCGCACACCGAGCAGCTCTTCCACTGCCTTTTCATCCACGACCTGCTTGTCCATGGACGGATTTTCCGCATAACGTACCGCAATTTTGCGGCAAACGGAACCGATCTGGCGCTCGAGATTGCGCACGCCCGCTTCCATCGTATATCCCTCGATGATGGCGACGATCGCCTCGTCCGTCACTTCCACAAGGTCCTCGCGCAGGCCGTTTTCCTTGATCTTTTTGGGAATGAGATAGCGCTTTGCGATCTCTTTTTTCTCGTCCAGCGTATAGCCGTTGATCTCGATCAGCTCCATCCTGTCCAGCAAGGGCGTAGGGATGGTGTCCACCGTGTTGGCCGTGGTGATGAACAAGACTTTGGAAAGATCGTACGGCACTTCCAGAAATCTGTCGCGGAAGGTGGAATTCTGCTCGGGATCCAACACTTCCAAAAGAGCGCTGGCGGGATCGCCGCGCATATCCGAAGAGACCTTGTCGATCTCGTCCAGCAGGAACACGGGGTTGATGCTGCCTACCTGCTTCATGGCGTAGATGATGCGGCCGGGAATGGCGCCGACATACGTGCGGCGATGGCCGCGGATTTCCGCCTCGTCCTTGACGCCGCCCAGGCTCATGC
>DXFX01000094.1 GCA_019114245.1 Candidatus Borkfalkia faecipullorum | reverse complement strand
ATGCCCGAAAAATAAAAACCACGTGCTATGCACGTGGATGATTATTACAAAAAAAATGCAAAAAATAGATAAGTTTGTTACAAGTCGCGCCTATCATAAAAAGAGAGCTTGGCAGTTTATTTGGGAAGCTTGCGTATGTATTCGCTGGGGACTATGCCGTAAAACTGTTTGAAAGAGCTGGTGAAATAGGATGTGGAGTTGTAACCGACCATATCGCAGATGACAGAAATGTTGGTCTCGCCCTTGCGCATCAGCTGAGCTGCGTTATTCATTCGCTTTATGATGAGAAATTTGGAAAATACCGTCCTTGTCTTTTTTTTGAAGATACGCAGGAAGTAATCGGGGTTGAGCCCCAGGTAATGCGCCACGTCTTCAGCGTGCATATTGCTGTCCGAAACGTGAGCTTCAATGTAGTCAAACGCTTTGTTGATGTAGTTATCGATATTGTTTGGGTTGGAGGGATACTCGCTGCAATAAATGATGGCGAGTCGCGAAAAGATGGTGGCGATATACGAATTAGCAATGATGTCCATGCCGGCGCGGTATTTTTGGGGTAAAATCACGCTTTCGACAAACAGACGTGTAAGGTTTTCGTCCGTGGGAAAAATTCGTTTCTGCGGCGAATATCCCAGCCGTGAAAAATATTCTTCAGCATGGTTCCCCATAAACGTAATAAAGATATATGACCATGGATCAGTTTCGTCGTCGAAATACTGAATGTTTTCCTGAGGAAAACGGATAAAGATATCGCCCTCTTTCAGGCGGTATCTGCCCTCGGGCGCAATCAGCGTTCCCGAGCCTTTTATCACGAGATGGAGAGCATAGTAGGGTTTTGCCATACTCCGCTTGTGGACGGGGTGCTGGATCTTGCGGTAGGAAGTCTCCAACACGTACAGATCCCTGTTCTTGTTGATGGGAATGCAGTTGGTGATGTCTTTTTCTAATTCGTACTCATAATATATCATGATTATATTATGATATAAAAAAATTTATTTGTCAATAAAAAGTCGTATTTCTTATAGTATTTGTCGTCAAATAGTATTTACAGTGACTCAAAGCTCATATATAATGAAGATGCAAAAAATGTAAAGCAGGTGGAGTATGGTACCCAAATGGCTTTTAGGGAATCTTGTGGCACACAGGGGCTTGCACAATGCCGAGTACAGCGAAAACACGCTGGAAGCGTTCAAAAACGCGGCGGATCACCATTATAACATAGAAATGGACGTGCAGCTGACCAAAGACGGCAAGCCAGTCGTTTATCACGATCTGCGTCTGGACAGGCTGACAGATCACGATTGTCTTGTCAAGGAACTAACGCTGAACGAAGTCCGAAAAGTAAGATATCTGCAGGGGGGAAGCATCCCTACTCTGGAAGAGGCACTGGAAGTGTGTGAAGGACGGTGCGGCATCATGCTGGAAGTAAAAAAAGACAGCTACGATGCGCAGGAAATCGACATCGAAAAAGTAATCTATCCCATTCTGAAAAGTTACAGGGGGGATTTTATTGTTAAATCTTTTGATCCATATACGGTAAAGTGGTTTGCGGACAATGCACCCGAATTTTCTCGCGGTCTCCTTTGCGAATATGCGCAGATGAGTGAATATCCCCCGTCTGACAGGGCACTGGTGCGCGAACTGTTGGATCCCGACAAGCCGCTGGTTGATTTTTTCGACTATCATGTGGGCAAGGTGGGAAGCGAAATTTGGAACGAAGCGACAAAGCATCTGCCTGCTGTTGTCTGGACTGTGCGTTCACAGGAGCAGTACGAGGCAGTGAGATCCAAAGTCATTAATGTGATTTTTGAAAACTTTATCCCGGAGGTGAAAAAGGCATGAACGAAAAAATTTTGACGGTTGCCGTCATAGGATACGGTTCACGCGGGAATGTTTATACAAATTACATGAAAGAACTCGGCACTATGCGCACTGTTTGCGTGTGCGAGCCGAACGAAAAGAAACGTGAACTTGCCGCGCAGAGGCTTTCCCTCGGGGAAGAAGCACTGTTTGCGGACGAAAACGAATTTTTTGCGGAGCGCAGGGCGGACGTGCTCCTGGTCGCTACTCCCGACCGCGCCCATTACCGCCATGCAGTGAAGGGGCTGGAGCTGGGTTATGACCTGTTGCTGGAAAAGCCTATTTCCCCCGACGAGAACGAATGCCGGGAGATCTGTATGCTGGCGGAAAAGAAAAAGCGCAAGGTGAGTGTGTGTCACGTCCTGCGGTACGCGCCTTTTTACAGAAAGATCAAGGAGATCATCGCTTCGGGCGAGCTGGGTGAGCCCGTCACTATTTCCCAGACGGAAAATGTGGGATACTGGCACCAGGCGCACTCGTTTGTGCGCGGAAACTGGCGCAACTCCAAAGAAAGTTCGTGCATGATCCTGCAAAAATGCTGTCACGATCTGGACATCATCAAGTGGTTGATGGATGTGCCTTGCAGAACGGTCAGTTCCTTCGGAAGCCTGATGTATTTTAACAAAGCGCATGCCCCTGCGGGAAGCGCGGATTTCTGTTATAAATGCAAGCTGGAAAAAGAATGTCCGTACGATGCCATCGGATTTTATATGGATAAGCCCGATTGGCTGTCTTCGACGGGGCGGTTTTTCGGGAACAGTGCGAATGCAGAGGAAGTACGCGCCTGCCTTTCGGATGAGAGCAATCCCTATGCAAGGTGCGTATTCAAATGCGACAACGACGTAGTGGATCATCAGGTCGTCAATATGCTGTTCGAGGGCGGAAAGACCGCTCAACTGACGATGACGGCGTTTTCCAAGGATTTCAGGCGGACGATCAAGGTGCACCTGACAGGCGGCGAAATCATGGGCGACATCGCGGCGAACCGCATCGATTATACGGCATGGGGCAGGGAAACGGTGACGATCGACGTGACAAAACTGGCGGACGATCTGACGCATCACTGCGGCGGCGACAAACTGCTTGTTCGGGATTTTTACGATTACATCTGCGGAAATCCTTCCGGTAAAGGGCTGACGGCGGTTGGCAATTCGTTGGAAAGCCATCTCATGGCGTTTGCGGCGGAAAAATCCCGCCTCAGCGGCGGCGAACCCGTACAGATCGGGAAGTGAACCGTTATGAAAAAAAGGAATTTTCTGGCCATTATACTGTGTTGGGTGCTGCTGTTGCAGCCCAATGTGTTTGCCCTGCGGGCACAGGCGGAGGAAGCGGTGATCAGTAAAATAATGAGTTTTGACGGGGGGGACGATCCATCCTTTCAGTTGTACGGCGGAACGATCGTAGAGGGGGTGGATGGAAGTAATGCCGTCCGCCTGCAAAACGGGAGCGGTGCGGCAACACAGTACGTCGACCTTGGAGAGTTCGACGTAGGAACCCGTTCGTTCAGCGTTTCTTTCTGGTACAATATTTCCGAAGAACAGGTGATGCAGAGCGAGTACTGTGCCCTGCTTTCCAATAAAGACTGGGCGGCAGTGATCAATCCGGGCTTTATGATCGCCACGTACGGCGAGCCCGGTACCTATAAAGGGCTGTGGATCGATTTCAGTGCGCAGGGAAATTCGGGCAGGTATTACCTGTCCGGTCAGAAGAATACGGACGGAAGGTGGCATGCGGCGACGGTCGTGTTCGACCGTACTGCCAAAACCGCCACTTACTATTGCGACGGCGAGGCAACGGGCAGTTTTACCTTTGATTTCGGCACGGATGGCAGCGCGTCCACGGGGCTTCATCTGTATCTCGGTTGTGACGGTAAAAAAAATTACGGATGTCTGGATACCTCGTTTGACGAGATCCGCGTATACGACGGTGCTTTGAGTGCCGAGGGTGCCCGTGAGGATGCCATGCGCCTGTTGGCTTACAGATCGGCGCAGGAACTGAAAGAAACGTACGATAATTATCTTTCCGGCGGAGCGGTGAACGCCGCCATGGCGGAAAAGTATTATGAAGTATCCGCGCAGACGCAGGAACTGCTCGATTCCGGCGACCTTGAAGGCGCGTATGAACGCGCGCGCAGGGCATTCGGCGAAGTGTTCGGAATGCAGAACGGGGAAGTACTCACTTCCTTCAACGTTGTATCAGACGTACATATTGACGGTGCACCCGAAGAAACCTATCCCGTTGTCAAGGTGTATAAGGACAAACTCAAGCGAGCCATGAACAGTTTCAATCAGCTGTTCCCGCAGACGGAAACGCTCGTTTTGCCCGGCGATTTTACTAAAAACGGAAAGGGAATGGATTTTGATGCTTTTTTCAAAGAGCTGAACATTCTTAACCGCCACGACAACGTGCTCATTGCGCTGGGCAATCATGAGGTGAAGTATTCGGCGGCGTATACCTACGACGATGTCAAGGAGATCTTCCTGGAAAAGATGTCCAGATATGGTCTGGACGGGGAGGAGATCTATTACGATCGCTGGATCGATGGGTATCATTTCATTGTCCTTTCCACGGAAGAGATGGAACAAAAGGGCGGCGGTGCCTATCTCAGCGACGCGCAGCTGCAATTTCTGCGCGAAAAGCTGGCGGAAAACGCCTTGCCCGGCAAACCTGCGTTTGTCATTCTGCATCAGCCTCTGGCAGACACCTTTCCGTTGAGCAGCAAGTATCCTGTCGGGGAACAGGACGCGCAGATCAAGGAGATTCTTAAAGAGTATCCCGGAACTTTTCTCATCTCGGGACACCTGCACAACGGATATCTGGACGAGAGGGCACTCGTGCAGAATGAGTACGGTGTACAGTTCGATTGTTCGGCACTCTGGCAGAACGAACTGGCCAATCAGAACGGAGATTACGCCTACCATGTGGATGTGTACGCGGACAGAGTTCAGATACTCGCCGTGGACACGTTGCACGGGGAGATCGATTACAGATACACGAAGATCGTACCTCTGAGCACGCTGGGTGCGCAGGCGGACTTTGCAGATCTGCCCGCGTTAAGATATACGGACGCGGCGGGGGCGGAGATCTCGTTGGACGAAACGGTATACATTGTAGAAAGCGACGCTCAGGATTGGAATGCACACGCGATTACGCTGGAACTCGAAGAGACGAAAAAAGTGTGCGGCATCCGGTATCTGGGCGGAGAAACTGGCCGCGTGACGGCGTTCGACCTCGAATACAGTGCGGACGGCAAAACGTGGAAAGGAATTGCAGGACTCAAAGAATTTGTCGGTTCCGACGGATACAAAGTATTCCGCTTTGCGGAAGTTACGGCAAAGTATCTGCGGTTCGTGCCTCTTTCTTCCACATTGCTGACGGGGGACAGCTTTGTCACTTCCGTCGCGGAACTGCACGCAATGGGTGGCGTATGAAAAAATATCCGATGATCGCGATCCTCCTTTTCGCCGCGCTCGCTCTGGCGGGCTGTGCAGAAGGAGAAGAGCAGAAACAACCGCAAAAAGGTGAATTAAATTTGGAAGCGCCCCATGGGGCGCTCGTCGCAAGCGACGAGCTGGATATCAATAAAATTCATTACACAGCAAAAAACGGCGACGGAGAAGAAGTTTCGGCATCGTTCACGGTGGAACTCAACGGAACGGAGCTTTCGGGTGAGAACGGAAAGTATTTTCTTCCCGAAGGCGGCGAACTGGTCATCCGAGCAGAGGCTGTCGGACTGGAGAGCGAATTGCGCACGCAGGTATTCGAATTGCCCGGCTCGTGTGTGGCGGATGCTGCCGCAATTACGGAGGGAGAAGGGTACATCGTCCGGGAGGACGCGTTCGGGGCGTATGCCGAAGTCACGGCAGAGCAGGTTTCCTTTCCCGCCGACTTGTATGCGGCGGCCAACTATGAAAATGCGCAGATCTTGCTTTGCGCAGAAGGAGATGCATATCTTCCCGACGGCGGAAAGATTTCATCCGAATGGGAAGTGCGCGAGATAACAGATATTGTTACCGTGTTTGGCAATCCCGAAGAGGAGCAGACGCTGAATGTGTCCTTCTCGATGGAAAATGACGCAAAAGTGTATATACGTTGCGTATACTTCTGCGATGAGTGCGAAGTTACGGGCATCGAAATGCGTGACTATGCGGAAATGAGAGTGGGGGAAACCTACCGCATTCAGCCCGCATACGCATTGTTGTCCAACGGCGTCAAACTTTATGCGGATATTAAGGCGGAATTTAACGGCGGACCCGTTGAGGGCAGCGTTATAACCTTTGAAAGCGAGGGCGAACTCGTCATTACTTACACGGTGGAGCGTCCGTACCTGGAAGAGGCGCTGATGAAGACCTGTATCGTGCGCGTGACTGAATAAGAAAAGAGGGAAAAGACAGTGGCAAAGAAGAGCAGTATCAAAGCAATCAAGAGGGGACAGACGGTATTTTTGTGCGTCATGCTCGCCATCCCCATTCTTCAATGGTTTGTGTTTTGGCTATATGTGAATATCAATTCTATCTTGCTGGGCTTCCAGAATAAAATAGGGGGCTGGACGCTGGCAAATTTCCAGCAGTTTTTTACCGACCTGACTGTGGAGGGTTCCACGATTTCTATCGCGGTAAAGAACACTTTTATTTATTTTTTCAACTCTTTGTGTATCATCATGCCGCTGGCGCTGTTCATCAGCTATTTTCTGTACCGTCAGATCTTCGGTACGAAGTTTTTCCGTATCGTTTTCTATATGCCCGGCATCATAAGTGCGGTCGCGCTGACCACGGCGTACATGAACTTTCTCGATCCTGTCGGGCCGTTCGGTATCGTCTGCGAAAAACTGGGGATCTCGCCCATTCCCGAATTGTTCGCCAATTCGGAGTATGCCACAACGACCATCGTCATTTACTGCATCTGGACAGGGTTCGGTACCAACATTCTTCTGTTCAGCGGTGCCATGAGCCGTATCCCGCTGGAGATCATCGAATCGGCGCGTATGGACGGCTGTACAACGCTGACGGAAGTGTTCCGCATCGTTTTGCCGCTTATCTGGCCCACCCTTTCCACTCTCATCATCTTCCAGTGCACAGGACTTTTCAGTGCATCGGGACCTATCCTGCTGTTTACGAAGGGACAGTACGACACAACGACCATCGGTTACTGGATCTTCGATATGGTTTATCAGTATCACAACTATAACATCGTTTCCGCGGCTGGGCTGGTGTTCACCTGTATTGGAGTTCCCTTTATCCTGCTCGTTCGGAAGCTGGTGGAAAAAATTCCCTCTGCGGAATATTGAGGAGGGAAACAGACATGAAAGAAAAGAGTATTTTAAATCACAGAACTGCGAGAGAGCGCATCATTTTTGCGCTGGTGCTCGTACTCATGATTGTGTATGCGCTTTCTCTGATTACGCCTTTCCTGTGGGTTTTCATGAGCTCACTGAAAGACAGCCTGGAATATTCCAGCGGAAATGCGTTTGCATTGCCCGAAAAATGGCTGTTCTCCAACTATGCCGATGCAATGGATCTGCTTACGCTGGACGACGGCACAAGCTTTTTGGGAATGATTTTCAACAGTGTGTGGTACACGGCGGTTGCAACGGGTCTGAGCGTATTCATGTCGTCGGTGACGGGCTATTGCATGGCAAAGTATACTTTTAAGGCGCGCAATGTCATCTATGCCATCGCCATCTTCTGCATGACCATACCCATTGTCGGCAACATGGCATCCTATTACAAACTCATTTACGAGCTGAACATTTACGATACGCCCATCTATGTGGTGGTCACCCACCTGGGGGCGTGGGGGTTTAACTTTCTGGTCATGTATGCCACATTCAAAAACATCAGCTGGAGCTATGCCGAAGCGGTGTTTATTGACGGAGGAAACCATTTTACCGTATTTTTCAAAATCATGCTGCCGCAGGCGGCAGGGCCCATCGCCACACTCTGCATCATGAGTGCCATCGGTTCGTGGAACGATTATATGCCCATGATCCTGTACCTGCCCAGCTATCCCACTCTTGCAAGCGGACTGTATACTTATCAGTCAAACGCAATCCGCGGCGTCAACTTTCCCGTCTATTTTGCGGGAGTGATCATTTCGTTGATACCCGTCATCGTAATTTTTGCCTGTTTTTCTGACCTGATGATGAAGAACATGAGCGTTGGCGGTTTAAAAGGTTAATAAGGAGGATCGTATGACTAAAAAAAGAGTTGCTGTTCTTTTAGCGTTCGCACTGTTGTCTTTTTCCCTGCTGTTTGCCGGGTGCAACAGGCGGGACAACAGTGTTGAAACGTTGGAGATCTATGTTGCAAATTTCGGCTACGGTTACGAATGGCTGCAACCGTTGATGGACGACTTTGCGAAGCAGGACTGGGTAAAGGAAAAGTATCCCAACCTCAAATTTGAAGAGGTCAGCAAGAATTCCGAGCGCACATATGCCGTCGATCAGATCAAATCGGGCAAGACGACGGTTGACCTGTTCATTTCCTGTTCGTCGGGTGCGGACAGCTTTGAAAGCAAGGATTCCAAAGGCAATCCTTATTTCGAGGATCTGACGGACGTGTACGAGAGCGAAGTTCCGGGTGAAGGCGTGCTCTTTAAAGACAAGATGCAGGACGAGTTCCTTACCATGAGCACTTACGAAACGTACGGCGGCGAATACACATATTTTTGCGTGCCGTGGGTGACAGGGATGCAGGGAATGGTGTACAACCGTACTATGTTTGAGGAATACGGTTGGGAAGTCCCCAACACGACGGACGATCTGCTGGTATTGTGTGACGAGATCGTTGCGGACGGGGAAGTTCCTTTCATCTTCACTTCTAAGGAGAATTACTGGACGTGCATGATGTTCCTGCTCTGGTGGGGACAGTATGAGGGAGCAGACAATTACGCAAACTTCTATCAGGGACTTGTCTGCACCAATCCCGATGCGCCCGAAGATGAGCGTGAATACGATTATTCCAACGAAGTGTTTGCACAGATGGGAAGATTGCGCTCTCTGGAAACCATTTCTTCTCTTATCCATGCAGACAATCCCAAGAACTATTGTCACGAAAACGTGAACACGCTGCAGTTTACCCAGGCTCAGAGCAAGTTTTTAACGCGCGAAGGTGCAATGATGCCTAACGGTGACTGGCTGGAAGCGGAAATGAGAAAAGTAAGCACGAGCGGCGCAATCACTGACGTGTTCACCTTTATGAAGACGCCCGTGATCAGCTCCATTATCGAAAAGTGCACGACTATTCCCGACAATGATACGCTTTCCAAGGTGATCGATGCCATCGACGCGGGCGAAGAGTCTTACGGACAAGTTTCCGCAGAGGATTTTGCCAAGGTGAAAGAGGCCCGCAAGATCGTTCTTCCCGTCGGTAACCATACCATCATGATCCCCGCATACGCCACAGCAAAAGAAGTGGCAAAAGATTTCGTGAGATATCTTGCTACGGACGGCGCCAACAACGTGTTTATGGAATATTCCAACGGCGCGAGCATGCCTTTCAATTATGACGTGGAAACCGAGGATCCCGAACTGTACAATTCCTTAGCGCAGATCCAGAAAGACAGGATCTCTCTCTGCAAGGGTGCTACTTATCTTCTCAACGAAAATACCTACAAAACTGTGTACTATGGCGGGATCGCTCGCGTATCGCAGGGCAGGACGGTAGTGGAAGCTCTCTTTACTGCGCAGAACGAAAAGGACAGGATGTCCGCACGGGAAATCTACGATGCGGAGATCGCTTATTGGGACGACGTGCGTTTTGCCAATGTTCTCACCAATTCGGGAATCACAAATTAAAGGAAAAATAATATGAAAAAAACGAGAATTTTCCCCAAACTGATGGCGTTTGCCATGGGGGTTACGCTTCTTCTGCCCGTTGCGGGATGCGCAGGAGGAGGGGAAACCGCCAAGATCGATCCGGATGACGTCGATATCTGGGCGGCGTCCAATACGCAGAAAATCTTTCAGGATTCCGAATACGGCGAGGAGGACCGCGCTCCTGCGGGTATCTCTCTCTCCGCGTTCAAAAACGAAAGCGAATCTGCTCAGCTTGTGTTCACGCCCGAAGTGGACGTTCCCTCTTACGACGTGGAACTTTCCGATCTGAAATCGGGCAGCAACGTTCTCTCCGCGGAGAATGTCAGCGTCTATAATCAGAAGTATATCTTTGTTGCCGAACCCACGACGGCGGGCTATCCCGTAGGGTATTATCCCGACGCGCTCCTGCCTTTCGAAACGGCAAAGGAGTACGGCGAAAACTGCATTACCAAAGGGGAAAATCAGAGCGTGTGGTTCGATTACCACATCCCCGCAACGCAGGCGGCAGGGACTTATACGGGTACATATAAAGTCAGCTTCGGCGGCACAAATGTGGAAGTACCTGTCTCCGTCACCGTTTACGATTACACCCTCAAAGACGAGATTCATTCCCGTTCGCTGTTCGGTATGCACATTTACTGGAATGAGGGCGGCATCGCGGCGGGCGAAAAGGATTCGTCGTGGGAGATGTTCGGTAAATATTACGATTATCTTCTCGATTACCGCATTTGCGGCAGAAATCTCCCTGCGGCGGCAGGGGATGTGGAGACCTTCATCGAACAGCTGAAAATCTACGGCAAGGACTGGCGCGTCACCAACATCACCCTTCCTTATACCGAAAAATACGATTCAAGATACGGCGAAACGGGCATTGATTACGACGAATTCAAAGAATATCTTGTTGCCATTTATCAGCTTTCTATGCGGGAAAACTATAACTATTTTGCCAAGATCTCCACGTATTTCACCATGTTTGACGAGGCATCCACGCCTGCACAGATCAGCATGGCAAACAACATTCTTGCCAACTGCTACGAGATACAGGAAGATCTGGCGGATCAGTGGCGTGCGGATGCCAACGACGCCGCTGTCAAAGATGAAGTCATTTCCAGTATGCTGAACATGGTGCAGCTGTTCGTTTCCTACTATCAGAGTTCCTTTACCACGGGCGGAACGTATTGCCCCATTCTCGGACAGTACAACACGGAAGAGAGCCGCAACAAATATCAGCACATTTACGAGTATGCGGAAGGTACGGAAAACTACCATACTCAGAATACGGAAAAGTGGTGGTACAACGCCGGCGCGACCAAAAATCCGTACGCGTCTTATAATATGGATACGGAGCTGTACAGCCCGCGCATTTACAGCTGGATGCAATACGCTTACGACGTGACGGGAAATCTGTACTGGTCTACTACCTTCTATGTCAAAAAACTGTATTCGGGCAACTTCTACGAAACATTGCAGGATTATTACAGCGATCCGCTGCGCTTCCCGCCGTACAACGGGGACGGGTTCCTGCTGTATCCGGGTGCACCGTACGGAATTGACGGGCCTGTGGGCAGCATCCGCCTGACCGCCGTCCGCGACGGGCTGGAAGAGTACGATCTTCTGTACGATCTGGAAAGTTATTATCTCGGATTGCAGAGCGAGGAAGGCATTGCCGCCGATTTCGACGGTGTGATGTCCAGTGTGTATAACACCCTGTTCGACGGGACGAAGGTGGCGGCAAGCAACGAAAGCTTTGCCAATGCACGTGCTTCTCTCGCACAGATGCTGGTAGCGGCGGAAAAGACGGGTGCTCTTGTCATCAGTGCCGAGGAAAAAACGGGCGCGGTGACGTTTGAGATCTATGTTCCCGACGGAGTGACGCTGGAAGGCGGTACGTTGCTGGAAGAAACGGAAAACGGCAGTATTTATACGGTTACTGTCAAGCTGGATCAGGATGAAAACAGCCTTGCCTGCACGCTGACCAAGGATGGAAAGTCCTATGCGCTCTCCGTTTGGTTGGGCGGCAAAAAGATCGTCCACGAAGCGGACGAGACCCTGAAGGATGCGTTCAGCGCAAGCGGGGAAGGATCTTCTGTTTCGCTCGTTTCCGATGGCGTTCCTTCGTACGAAGGCAGTCTGCTCAAAGCCGAGCTCGCCGCTGCGGAGTCTTACCAGAGACTCAACCTTGATCTCACCGCGGTCTCCGGGGCAGAAAATTCCAAACTCGAGATCTGGCTGTACAATCCGGGCGATGCCTGCTCCGTTACCGTCAAGATCGGCAACAATAAGAATATTTTCACCGAACACGGCACGCTCACCCTCAACGCGGGCTGGAATACGGTCAGTGTAGATCTTGCGTCCGTCAATCTCGCAGCAAATGAATCACTCAAGACGCTGCGCCTGGAATTTGGCGAACCATCCCTGTCCAAGACCTTCTACATTTCAAATATTACCATCGGAGGATAAAGTCAAATGAAAAAAAGCTTGATTTTGCTGAGCTGCGTAATATTGATGGCGGGTTTTGCGGGGTGTGCTCCGCGTGAAGAAGTGAAGCAGGAAGAAAATCAAACCCCCAATTACGCGATTGTCAACGATTATGAAAACTATAAAGAGGACGTAGAGCCGCTGGTGCCGCTCAACTATTTCGGAAAGATCTCGCTCAACGAGGACAAAGAGTATGTGACCAGCGGGGAAAAGTCGCTCAAACTTTATCCTTCCAGCGATCCTACACAGAGCAACCTTTCTGCTCCAGAATTCCGTCAGCCGCTCAACCAGGCAGCCAAGGAACTGGATCTGAGCGATATTCGTCAGGTCAGCAAGTTTACCTGTTCCGTCTACAACACATCCGAAAAAGACATTTCCATGTATGTTTCCGTGGATTTCGACGGCGGTTCCACTTTCAGCAGGGAGTTTGTTTTAAAGAACGGCTGGAATACGGTCAGTTATTCCGTCGATCCGCAGATCATCGGCATTTCCTATGACGTTTCGGCGTGCAAGGGGCTCCTGTTCGGGTTCGACAAGCCGCAGGATGGTGAAGTTCCCACCATTTATATGGACGAACTTGCGGTTTATAAGACGCAGGAACCTTATACAGAACTTGATCTTGCACTCGACGACGGAGAAATCATTTCTTTCGACAAGCTGTATCAGGAATATGTGCTCTATCCCAATACCACCTATGCGGAGTTTGCGCCGCAGCTGAGTATCAACAGCAGTGCCGCTTATGCCAAAATCGGGTATTCGCTGAAAGTGGATCTCGTTCCCAACGACGGGACGTATCCGGCAGGCAACTACATTTACACGGGCTTTACCATTTCGGGTGATTACATCGGACGCACAAATTTCAAGGATTACGAGGATGACGACATCTTTACGTTTAGCGTGTACAACGCCGGCAAGACGCAGCAGCGCCTGTTCCTGGAGATGTTTACCCAAAAGAACAGCACATACTATAAGAAGACAGATATTTACGTTAAGCCTGGCGAATGGTACACTTTCGAGGCGACCATAGCGGAGCTCAACGCACAAAAGGTGAACGGAATCAAGTCCAACGGCACGGGCGACGCGGGTTCTATCTATTTCAGCTACGAGCTCAATACCCTCACCGAGGCAAAGACGCTGTACTTTGACGATTTCAAGATCATTAAGGCTGGGGAATGAGCTATGAAGTTTGAACTTTCTTTCTGGAACTATCTGTACATAGACGACTATTATGCGGACATGGAAACGGCTGTAAAAGAATGGAAGGAACTGGGCATCACGTTGGGTTTTACCTTCCGCTATGCCGCGGGGAAAAGTTCGCGGCAGAAAATGCTGCGTCTGCTCGATCTGTGTGCAGAAAACGGAATTCGCGCCATCGTCAGCGATGACCGCGTGTTCTGGACGCAGTTCCGCGAAAAGGGCGAAAAGGCTTATGCCGCTGCTGTTTCGGCGGCGGCAGAGGACTTTGCCGCACATCCGGCCTGTTACGGCTTTTACATCGGTGACGAGCCGGATACTTCCATGTTTGACGATTTCGGCAAGGCGTACAAAATTTTCAAGAGCATTTGTGACAAGGTAGGATTTATCAACTACTCCTGGAACGAATCGCTGGACAGAAAATTCGGGGGCAGAGAAAATTACCGCAAGTTCCTTTCCGATTTTTATACGGAAGTAAGTACGGAAACGGTATCCAACGACAGGTATTCGGCGTTCAACTTCTGCGATTACGAGCCGGGTTTTCTGGAAAAGGGAAAGGACTACTATTTTGCGGACGTAAGAATGTTTTCGGGGCTTGCCAAGGAGCGCGGGGTGCCGTATTTCCTGTCCCAGCTTTCGTGCGGACATTTCAATTTCCGCACGCCGGACGCGGATGCGATCCGGTGGCAGCTGTCCACAGCAGCCGCATGCGGCGCAAACGCCGTACAGTGGTTCCACATTTACCAGCATGCCTTTCATGAAGATTATTATGTCTATCCTGTGGATAAATTCGGCAATAAGTCGGAGATCTACGGCTGCATCGTGCGCGAAACGGCGACGTTCAGGGAAAAGGTCTTAAAACCTCTGGACGGTTTTGAACACGAAACCACCTATTTTATTACCAAGGCTTACGGCGGCTATCCGCTCCTTTCGCGTGAGAGCGGTTGCGAATGGTTTGTGTATGCCGATCATGGCATGAACGGCATACTGTCCGTGTTTACGGACGGAAAGACAAAAAAATACATGGTCGTCAACAACGATCAGCATACGCCCGAGCTGTTCTGGATGGAAAACAAACGGGACAGCAGTAAGAACCATCATCTGTGGCTTGCACCGGGCGGAACGCACGTATTCGGATAATTAGCCTGCAAAGGCCGATTAAATAATTAAAGGAGAAACAAAAAATGAAGGCGAGAAGATTGTTGATTGCTCTGCTTTTGTGCTGTATGCTTGCATTCACCGGCGTTGCGTTTGCTGCCTGCGACAGTCAGGGGGGGGAAACGCAGTTGGAAGGCTTTTCCGTTCCCGAACAGGTAACGGCAGTGTACGGCGAAACATTTGAAGCGGAAGACCTGGTCGTAAAGGATTCCGCAGGAAATGTTTATGAAGTCAGCGTAAAAGTGACGTGCGGCGGGCAGGAAGTCCAGCTCACGTCCGGAAAGTTCATGATTGACAAGATGCAGGATTACACAATTACCTATGAAGTCAGGGTGAGCGACACGGACGTGCGCACGCTGACGACGGTGGTGAAAGTGAGCAGTACCGTCAAACCCGTGATCACTGTGGGGGCCGGTTTGCTGGATTGTTACGAAATCAACGATACGGTCACATTGCCCGAAGTCACGGCTAAGGATGTTTCTGGTGCTGTGCTCACGCCCGACGTGGAAGTGTACCTTACGGGCGAAACGGATACAAAGATCGAAGTTGCGGACAATTCCTTTACGGCAACGGAAGCGGGCGAATACGAATTGCGCATCACTGCGACCGATTCTCTGGGAAACAAGGCGGAGGAGGTCATTTCCTTTGGTGTTAGGACTCCCGCCATCGATTACGAAATCGAGTCTTTTGACAGCTCTGTCAGCGTGTACAATCTCCGTGCGGGTTCTTACTCGGAGGATCTGCTCAGCGGATATACCACCGAACAGATCGGCGGCAGAACAGGTTACGGCGGCGGTTTTGCATGGTTCAGCAGCAAGAATACGGGCGGTATTGTGCAGGCGTATCCCGGAATTTCCCTTCTTCCGAGAATGAGCAAAGATGACGTTTCCGACGCATACATAGAAGGTTATACGGACGTTATCATCAGAATGTATCTCGACTACGGTGCGGAACGCAACGTTTATCGTATCTGGAACGGCAAGGGCACACAGCAGCGTCTTGCAACGTTGCAGCCGAGAACGTGGACGGATGTGCGCATCGACATCACCGATTTCTTTGACAATTACGACCTCCTCAACGGCGGCGTGGATGAAAACGGAAACCCCGTTCAGCTGTTCTACATTCCAAACCACGAACAGGAAACGGCAGACAATACGCGTGCAGACATCACCGTCTACATCGATACCATCTTTGTCGCAAAGGAAGAAACGTTTACCATCGTAGACGGCTCCGTTGCCGATACGGCAGAAACGGGCGGACAGCTGGATGTTTCCGGGCTTTCTATCTCTCTCGATGGTGAAAAATTCTCGTTCAGCGTGCTCGATCCTCTGGGGAACGTGCTTCCCGTGCAGGATGGCAAGGTGAACGTGGAAATGTACGGCGTTTATACCGTCAATGTCATTCTCGATTCACTCACCAAATTCGGTTCCGCATCCGCTACCGTGCAGGTGACGCCTACCGTCGCTTACCTGGAAGAGCTGATCACAGAACTGAAAGAGATTTCCGATCCCGCCTCGCAGGAATATACGCAGACAGCGGCACTTCTTTCCGCGGCGTATGAAGCTTTGCCCGAAGCGGATAAAGCCGAACTTTCTTTAAAAACAGACTATCTCTTTGCGCTGATGGAGGGGAATAAGGATTACCTGCAAAGACCTCAAAACGAGGCATCGTATATCGAAAAATTTGACGATCTGCTGTGCGCGCTCAACGTCTCCTGCTTCTCCGGGCCTACGGCTCTTAAAACGGGATTCACGGAAGAAGCGATCGGCGGCATTGAGTCGCTTAACGGCGGCTACGCATGGATCTCTTCCGCAAGAATAGACAATGGTGCTTATAAGGAATATCCCGGACTCAACTTCGTGCCGCGCATTTCCAAGGCGGAGGCGCAGGCATATCTCGATGCGGGCCTTACCAAGATTGCAATGCGCTGCTACCTCGACGGTGCCGTCAATTCCCATAAGATCTTGGAAAAATGGGACGGTCAGATCTCTGTCGACTGGATCCTGCCGCAGACATGGTCGGTCGTGTACTTTGACCTTGCGAGATTTATCGCCGGCTATGACAGCATCGTGGACGGCACGCAGCAGATGTTCTTTATCGCCAACGACACAAATCCTGAGATCTTCACCTTGTACATCGATTACATCAAGGTTGTCACTGCCGAAGAAGTGGCGACGGATGCGGACGTGGTGGAAGGATTTGTTAATGAGGACAGCGTCAACACCTTCTATGCTTACGACGGTACCTATCTGCAGACGGGTTATTATACCTATCCCGTCGGCGGTAAGGAGCCTTCTTTCGGCAGCGGCTTCTGGTATATGACCAGTTACCGCAAGGACAACGGTGCTCTTAAACAGAACCCCAATATGTGGACGAGCGGATTCAGTATGAGCAAGGAAACGCTGAATACTCTCCTTTCGCAGGGATACAACACGCTGGAGATGACCTGCTATCTCGAAAGCAACGTCGACCGCGACATCTTTGAAAAGTGGAGCGGCACGAACAACAAAGTCATGACGCTTAAACAGAATTCTTGGAATACGGTTCAGTTTGATCTCGCAAAATTTGTACAGTATTACGATGAGATCATCCAAAACGACAAGAAGTCCGTGTTCTTTATCTCCAATAACGAAACGGATGAGAGCGGCGCGCTTATCAATTCTTTCCGCTTGTACGTCGACTGTTTCCGCGTGGGAAAGGTAGAGCTCCCTGACGAAGATCTTATCAAGTTTACGGAAAACAATCTCGGCAATTCAGCAAACTACGTTTACGACAACATCCTTAAAAAGTATCTGACCATCAGCTACTGGACGGATTCCGTGGGTGAAAAACAGCCTGCCAACGGCGGTTTCCTCAAAGCGGAAGTTCCCGTGGGAGGTGCTCCCGCACTGTGGAGCATCGGCGGCATCACCATGACGCAGACACAGCTGAAAGCTTTTCTCGATGCGGGCATGAATGTTTTGGAGATCACAGTATATGCGGATAGCGACCAGACGTTTACCGCTTATGAAAAGTATGACGGCAGCAATGTTTTGCTGGGCAGCGTAAAAGGCAAGGAGTGGACGACGCTGCGCATAGACCTGCAGAAGGTGTATGATAACTATTCTCGTCTGAACAGTGAATCCATCATGTTCTTCTGGCTGGACGAGGCTGCAACGGCAGGATACAACTTCTACATCGACACCATGCGCGTGGCAAGATATGAGGAACCCGAAGCGGCAAATCCGTTTGCAGTTATTAACTTTAACTCTGCCGCGACGGCGGATCTCTGCGAGACGTCGCATTCCGGCACGCAGACGGAATCCGGCTTTACGACAGAAGCAGTGGGCGGCGAGAGCGAGGGCTATTTCTACTATACTCCTACCGCTGTCGGAACGGGTTACAACAAAGAATACATTGCGCTGTGGCTGAACGAAGGTGCCGTTGCGATGAGCAAGGAACGCGCGCAGGCACTCCTTTCGGCAGGGTATACGCAGATCGCTCTGCGCTACTACTACACGGCAACTGCACTCGAAGAAGACGCGAACGTCAATCTGCATATTTACCAGATCAAGAGCGGCGGCGAAACCATCGACCTGGGTGCGTTGCAGACAGATAAATGGTCTTACGTGTATCTGGATATGGCGGCATTTGTAGAAAACTATGACGCAGTCAGCACCCATGGCAGCAAATTCCTGCAGATCGCAAACGTCGGCTGCAAAGTGGATTTCACCATTTATTTTGATACTATGAAGGCGGAAAATCCTTCTTCGGTGATCAATTTCAACGATCCCGATACGGCAGAACTTTGTGAAACGTGGCATTCCAACACGCAGACGGAATCCGGCTTTACGACAGAAGCAGTGGGCGGGGAAAGCAACGGCTATTTCTACTATACACCCACAGCGGTCGGAACGGGATATAACAAGGAATACATCGCGCTTTGGATGTACAAGGGTGCTATTTTGATGAGCAAGGCACATGCACAGGAACTTCTGGACGGCGGTGCCACCAAGATCGTTTTGCGTTACTACTACACGGCGACGGCTCTCGAAGAGAGTGCGGATGTCAATCTGCACATTTACCAGATCAAGAGCGGCGGTGAAACCATTGACCTGGGTGCTTTGCAGACAGATCAGTGGGCAACTCTGGAACTTGATCTCGCGGCGTTTATCGAAAATTATGATGCGATCAATACCTATGAAAGCAAGTTCCTGCAGATTGCAAATACAGGCTGCAAGGTGGATTTCACCATTTGCTTCGACACGATGATCGTGGCATAAGTAAAAAACTTATCCCCCGTACGGTTCTCCGTACGGGGGATTTTAATATAAGGTGAATTATACTATTAAGTGCAACAGGTAAAGAAAAAAAAGGAGTTCATACAGATCTGTGGTAAAATAGAGTTACGAAACCAAAACTTTGCCAAGGAGACCTGTATGAACTACAAACATTTTACCATAGAAGAGCGCTGTTGTCTACGAGAATACTATGTAAAAGGAAAAA
>DXFX01000093.1 GCA_019114245.1 Candidatus Borkfalkia faecipullorum | reverse complement strand
CATTTTAACTTTTGATATAAATTTTTCTCGGAGATAGATAAAATGAAAAAAACAAAAATCGTATGCACCTTAGGCCCTGCCTGCCGCAACGAAGAGACCCTGGAAAAAATGGTCCGCGCCGGCATGAACGTCGCCCGCCTGAATTTTTCGCACGGCGATTACGAGGAGCACAAAAAAAATATCGATCTTCTCAAATCCCTGCGCGAAAAGCTTCACGTTCCCCTGCCCATCATGCTGGACACCAAAGGCCCGGAACTTCGTATCCGCTCCTTTAAAAACCACAAGATCACCCTTAAAGAAGGCGACGAATTCACCTTTACCGTCGATGAGATCGAGGGCGACCAGAGCCGCGTCTCCGTCTCTTACAAAGGGATCGTAAACGATCTCGTCCCCGGAGATACCATTCTGCTCAACAACGGACTTCTCGTCTTTAAGGTCACAGAGGTAGACAGCAAAAACGTCAAGACCAAAGTCGTGATCGGCGGAGAACTCTCCGACAAAAAGAGTATGTTTTTCCCCGACAAGACGCTCAGCCTGCAATATCTGAGCGAACAGGACAAAAAAGACATTCTCTTCGGCGTTGAACAGGGAATCGATTTTATCGCCTGCTCCTTTACTTCCAAAGCGCAGGACATCATCGACATCCGCAAACTTTTGGAAGAAAACGGAAACCCCGACATCGACCTGATCGCAAAGATCGAAAGCCGCAGCGGCGTGAACAACATCGACGAGATCTTAAGCGTTGCAAACGGCATCATGGTTGCCCGCGGCGACCTCGGCGTTGAGATCCCCTATGAGGAACTCCCGCAGATCCAGAAAATGCTCATCGACAAATGCCGCCTCGCAGGAAAACGCTGCATCACAGCGACGGAAATGCTGGAATCCATGATCAACCAGCCCCGTCCCACCCGTGCCGAGATCTCCGACGTCGCCAACGCCGTCTACGACGGCACCAGCGCCGTCATGCTCTCCGGCGAAACGGCCGCGGGCAAATACCCCGTACAGGCTGTGGAAGCCATGGCAAAAATCTGCGTGGAAACGGAAAAGCACCTCGAAAACAAATACGCGGACAAAAAATTCACCATCCAGAATCCCTCGGACGCCCTTTCCCATTCCGCCTGCGTCCTCGCGGAAGACATCGGCGCCAAAGCCATCGTCGTCTGCTCCCGTTCGGGCGGCACGGCAAGGCTGGTTTCCAGGTTCCGCCCGAAAATGGACATCGTGGGCATGACCATCGAACCGCAGTCCTACCGCAAGCTCGACCTCTCCTGGGGCGTCATCCCCGTCCTGAGCGAGGAATTCACCTCCATCGACGTGCTGTTCTATCATGCAAAGCGCGCCGCCATTAAACTGGGGCTCGTCAAGAAGGGTGACCGCATCGTCATCACGGGCGGCAACCCCAACGGAAAATCGGGCAACTCCAACGTCATCAACATCGAAAATATCTGACAACAGAAAGAGGCGGGCGCCTGCGTCCGCCTCTTTCTGTCTTTTAAACATAACAGTCCGGATCGCAAAGCGGTCCGGACTGTTATAGTGAGAGAATATGAAAAAAGTTTTGTGTAGGCTTGTTTGATTTATGGCCTTATTATAAAGCACAAATATGATGAATTCATGAAAGAAAAATGAAGCAATCATAAAACTTTTAAAGATATTTTTCACAGATCAGCTCTGCAGTGCGGATCCCGTCCGCTGCGGAACTGGTGATCCCGCCCGAATATCCGCACCCTTCCCCGCACGGATAGACGCCGGCAAAATTCACGCTCTCCCCGTTTTCCCCGCGCAAAATACGCACGGGGGAGGAAAATCTCGTTTCCGCGCCCGTCAGTACCGCATCGGGATGCGCAAACCCTTTCAGCCGCCTGTCCATATCCATTATTGCCGCCCTGAGCGCATCCGATACATAGGAAGGGAAAATTTTATCAAGATCTTCAGGTACAGTCCCCGCCGCATACGAGGGAACAACTTCCCCCATCCGAACGGACGCGCGCTTTTTCAAAAAATCCTCCGCGCGCTGTACGGGCGCGGCGTACGTCCTGCCGCCCAACTCGTACGCGGCGCGCTCGATTTTTCTCTGAAACTCCACGCCCCCGAGAATGTCGGAACTGTCAAAATCGGAAAGGCGGATCTGCGCGAGCAGCGCGCTGTTTGCGTTTTTCTCGTCCCTCGCATAATTGCTCATTCCGTTCGTCACGACGCCGCCCGCCTCACTGGAAGCAGGGACGACGACGCCGCCCGGACACATACAAAAGGTAAATACATTTCTGTCCGACGCATGGCTGATCAGCTTATAATCGGCGGGAGGAAGCAATGTATGCGCGGCAGAGTACTGTGCATAACTGATTTTTTCCTGCAAATGCTCGATCCTGACGCCCACGGCAAACTCACGCGCCTGCATGGCAAAGCCAGCATCGCGCAGGCGCCTGAACGTGTCGCGGCTGCTGTGACCGATGGCAAGAACGACCTCCGAAGCGGGCAGAGCGTACTCCTCCCCGCTCTGTAAATTGCGCAGGCGCACTTCGCGCAGCTCTCCGCCCGAAACGGTTACCCCTTCAAAGCGGGTGTGAAATAAAACCTGCCCGCCCTGTTCCAAAATATATTTGCGCATGGAAACGACCACCTTGCGCAGAATGTCGCTCCCTATGTGCGGTTTGTTCAGCCAGAGGATCTCCTCGGGCGCGCCGAAGCGGGCAAACGTTTCCAGTACTTCACGGTTGCGCGGATCATTTGTCTGCGTATTCAGTTTTCCGTCCGAAAACGTCCCTGCGCCCCCTTCCCCGAACTGGATGTTGCACTCCTCGTCCAGAACTTTGGATTTGAAGAAATGCTCACAGGACAAAACGCGCTCTTCCACGGTGCCGCCCCTTTCCACCAACACGGGACGAATGCCGCCGCGCAGCAGACGCAAGGCGCAGAAAAGTCCCGCAGGGCCGCTTCCCACCACTACGACGCGGCGGGGCTGTCTGGCAACCTGCGGAATTTTTTTCTCTTTTTTGAGAGGTGCGGATCTTTCCGCCTCGACCGAATACAGCCAGCGGATGTCCGCCTTGTTTCTCGCATCCAGAGATTTTTTTAAAATTCGGACATATTTGCACCCAGGGACTTTTTGAGCGGCAATTTTGAACAGGCGCTCCTCCGATTCCCCGGGTTTAAGTTTTGCTTCAAATTTCATATCCCAGCCTCTTTGCAATTCCCTCGGCGGCGACCGCCCCACTGGAAAATGCCCATTGCAGATTGTATCCGCCGCACTCGCCGTCTATGTCCACAAGCTCGCCCGTCAAAAAAAGCCCCTCTTTCTTTTTGCTCATGAGGGATTCGTCCAGCTCGGTCATAGGGATCCCGCCCTTTGTCACCTGTGCATTTTCAAACCCCGCACTGCCTGTGATTTTCAGAGAAAACCCTTTCAGCGCATCGACGAGCTGTGGCAGTTTTGGCGAGATTTCCGAAGCAGGCGCGTCCAACGGTATGGAGCAATACTTCAAAATATTTCTTCCCACCGCGCTGTTGACGACGCAACGCAGCAGATCTTCCGCTCGCATTTTCGGATATTTTCGCATCTTTTCAGCCAAAATACGAAGTACTATGTCACGCATAAATGACGGTAAAAAGTCGATTTTTAATTCATCACCCGCCCTGGCAAAAGCAGACGCGCTGAAGATCGCATCCCCGCTGACACCGTAATCGGTAAACAGAACGTCCCCTCTGCGGGAAAAGATCTCGCCCTTTCCGAACCGATGCAGGGAGATTTTGCAATCCGAACGGATCCCCTTCAGCCCGCGGATATAGGTCTGCTCCGTTTTCAGCTGAACCAACGAAGGATAGAGCGGCGTACAGGTATGCCCGAATTTTTTTGTCAGCTCGTACCCCGAACCGTCCGTTCCGAAATGAGGAGAAGCCTTGCCTCCGCACGCGAGCACGACGCATTCGGCAAGAAGATCCCCCTGCTCCGTTTTTACGGTAAAGCCGTCCTTTTTGCTGACGATGTCCGTCACCTTTGTTTTTGTGAGAACGTTTATACTCTTTTCGGAAAGAGCAAAGCGCAGAATATCCGTCACGGAAGAAGCCTGCCTGGACGCGGGATAAACCCGCCCCGTTTTGTCCGCTCCGAACAATCCGCCCAAATCACCTAAAGCCCGCAAAAGCTGTTCTTTCCCGAATTTTTGCAAAACCCCTGCCGCACTTCCCGTGGAAGAAAAATAGTGCGCCGCAGACATATTTTCGTTTGTCACGTTGCCCTGTCCGTTGCCCGTGGCGGACAGCTTTCTGCCAAGCCTGTCGTTTCTCTCCACGATCGCGACATCGGAAATTCCGAAACGAGCCAGCCTGATCGCGCAAAACATTCCGGACGCCCCGCCGCCGACAATCAACACTGAAACTTTGTTCATCGTTTTATCCTGTTTTATTATTGATTTTATTCTACCGTATTTTGGATTTTTTGTCAATCGGAATTAAAATTCGCAAGGGACACTTGACTTTTTGCGCCTTTTGCATTATCATAGAAATATAAAAAAAGAGGTGAAAGGGATGGATAAAATTTTACAACAGATCAGCGATTATTTTAAAGACAATCCCATCATGTTTTGGATTGCCGTGGCGCTTGCCGCCGTCATCGTCATTCTCATCATCGTCGCAATCGTCGCAGGCGTAAAGAAATCCAAAGCCAAAAAGAACGCCGCCGTCAGCGAAGAAGAAGATGTGCCCGCCGAACAGCCGAAAGCCGTCGCAGCACCGCAGTCCGTTGCCGTTGAAACACAGAAACAGGAACCGCAAAAGACAGCGCCCGCACAGACAGCAGCCCCTGCACAGGCAGAAACAGAACCTGCACAGAAAAACACGCAGGCCGCGGACGTTCAGGAAAGCGCACCTCAACAGCAAACAGCCGAATCCGAACAGACAGTCAAAGCGGAACCCGCCGAGACAAAACCTGCTGCCCCTGCTGCCGAAAAGAAACCTGCCGCGGCAAAACCTGAAGAAAAACCTGTTACCGAACCGTATGCAGCGGCCGCAAATCCCGAAAGAGTTGCTTCCCGCAATGCCGCCGAAAAACTCCTCAAAAAATCCGAGGAGGATGACGAGGAGAAAAAACCTGCCTATACGGGCAAGTGGGTCATCTTTGAAAACGAAGAAACGGGTTCCTACTACTTTGAACTGCGCGCAAGCAACGGAGAAAAATTGCTTACCAGCATCGAGTACACTTCCCTCTCTGGCGCCAAAAACGGAATCAAGACGCACAAAAACAACATTCTCAAAGGAAATATCGTCATTTCTCAAAACAAGAAAAAGCTGTACTTCTTTAAGATTTTGACGGGCTCCAAACAGCTGCTCTGCACAGGCGAAACGTACGCCTCCCGCTCCAACTGCGAAAACGCCGTAGAATCGGTAAAACGCTTTGCCGAGACAGCCGTCATCGTCCTCAACAAAAAGGATGAAGACGAAGAAAACTGAATTTTTACGACACAAACGGCAGGCCGATCGGCCTGCCGTTTTTTTATCTGTTTGTTATCCACCCTAAACGGCAAATGCCTTTGCATACCGTTTTCCATGGCAACGATCTACAAGCCGCTTTCAAAGATCTGCGCCGTTCTTTCGTCCGAATACGGGAAATCTATCCTTTCTCTGCCCGCATTCTGAACGGCGGCTTTCCTGATCAGTCCAAACATTTTGCACCACTTGTAAAAGAGGAAATCTTTTATTTGCGCCGCCTCTTCTTTTCCGTACGAATTTCAAATTGGTTTTGCAGGATCGATACTACGGCAACTTTTAAAAGAGTTTAAGATTGCAGCGTTGCTCCGTTATGCCCGACATAAAAACAGAGCGTTGCCAAAAAGCTGAATTATTTTCCGAATGCGAGAGGCGCTTTATTTTTGTAGGTGCAGAAGCGAATGACAAACCCGTTTGTTTCCATAGGTTCGCTGACAGAGACGCACTCCCAGTTTTCCTGTTCATCCAGGTTTTCATAAAACACTTCGGCGCCGCCGCCCGCCTCCACTTTGGTGACGATAGCACCTTCCGAATACGGCAAGAGGGTTTTATACATCATCGCCCCGCCGACGACAAACACGTCCTCCGCGGGATATTTTTCGATCTCTTCAAACAGAGCCGCAAGGTCCTGCACGATGATGCAATCCTCGCGTTCCTCCCCGCCCGGCCACAAAACGATATTGACGCGGTTTTTTAAAGGCTTTCCGCCCGGGAAAGAAAGCAACGTATTGCTGCCCATCACCACAACCTTCCCTGAGGTCGTCTCCCTAAAATGCTTCATGTCGGCAGGAAGGGAAAAGAGAAGATCGTTCTTTTTTCCGATTCCCCAATGCTGATCCACAACTACGATCTGGCGCATAAAAACTCCTTATTTTCTCCTGTTTATGTGTGACATAGTACCCTGCATTCCCTAAAAAATCAGGTTGCTATGGGAATTTTGTCGGTAAACTCGTTGTATTTGTATCCTTCCAGGCGGAAACTGTCCTTTGTGAAGGAATAGAAATCTTTTACGTTTTCGTCCACGATCAAGCGCGGCGCAGGGTATTGCGGGTTCTTTAAAATCTTTTCCACAAGCGGAACGTGCCTGTCATAGATATGCGCATCCGCGACAACGTGGACAAGCTCCCCTGCCTCCAATCCGCACGCGCGGGCAAACATCATCAACAGAATGCTGTATTGCACGACGTTCCAGTTGCTTGCCGCCAGCATATCCTGGCTGCGCTGGTTCAGTATGCCGTTGAGGGTGTTCCCCGTAACGTTAAACGTCATCGAGTACGCGCAGGGATACAGGTGCATATCTTTCAGATCTGCGACGTTGTACATATGCGCAAGGATCCTGCGGCTGGCGGGATTGTTTTTCAGATCGTACAAAACCTTGTCTACCTGATCGAACTCCCCTTCCGGGAACTGATATTTTATGCCCAACTGGTAGCCGTATGCCTTGCCTATGCTGCCCGTTTCATCCGCCCAGCTGTCCCAGATATGCGAAGAAAGATCGTGGATGTTATTGCTCTTTTTCTGCCAGATCCAAAGGATCTCGTCGATGGCAGATTTGAGGTAGGTGCGGCGTATGGTAAGAATGGGAAATTCTTCCCGCAGATCATAGCGCGACACCTGCCCGAATTTTTTGATGGTATGCGCAGGTGTTCCGTCCTCCCAGCGAGGGCGCACCTCCCTGTCCGTATCCCACGTGCCGTGTTCGAGGATGTCCCTGCAGTTTGAAATAAAAATTTCGTCCGCTCTGCTCATAGCTGTTCTCCTTTCAATTTATGGTCTTGCGCGAAAGCGCGTACGGCTGATCGCCTCTTCCCACGCCAGCAATTTTTCGGCGCGGCGGGCATCGTCCAGCCCGGGTGAAAAAACCGTTCTTTCGCACACCTGTTCGCATAGACTGCTTTTATCTTTAAAGTAACCGCAGGTCAGCCCTGCAAGATAGGCCGCGCCGAGCGCCGTCGTTTCCATGACCTTCGGGCGAAGTACGGGTACGCCGAGAATATCCGCCTGAAACTGCATGAGAAAGGCATTGGCGCTTGCGCCTCCGTCCGCACAGAGAAATTTGATTTCCGTGCGCAGATCCTGTTCCATAGCGTGAACGACGTCAAACGTCTGCAATGCGATGGATTCGAGCGCGGCTCGGACAATGTGCGCGCGGGTCGTGCCGCGAGTGATGCCGCTGAGCATCCCGCGGCATTCGGAATCCCAGTGCGGCGCGCCCAGCCCCACAAAGGCGGGCACAAAGCAAACGCCGCCCGTGTCCTCAACGGAAAGCGCAAGCTCTTCCGTCTCCGAGGACTGAGAGATCACGCCCAGCCCGTCGCGCAGCCACTGCACCACCGCCCCGCCGACAAAAACACTTCCTTCCAGCACGTAATCGGGGCGCTCCAGATCTGCCGCAAGCGTGGTGATCAGCCCGTTCTGCGACGTAATGGCGTTTTTGCCCGTGTTCATCAGGAGAAAACAGCCCGTTCCGTAGGTGTTTTTCGCCTCGCCCTGCCCGAAACACAGCTGTCCGAACAGAGCCGCCTGCTGATCGCCCGCCACGGCGCGGATGGGGATACTGCACCCGAAAAGTTTTTCCTCCGTACAGCCGAAATCGGCGCCTGACGGCAGAACCTTGGGAAGCATCTGCATCGGTATGGAAAACAGCTTACAGAGCCGCTCGTCCCACTCCAGCGTGTGAATGTTAAAGAGCATGGTGCGCGACGCATTGGTGTAATCGGTGGCAAATACCTTCCCGCCCGTCAGATTCCAGACAAGGTAAGTATCTATCGTGCCGAATAGAAGCTCCCCTTTTTCCGCACGCGTGCGGGCAAACGGGACGTTGTCCAAGATCCAGCGGATCTTGGAGGCCGAAAAATAAGCATCGATGTTCAGTCCTGTTTTGGCATATACCGTCTCCGCGTGCCTGGCCTTCATCTTTTCGCAATAAGAAGAAGTTCTGCGGCACTGCCACACGATGGCATTGTAGACGGGTTTTCCCGTAAATTTATCCCACACGACGACCGTTTCGCGCTGGTTGGCGATTCCGATTGCGGCAAGCTCGTCCGCACCGATCCCCGCCTCTTTCAATGCCTCCCGAAAAGAGCCTGCCTGTGACGCTAAGATCTCGCGCGGATCGTGCTCTACCCAGCCGGGTTTCGGGTAACATTGCGGAAATTCTTTCATAGATTTAGCAACAATATTTCCGTTTTTGTCGAAAATAATTGTTCTGGAACTGGTTGTTCCCTGATCCAACGCCGCTATGTACTTCTTCATCTTTTCCCTCCGCTTTTAAAACGCGTCTTTTTCCTGCCGGCTCCAACGGCGCGCGATAAAGCGCATCCGAACTCCCAGCGGAAGAACGCGGGGAACCGTCGCTATAAATTTATTCCAGAATCCGGGACGGATCAGCCGCCTGTTTTTCCTGACCGCCGCAAGGCTCTTGCGGGCAATGTAATCGGGCGTCTTTGCGGAAAGCTTTCCCCAAAACCCCTGCCCTGCAATGTCCTTGCAGACATCGGGACGGGTATAGACGCCGCCCGGCTCCACCACAGTCACTCTGACGCCCTTCCCCTTCATTTCCAGGCGCAGAGAGGAGAAAAAGGAGGTCAAAGCCGCCTTTGTCGCGCTGTATTCGGCAAAATACGGCATGGGATACACGCCCGAAAGGCTGGAGATCGTGACAATTTCCAGCTGCGGAGCGCGGTGATGCAGGATAAAATGCGTGATACAGAGTGCAGCTTCCAGATTGACGCGGCATTGGAAAATAATTTTTTCCTGCGTGTATTTTTCAAACGCTTTCTGAATGTCCGCGCCTGCCACGTTGCAAAGTCCCGAAAAGGTATAACCGCGCGTTTCAATATAAGAAAACATTTCCGCGCGCTCCCGTTCGTTCGTCAGGTCGCACGAATAGAAATCGACTTTACATTGCGGGTTCTCTGCACAGAGCTCTTCTTTCAGCAGCGAAAGTTTTTCCCCGTTCCGCCCCGTCAGAAAGAGAGAGCCGCGCTTTGCACAGGCTTTGGCAAACGCCTTGCCGATCCCGCCCGTTGCCCCGCTGATAAAGATAAATTGCTCCGTTTTTTCTTCCATGGCTTTTATTGTACCATATCCCCGCCGTTTTGTAAACAAAAGGCGAAAAAGATAGTACAAAAAAAGTTTACACGTTTCAATGCTTGACAAAAAATACGTCTGCTTTTATAATTATAAACAATTCTTCAGGAGGCAAACATCATGCGTATCCTTGCAATCAACGACATTTCCTGTGTGGGCAAGTGCTCCCTCACCGTTGCTCTGCCCATCATCTCCTCGTGCGGCGTGACCTGCGACATCCTCCCTACCGCCATCCTTTCCACGCATACGGGCGGATTCCAGGGGTATACCTTCCGCGACCTGAGCGAAGACATTCCCGCCATCATCGCGCATTGGAAAAGTTTGCACCTGCAATACGACATCATCATCAGCGGATACCTCGGGAGCATTTCTCAGATAGAAATGGTCAAACAGGTGAAAAAAGATCTGCTCAAAGAGGGCGGCCTGTTTGTGGTCGACCCCGTCATGGGCGACAACGGCATCCTCTACTCGCATTTCGACAAGCACTTTGTAGAAGAAATGAAAGGTCTTTGCAAAATTGCGGACATCATTGTCCCCAATCTGACCGAAGCCTGCTTTCTGACAGGCACAAACTATTCCAAGGTTAAGGAACAGGACTATCCCGCCATTCTTGCAAAGCTGAAAGAGCTCTGCCCCCGACCTTCCGTGACGGGATGCGATATCCGCTGCAACGGCGCCGTGCGCAGCGCCGTGTTCTATACGGATGATATGGGGAACGTAAAAAGCTATTCCACGGAAAAGATCGAAGGCGCCTTCCACGGAGCGGGCGACGTTTACGCCAGCGCGCTTGTCGGAGCGCTTGCACGCGGCGTCGATATGGACAAAGCCGTGGAAATTTCTGCAGAATTTACAAAAAATTCCATCGCCCAGACTAAGAAAGACGGCACCGAGGCGCGCTACGGACTCAATTCCGAAAGCCAGATGCTGAAATTTTTGCTGGACGTGGAAAAAGCCGCAAAATAAACCTTCAAAGACTTGCTATTTTTTCAAAAAGAGCTATAATAAAGATAATACAACTGAATCGGTCTGCGGTGTTCGGAGTACGAATTATCTTAATCCACATTGTAAAAAAGGGAGCGCCTTTTCAAATGGTCTGTGCTGATAGGCGAGGTCTGTTATTGCAACGGAAAGGCTGAGGCGGCAAGCGGCGCACCCACCTGCGAGAAGCGGGTTAACACTTTTTCGTACTGCGGCACAGGCGGATCTTTTTCTTTTCTGAAAAAC
>DXFX01000092.1 GCA_019114245.1 Candidatus Borkfalkia faecipullorum | reverse complement strand
GACCGCCGGAAAGAGCCTTCGGCTTACGGGTGAGGTAATCGGTGATGCCGAGGATGGCAGCCGCCTCTTTGACGCGCTCGTCGATGATCTGCTTGGGAACTTTGCGCAGTTTCAGACCGAACGCCATGTTGTCGTACACGGTCATGTGCGGGTACAGAGCGTAGTTCTGGAACACCATTGCGATGTCACGGTCTTTCGGAACGACGTCGTTGACCAGCTTGCCGTCGATATAAAGTTCGCCTTTGGAAATTTCTTCCAGGCCGGCGATCATACGCAGCGTTGTGGATTTACCGCAGCCGGAAGGCCCGACGAATACGATAAATTCCTTGTCCTTGATATCGAGGTTGAAGTCCGTAACGGCGGTAACTCCGGACGGATAAACCTTATAAATACCTTTCAGCAAAAGGCTTGCCATGTGATTTCCTCCCTGAGAGTAGTTTTTACTATTGTATTTATTTTACAACATTTACGAAAAAAAGGCAATGGGCAAACATTACAAATAATAGGCGGCAATCTGTTAATTCTGCCCAACTTTGACCTGCGTCATTTCCTTTTTCCGACGAAATGAAAAAAATCCGGCGGGGGGGTTGAATTTTTCCGCGCGTTTGCTATAATGATAATAATAAAAGGATAAGGAGCGCGCGGACTTTCTGCGCGGTAGAACAAAAGAATGGACATCAACAAATATCTGCCCAAATATAAACTTGCGCACCGCGATCTGCTGGATCTTTCCCAGCTGACGAGCGAGGAGATCTTTGAGATCCTGTACGCGGCGCGTGCCACGAAAAAACGTTACCAGGTGGGAGAAAACTCCCACGCGCTGAAAGGGAAAACGGTGGCGCTGCTGTTTGACAACGTCTCCACGCGCACGCGCATTTCCTTTGAGCTCGGCATCCGCCAGCTGGGCGGAGACTTCCTCTTTCTGCCCAAACGCGAAACGCAGCTCTCGCGCGGGGAAAGCATGAAAGACACCGCCGCCATGATGGAACGCTACGGCATTTCCTGCGTGGTCCTGCGCGGATTTTATCAATCGGAAATAGAAGACTTCGTTTCCCACTGCCCCATTCCCGTCATCAACGGGCTTTCGGAAGGTTCGCATCCCATGCAGGTGCTTTCCGATCTGTTTACAATCTGGGAAGCCAAGGGGCGGCTGGACGATTTGAAACTTGCCTACATCGGGGACGGCAACAATGTGGCAAACTCCCTGATCATCGGCGGCTCCAAGGTGAATATGGACATCGCGATCGCAAGCCCCGGCGGCTACACCCCGGCACGGGAGATCGTGGAACGCGGAATGCAGTACAGCAACATCACCATCACGGGCGACATTGACGAAGCGGTGAAAGATGCCGACATCATCTATACGGACGTGTTCATTTCCATGAACGAACAGGACGACGAGGAAAAGAAGAACAAACTCTCCCGCTACCGCGTGACCAAAGAAGTGATGGCAAAAGCAAAGCCGGACGCCCTGTTTATGCACTGTATGCCTGTACACCGCGGCGAAGAGGTGAGCGCGGACGTCGTGGACGGGCCGCAATCCATCGTGTACACGCAGGCGGAAAACAGACTGCACCTGAACAAGGCTGTGCTTACCCTGTTGCTCAGACAATGATCTTTTATAAATAAAGGGAGCGCCCCGCAAGACCTGCGGGGCGCTCCCTTTTTGTTATCTTCTTTCGGGGATGATCTCGATCCAGTATCCGTCCGGGTCCTGGATGAAATAAATGCCCATCTGTTGATTTTCAAAACAGATACAGCCCATTTCTTCGTGCTTTTTGTGAGCGCCCGCAAAATCGTCCGTCGTGAACGCGAGATGAAATTCGCATTCCCCCAGGTCGTATTTCTGCGGATGATCTTTCAGCCAGGTGAGTTCCAGCTCGAAATCGCTGTTCTCGTTTTTTACATAGACGATGATAAAATCGTCCGTTTGCTTTCTGCTCGCTTCTTTCAGCCCGAGCGCCTCCCGATAAAAGCGCAGGGAAGCTTCCAGATCGCTGACGTTGTAATTTTCGTGTACCGCTTTGAACCGCATTGTCTGATCCTCCGTTTTTATACTTAGATTATAGCAGACATCCGTTTCTTTCGCAAGCCCTTTCGCAAATTTCCCGCGCGGCGTCCCTCTCTCCCCTGCCGCAGCTTTGCACGGGGATTTTTCAGTCTCTCCCCTTTCGCCGCAAAATCCGGATCGGACGACCCCTCTCTCCGTGCCCAGACTTTTTGCGAGCCGTTTTTTTATTTCAAAGGAGAGGCCGCCGCTTGTCATCGACGAAACGCAGGCGGCGCTTTTTGCAGACTGATTATTTCAAGGACAGGCGCGCCCGCAGATTTTTATAAAAAATGAACCGGGCACAGAGCCTTGCGGTTCTGTGCCCGATCCATATATGATAAGGGGGAAAATGATGAGCTATTGAAGGTAACCAAGCGGAAGCGTTTCGCGTTTCGTTTGATTACACGCATATTATACTTCCTTAAAGAAAAAATGTAAAGCAAAATTTTTACTTTTTTTAAAATTTTTTGAAATAAATTTTCTTTACATTTTTTGTTAGTTTTTAACACTATTCCCCTTTTTTCGCCAAAATCTCCCCTAAAAACACATTAATAGTATTAATTACTCACACTGTAAATGCTTTTGAGTAAAACAAAAATGAAAATTCACAAAATTAACACATTTCATCACATTATAGGATTTGGCAGAGCAGGCAAGCAAAAAGGGCGGCGGCAAGGTTGGAAAAAAGGGCGATGACGACGGGCCTTGCCCTGCCGCCGCCCGCAAAGTAGAGCGCGGAAAGGTAGAAGACCGTCTCCCCCGTGGCATATACTGCGCAGGCGCACCGCCCGATGTAGGAATCGGCGCCGTACTGCGAACACAACTGCCCTACCAGCGCCAGAGAGCCGCTCCCCGAAAAGGGTTTGACGAGTACGAGCGGGACGACGGGCGCGGGAACGCCGAGCCTTGAAAAGAGCGGCTCCAGCGCCTTGGACAGCGCGGAAGAGAGTCCGCTTGCCTCAAACAGACTTGCCAGGATCAGGACGGCGGCGATGTAAGGAAACAGCTTGCCCACAAGAGGAAGGGCGCCGCCCGCGCCTTTGGCAAAGCTGTCGTACACGCGCACCTTGCGGAAGGAGGCGGCAACGAGGAGAAAGACGAGAACCAGGGGCAGGACGGCGTTCATTTGCGGCAAAAGAGGCGCACGAGCAGGATCCCCAGCGCGAGAGAGAACAGCGAGGCGAGCAGGGCGGGCAGCAGGACGGAGAGCGGCGCGGCGGAGCCTGCCTGCACGCGCAGGGAGAGAACGGTGGACGGAAAGAGCTGCAGGCCCGCGCAGTTGACGACAAAAAACATTTCCTGCGCGTACCGCTCCTTTTCCAGCAGGCGCATGGCGGCAATGCCTGCGCCCGTGGCGGCGCCGCCCATGCCGCAGAGGTTGGCGGCGAGGTTGACGGAAATGTTCTGGAGGGCGAGATCGTTTTGCGTGCCGAACAGCCGCCGCGTGAGCGGGAGCATGGCACGGGACATTCCGCGCAGAACGCCCGCATCCTGCGCCACCTGCAAAAAGCCCATCCACACGGCATAGGCGGCGAGCAGGGACAGCGAGAGAGTGACGGCATTGCCCGCCCCTTCCAGAAGGGCGGGAAGGAAGGCGGACGCGTCTTGCAGAATGACGAGCGCAGACGACAGGACAAAAATACAGAGGAACAGGATGTTCATGGACATACCTCCGACCTAACCTTATGACCGCGGGCCGCCGAATATGCGTACGGGGCGTAAAAATCCCCTTGCGGGGCAAAAAACT
>DXFX01000091.1 GCA_019114245.1 Candidatus Borkfalkia faecipullorum | reverse complement strand
AATAAGATATAATAGACGGGTAACAAGGGACAATCGGAGGGAATTATGGCTAAAAAACCCTATTATATCACGACGGCGATCGCCTATACGTCGGGCAAGCCGCACATCGGAAACACATACGAAGCGATCCTCAGCGACGCCATTGCGCGCTTCAAGCGCAGCCAGGGCTACGACGTGCGCTTCCAGACGGGAACGGACGAACACGGCCAAAAAATCGAGGAAAAAGCGGCCGCACAGAACATGACGCCCAAGCAGTTTGTGGACGGCGTTGCGGCGCAGATCAAAGGCATCTGGGACCTGATGAACGTCTCCTACGACAAGTTTATCCGCACGACGGACGCCGATCACGAAAAGCAGGTACAGAAGATCTTCAAAAAGCTGTACGAACAGGGCGACATCTACAAAGGCACCTACGAGGGAATGTACTGCACCCCCTGCGAGGCGTTCTGGACCCCTTCCCAGCTCAAGGACGGGAAATGCCCCGACTGCGGACGGGAAGTCAAGCCCGCCAAGGAAGAGGCGTACTTCTTCAGAATGAGCAAGTATGCGGACAGACTGCTCGCCTACTATGAAGAACACCCCGAATTTATCACGCCCGTATCCCGCAAAAACGAGATGGTGAACAACTTCCTCAAACCCGGATTGCAGGATCTCTGCGTTTCGCGCACCTCTTTCCGCTGGGGCATTCCCGTCGATTTCGACCCCAAACACGTCGTTTATGTGTGGCTGGACGCGCTGACCAACTACATCACGGGACTGGGCTATGACGCGGACGGCAATTCCGGCGAACTGTTCAAAAAGTACTGGCCCGCGGACGTGCACGTCATCGGCAAGGACATCATCCGTTTCCATACCATTTACTGGCCCATCTTCCTGATGGCGCTGGGGCTTCCCCTGCCCAAGAAAGTGTTCGGGCATCCCTGGCTTCTGATGGACGGGAGCAAGATGAGCAAATCGCGCGGGAACGTGATCTACGCGGACGAGCTCGTCAAGATCTTCGGCGTGGACGCGGTGCGGTATTTTGTGCTGGGCGATATGCCCTTTGACAACGACGGCAACATCACATGGGAGCTGATCACCGACCGCGTGAACGCAGATCTCGCCAACAATCTGGGCAACCTGGTATCGCGCACGGCGGCGATGAGCCTGAAATACTTTGACGGCGTGCTGTGCGACAAAGGGGCGGCGGAACCCGTGGACGAGGAAGTGCGCTCGATGGCGCTTGCCCTGTACGGAAAAGTTGCCGCAAAGATGGACGAGTTTAAAATTGCCGACGCGCTGGACGAGATCTTCTCCTTCCTGCGCCGCTGCAACAAATACATCGACGAAACGGCGCCGTGGGTGCTTGCCCGCGACGAGAGCAAAAAGGACAGGCTTTCCACCGTGCTGTACAACCTTTCGGAGAGCATTGTCATTGCGGCGGGACTTTTGTACCCCTTCCTGCCCGAAACGGCGGAAAAGATCGCAAAACAATTCAACACCTCTCTGCGCCCCTGCGCTCCGCAGGAAAAATTCGGGCTGATCGAAAACGGGAGCCGCGTCTCCCCCACCGAGCAGCACCTGTTTGCGCGCAAAAATTATAAGGACGTGGAAGCGGAATACGAACGTATGCACGCCGAAGCGGAAAAAGAAAAACCCAAGCAGGAAAAGCCCGCTAAATCGCACGAGAGCGAATACCCCGCCGAGATCTCCATCGACGATTTTGCCAAGGTGCGGATGCAGGTGGCAAAGGTGATCGCCTGCGAAAAGGTGGAAAAGAGCGACAAGCTCTTAAAATCCACGGTGCAGCTGGGCAACGAAACGCGCACGGTGGTGAGCGGCATTGCAAAATACTACACGCCCGAACAGATGGTGGGAAAAAAGGTGATCATGGTCACCAACTTAAAGCCTGCCAAACTGCGCGGCGTGCTCAGCGAGGGCATGATCCTGTGCGCGGAAGACGCGGAAGGCAAGCTTTGCCTGCTGACGCCCGAAACGGACATTGCGGACGGGAGCGGCATTTACTGAGCATTCCATACAGGGGGAACGCATGGAAAAACTTTGCGAAAGAATATATACCCTGCGCAAAAAAGCTGGAATGTCGCAGGAGGAACTTGCGCACCGTACGGGCGTATCCCGCCAGACGGTTTCCAAATGGGAATCGGGCGCCATGGTCCCCGAATCGTCAAACCTGCGCGCGCTGTGCGTCCTTTTTGAGGTAAGCGCCGACTTTTTGCTGTTCGGAGAAGAGAAATTTGCTGCAAAAGACGAACAACGTACCCAGGAAATACAGGCAAAAGAGCAGGAACTGGAGCTTTTGCTGCAACAGGAACACACCCGACGCGAAGAGGACAGGGAAGATTTGCGCTACAGGCTTGCGCTGTACCTCTGCGGCAGCATTTTTATGTGCGCGCTGACGCTGATCTCCCTGCTTTTGACGGCGTTTGCGACGTCGGAACTGATTTCCATGATACGTGACCCGGAAAAATGGACATCGCAGTCCTATCCCCTCTTTTTATCGCCCCCCGTACTGCTGGGAATTTCCCTTTTTTTCTCCATTATGCTGGCCACGTTTACCATTCTCATCGTCGTCGCCTTGCATCGCACGCGAAAAAAATTAAAAATGTAACGTTTTGTTGACACATTGCAATGTAAAATAGGTGGACACTTTTTTTCATACGTTGTAAAATTCCCTTGTCGATTTTCCGAGGGACTTTGGCTCGGGAAACCGTTTCGGGTAAGGCGCGCCGTAGGGCGTGACCGCTAAAACAAATAGGGAAATTTGCAAATAAGGCATTTACCGGGGATAAAACGGCAAGGAATTTTGCAGCATTACGGACAGACCGTTCGTCCCCCGGCAACGTGCCGCCCCCTCCGAAAACTCAACACGTATCCGCGCGCCGACCAAAAAAGTCGGCGTTTTTTTCAAAAATATGTGCATAATCCTTTACAAACGCGCATTATTGTGATATAATGTGGTAAAAAATGAGAACTGGTATAAAAGTGTAGTTCGGAGGAGGAACACATGAAGACAAAATCGCCTACAACATTTCTGTTCATGAATATCTTGTTTGCAGTGGTCACCATCGCGCTGATCGTCTGCTTCTTCACCATGCTGATCCTGGATTATACAACCACTTCCGTGGTCGTTTTCCTGGTCTTTCTGCTGGCATGGCTGGCGGCGTTTGCCGTTTGGTGCGCATCCAGGCTGGAGCACAAACCCAAAGCAAAATAACCAAAACCCAAAGACGTGCGCAAAAAATGCGCACGTCTTTTTATTTTTGCCGTTTGACCGGCGCAATGCCCCTCCCGCAAGGGAGACACCCCAGACGAACATTCAGGGAACGCCGCCTTTTGCGGCGTTCCCCTTTTTGTCCGCAAACAGAGCGCAGATATGCAAAAAAGAGCAAATTTTGTTGACGGAAACGCAAAAAAGGAATACAATAGAGACGCTATGATAGATACGCACGCACACATCAACTATCCCGAGCGGTACGGCGACGAAGGGGCACTGTTTGCCGGCCTTGCCGCCGCAGGGATAGAAAAACTTATCGACGTGGGCTGGAATTATGATTCCTCCCTGTATGCCGCACAGCAGGCAGAGCGCTGTCCGTTTGTGTACTTTGCGGCAGGCATCCACCCCTCCAACCTTGCGGACTTTCAGGAGGGAGATCTTGAACGCATTGCGCAGCTGCTCAGACGCCCCAAGGGCGTTGCCGTGGGCGAGATCGGGCTGGATTATCACTACGACGGCACGGACGAAGAGGCGCAAAAGCGCGCCTTTACCGCGCAGATGGAGCTGGCGCACGAGTGCCGCCTGCCCTTTATCATCCACAGCCGCGACGCCGCCGCGGACACCCTTTCCCTGTTGAAACAGAACAGGCGGCTGCTGGAATACGGCGCCGTGATGCACTGCTTTTCGGGGAGCCCCGAAACGGCGGCGGAATACCTGAAACTGGGACTGTACGTTTCCTTTGCAGGCCCCGTCACTTTTAAAAACGCGCGGCGGCTGGACGAAGTGGCAAAGATCGTACCCGCGGACAGGATCCTGGCGGAGACGGACTGCCCCTACCTTGCGCCCGAACCCCTGCGCGGCACGCAGAACACGCCCAAAAATGTGCGGTACGTGTACGAAAAGCTTGCCCTCCTGCGGGAAACTCCCCTTCCCCTCTTAGAGGAACAGATACGCAGAAACGCACACACGTTATTCAAAAAATTAAACGGTACGGACAATGGAAAAATTTGAAACTTTCACTTACGAACTGGACGGAAACCTGTACATCAACCTGACGAGCAAATGCTCCAACGACTGCACTTTTTGCGTGCGCAACGAGCATTCCTCCTATTTCGGACACAAACTCTGGCTCTCGCGCGAGCCTTCCCCCGAAGAGGTGCTTGCGCGCATTCCGCAGGACGTTTCCCGCTACAAAGAGTACGTATTCTGCGGGTTCGGCGAGCCCACCCTGCGCCTTTCCGCCCTTGTGCAGATCGGCAAAGAGCTGAAAAAACGCGGCGCGACGGTGCGCCTGAACACCAACGGCCAGGGAAGCATGACGGCGGGCAGGGACATTTCCGCCGATCTTGCCGAGGCGGTGGACAAGATCAACGTCAGCCTCAACGAGAGCAACGCGGAAGATTATGTAAAACTCTGCCGCCCCGCCTACGGCGCCGCCGCCTTTACGGGATTGCAGGACTTTGCAAAAAAATGCGCGGCGCGCGGCATAACCGTCTGGTTTTCGGTGGTGGATATCATCGGCGAAAAAAAGATAGAAGAGTGCCGCAAGATCGCGGCGGACTGCGGCGTCGCCCTGCGCGTTCGCCCCTACCTTGCGGACAGCGAGTAAGCGCAACCCCGCCCACGGCAAAACACAAAAAAAGAGATCTCAAAGACTAAAGCCTTTCAGATCCCTCTTTTTCCTTTGTATGCAAACTTTTTTCCGTCATGGCAAACGCACTTCTGCCCAAAAGCAGTTATCCGTTCGCTCGGTGGAAAGTTTACATTCTCAGTTTGCGCCGTACGGCGGACATTATACGCACAGTTTACAGGAAGATCATGGAAAATTTGAAAGACATTCTCCTCAGGCACGGCTTTTCCTTTAAAAAGCAGTTCGGGCAGAACTTTATTTCGGACGTCAACTTATTAAAGAGCATCGTGGCCCTTGCGGGGGTAGACAAAGACACCACCGTTTTAGAAATCGGCTGCGGCGCGGGAACGCTGACGCGCGAGCTTGCCGCGGCGGCAAAGCGGGTGGTCTCCTACGAGATCGACAAAAAACTGCAGCCCGTGCTTGCGGAAACGCTTGCGGGCGTGGACAACGCGGAAGTGGTTTTCCGCGATTTCATGCGGGAAAATTTGCCCGCCCTGGAAGAAGAACTGGGCGAATATACGGTGGTGGCAAACCTGCCCTACTATATCACCTCCCCCCTCGTCATGCGGTTTGTGGAGGAAGCGGAAAGGGTGCGTTCCCTCGTCATCATGGTACAGGACGACGTGGCGCGCCGCTTTTGCGCGCAGGCGGGGACGGCGGATTACGGCGCCATTACGGCGGCCATCGCCCGCAGGGCGAGCGCGCAGATCGTAAAGTATGTGCCGCGCAGGATGTTCCAGCCCGTGCCGAACGTGGACAGCGCGGTGGTGAAACTGGATTTTGAAAAGGACCGCATTCCCGTACCCGACGCCAAGTGCTACCGCGACACGGTGCGCGCCGCCTTCCTTTCCCGCAGAAAGACGCTGGAAAACAACCTTGTCAACGCATTTTCCCTCCCCCGCGAGCGGGCGCAGGCCCTGCTTGCCGAGGCGGGCATTCCCGAAAAGGCGCGCGGCGAAACGCTTACGCCGCAGCAGCTTGCCGCCCTTTCGGCGCTCCTTTACAGAGAAAAGACCGCAAACGCATGACGTCTGCGGTCTTTTTTTGCGCGCGCATTCTGCAGATTTTTCCCTGCAAAAACGGGAAAAGCCCTTGCTTTTCCTCCCGATTGCGGTTATAATAGAAGAGACAAACAAAAGTTCGTAAAAAAGGGAAAATCATGGGAATCGAAGAAAAAATTTTTGAAAATTTAAACGCGGAACAGGCGCAGGCGATCCGACGTACGGAAGGGTATGTGCGCGTGGCGGCGGGCGCGGGGAGCGGCAAAACGCGCGTTCTGACCAACCGGTATGTATACGTTGCCAAAGTGCTGGGCGTGCCTGCCGAACACATCCTCTCCGTCACCTTTACCAACAAGGCGGCCTGGGAAATGCGCAAGCGCATCCGCGCCGCCCTGCCCGACGAGGACGGCGGCTGGATCCTCACCTTTCACAGCGCCTGTCACAAAATTCTGCAATCGGATATTTCCTGCCTTGCCTATCCTTCCAACTTTATCGTGCTGGACGAGGAGGACCAGAAAGGCATTTTGCAGCGCATCTTTGACGAAAACGGGCTGACGCTGAAAAACTTTTCCTTCCGCCGCTGTCTGGACGCGCTGGAAGTGTACAAATCGCAAAACGCCTACGTCCCCTTCCTCACCGACCCCGCCCGCAAGGAGATCGCCCCGGGACTTGCCGACGCTGACGACAAGGGTTCGATGTCCTTTGTCATTTTGAAATATCTGCAGAGCCAGCGCAAAAACTTTTATCTGGATTTCAACGATCTCATCCAGTTTGTGCTGTATCTGTTCCAGACGAGGGAGGACATCGCACAAAAATGGCAGAAAAAGTTTGAATACATTCAGATCGACGAATTTCAGGACGTTTCCGCCGAACAGTACCAGCTGGCGTGCGTCCTTTCCGCCTATCACAAAAATCTGTTCATCGTGGGCGACCCCGACCAGACCATCTACTCGTGGCGGGGTGCAAGCGTGGGATATTTCCTCAATTTTGACAAACGGTTCGAGGGAACGCAGACGATCGTTCTGGACAAAAATTACCGTTCCACGCCCGAGATCCTCGGCGTGAGCAATTCGCTGATCTCCCACAACACCGCGCGCCTGAAAAAGAAGCTGAACGCCGTGCGAAAGAGCGGCGCCACGCCCTGCTACTATCACGCGAAATCGCGCGCAGAGGAGAGCGAATGGATTGCATCCTCCATTCAGAGCCTGCACGATGCGGGGACGCCCCTGCGCGATATCGCCATCCTGTACCGCGGGAACTATATGTCCCGCCCCATCGAGGAGGCGCTGATCAAAAAGAACATCCCCTACGCCGTGTACAGCGGCGTGGCGTTTTACCAGCGCAAGGAGATCAAGGACGCCCTAGCGTACCTGCGCTTTCTCGCGTGCGGAGACGAACTTTCCTTTCTGCGCATCGTCAACGTTCCCCCGCGCGGCATCGGAAAGACGCGACTCGCCCTTCTGTCGGAGCGGGCGCGCACGAGCGGCTGGCTGGGCGCGCTCAAAGAGCTTTCCTCGCACGAAAAATTCAAGGCCACCAAGGCGGCGCAGCTGGTGCAGGCGCTGGAATCTTCCGCAGAATACGCGAAATCGCACGACGCGGCGGACACGCTGGATTTTCTCCTGCAAAAGAGCGGGTATGAAGAGTACCTCATGCTGTGCGGCAACCAGGACAAGCTGGACAACCTGAACGAACTCAAATCCTCCCTGCGCGAATATCTGGACGAAGCGCAGGAGGAAGTGAGCATCGACGATTATCTCAACGGGATCGCGCTGCTGACGAGCGCGGATATGCAGGACAGGGAAAACTGCGTGCGGCTGATGACCATACACACGGCAAAGGGGCTGGAATTTCCCGTGGTGTTTGTATGCTGTATGAACGAGGGAATGTTCCCTTCCCGCAAGATCCGTTCCAAGGAGGAAATGGAAGAGGAGCGGCGCGTTGCGTACGTTGCGATGACGCGCGCGGAAAATCTGCTGTTTTTTTCCGATGCGGAGGGGTACGACGCGCAGGCGGGCGGGAGCCTGTATTCCTCGCGCTTTCTATTCAACATCGACGAAAAACTGCTGGAAAAGAAGGGCTTCCCCTCCGAACAACATATGCAAAGATCCAAAGAATACATCCGACAGCAGGAATTTGAAATGGGAGTGACGGACGCGCCGCCAAATATCCGCGTGTTTGCCGCGGGAGAGGAGGTACGCCACCCTCATTTCGGCGCGGGGAAGATCCTCAGCGTGCAGGACGGGGAATACCTCGTCGCCTTTGAAAACGGCAAGACGCGCTCCGTTTCCGTCTCTTCCGACGTGCTCATCCCCCTCTACCGCTGAGTTTGCCCGCTTTTCGGGAGGAAAAGTTTCATCCGCTTGACAATTTCCCACCGCATAGATATAATTATTTTTGTAACATAAGGAAGAAATTGCGCGTCTTTTTGCCGCTTTTCCGTGCGGCGCGCGCCGTCTGAGGGAAAAATGGTTATTTTTATTCTTACCATCCTTTTCGGATGGGCAGGGTTTTACCGCTTTTACAAACGGCAGTATTTCCGCGGGATCCTGTATCTGATCACATTCAGATTGTTCTACATAGGCTGGATCATCGACATTGTGTGTGCTTTGCGCGATATGCTTGCCAAGCCTGCCGCGCCGCAGCCTGCGCCCGTGCCGCCCGCCATGCCCTACCATCCCGCCGCTCACCCCGCAACGGATGCGGACGAGCTGATGAAATACAAGCGCCTTTGGGACAGCGGCGCCATCACCAAAGCGGAATACGAACAGAAAAAAGAGGAATTGCTGAGCAAGGACAAGCCGGAAAACAAATTTACCGTCTGCCCCTACTGCGGCACCAAAAACGACAAATCGGCGGCAAAATGTTCTGCCTGCGGCGCCTTCCTCGAAATATAAAATCAACCCTCCGAAAGCTCCCCGCTTTCGATGGGTTTTTTAATACAGACAAAAGCGAGGCGCTTTCCCAACGGAAAGCGCCTCGCTTTTGTTCTTTTAAAACTCTTTTTTTTCGTAGATCTTCAAAGAAAGGAAGAAGGAGCCGACGAGCAGAAAAAGCGTGACAGCCGCCGCAATGCCGACAGCGGGCGCCGCAAGAGAAAATCTATCCCCTAACAGTCCCATGCCCGCCGCAAAGAGCGCCACCAGTACGACCACAAAGAGGACTGTCATCGTCCTGCCGCGCTCGACACCGTACCTGAACACGAGGGGTAAAACCACGGACAAAATGACAAACTGCATACAGACGGGGAAGCAGAATTCCATCCACGTTGTGCCATTTTCAAAGCAAAACAGAAAGACGGCGAGATATGCCAACGAGCTGAACAGGGCAAAGAGAATGCCCAAAAGATACTTTTCCGCGACCATGGTCTTCGCGCCCAGTCCGCTTGCAGCGGCAAACCTCTGCCAGTTTTCCCGCTCCTCGTACGCGAGCGCGGTGAGCGGCACGGAAATAGTGACCAAAAGCCCGATCGACGCGCTGAACGTGAGATTGCGCACGGACAGCGAAACGACAAAAAACATCACGATCATCCCGATATACCAGGCGATCTGTTTGCGGATATTAAAAAAATCTTTGATCAGAAGTCCGAACATAACCGTTCCCCCTTTGCATAAAAAAGCATGATCTCATCCAGGCCCGCCCTGTTCCCGCCAAAACCCTGCGGCAGGCAGTCTTTGCGCACCAGCACGTCCGCGCCGTATTCTCGCAGAAGCACGCGCTCCACCCGCGCGGGATCCAGCTCCTTCAAAGCAGCCTTTTCGCAGGAAAAAGTGACAAACTTCTCCAAAAGCGCATCCTTTTCCTCGTCGAAAAGCACCCGCCCCTCGTGAATATACACGATATAATCGCAAAGTTTTTCCAGATCGGAAGAAATGTGCGAGGAAATGAGCACCGCCTTTTTTCCGTCCTGCATATAATCGTACAAAATTTCCAGGATCTCGTCCCGCACGACGGGATCGAGGCCGGAAGTAGGTTCGTCCAGAAGGAGCAGATCGTTGTCATACGAGAGTGCGACCGCAATGGCCGCTTTCATGCGCATCCCCTTGGAAAAATCTTTGACAGCCTTCTTTTCGGGAAGGGAAAACTTCCTGCACAGATCGAAGAAGCGATCGCTGTTCCACCTCACAAAGATGTGCGAAAAGACTTTGTCCAGCATGGAGATCCCCATTTCCAGCGGCAGACAGGTGACGTCCTGAACAAAACCGATCTTCTGCTTTTCCTCTTTGCTCAGCTGTTCAATGGGCTTGCCCTGAAAGAGAATGCTCCCCTTGTCCGCACGGACGGCGCCCTGCACCGCCTTCATGACCGTGCTCTTTCCCGCTCCGTTTTCCCCGATGAGGCCGACGACCGCCCCCTGCGGCACGGAAAAAGAAACGTTGTCCAAAAGAAACCCGTCGTACTTTTTTGTCAAAGATTGTATCTGTAAACTCTGCATACGCTACCTCCGAAAGGCCGCTTGGGCGGCCTTTAAAAATTCCTCTTCGCTCATTTCACAGCGGCGGGCGATCGCCGACGCCTCGGAAAGTTTTTGCTCCATTTCGGCAAGATTTTTTTCGCGCACAAACTGCTTGTTGCGCTCCGCCACAAAACTCCCCTTCCCCACGACAGAGTAAATGTAGCCGTCCCGTTCGAGATCGGCATAGGCGCGGGAAGTGGTGATGACGCTGATGCGCAGATCTTTTGCAAGCCCGCGGATGGTAGGCAGCGCCTCCCCTTCCTTCAGCGTTCCTTCCAGAATGTGATTTTTGATCTGTTCGTAGATCTGCTCGTACAGCGCTTTCCCCGAAAGGTTGGATAAAAACAGATTCATGGCTTCCTCTCGTAAATTGTATATATTGATTATATACAATATATTTTTATTTGTCAAGCCTCTGCAAAAAAATTTCTATAAAAAACTTTCCCCGATGCAAAATTGCATCGGGGAGAGTTCATTGAAATCGTCGCGCCTTTTACGGCGGCGCAGACGTATATTTGAATCATCAAATAAACGCGATTTTGAGGGAACGTACCCGCAAAATACCGTCCTTTTCCCGCGCCGAACCTTTTGAAACGTACCCGCGCGAAAGACAAAAAAGCGCCCGCCTCCGCCCGCACCCTGACGGGTGCGGGCGGGGCAGGCGCCCCGGGTTACTCAGTCAGCCGCCGCTTTCGCTTTGGCCGCCGCGGAAGATCAGGCTTTGTCGTCCTCGGCCTTTGCTTCCTCTTCTGCCTGCTTTTGCAGGCGGCGAAGGCGCCTTGCTTCCTTGCGGCGTTCCTTCGCGTTTTCGATGTCCTTTTCGATCTGCTCTACCGCGAGGTCGACCATCATGTAAGCCGTATCCAGGTCGGCAGGCTCGCGCAGGACAAGTTCCGTTGCGCGGACCTTGAGTTTTGCGGAGGTGCTGGCTGCCCTGCGGAAATCTTTGAGCATCTCGTTTTCGAGGAAGAACAGAGCCACAGGTGCGCCGCGGCGGATGGTAAGCTTTACGATCTGCTTGCCGTTCCGTTTGACGCACACGCCCGTGCTTTGCTTTACTTCCTTCGCATCGTCCTTGGCAAGGGCGTATTCGCGCACCTTGTTGAACAGATCGCGGTCCTCTTCACTCATTTCCTCGTACGCTTCCGAGAAAGTACGCACGCTCGCCGCAATGACGACCTGTTCTCTGTCGTCGTCTTCCGCAGCGGCCTCGCTGACCGCCGTTTCCTCTTCTGCGGGAGCTTCTTTTGCTTCTTCCACGGGTTCTGCTTCGGCCTTTGCTTCTGCGGGAGCGGGTGCGGCCTCTTCGGCCACGGCCGCCTGTGCGGGAGCCTTTCTGACCAGCAGAATGACGATTGCCGCAACGACGCCCACCAGCAGGACTGCAAGCAGTACGTACACCGCCGTGAGATTGACGTCGGGAGTGTTCTGTGCCGCCGCCTCTACGGACGCTACCTGCGCCTTGAAGGTGGAGACAGCCGTCGTCACATCCGAAACGGTCTTGGCCGCGTCGATGGAAGCGAGCGCTTCGTTGTAATATTTGAGGACAAGTTTTGCGTTGTCTTCGCTGAATGCCTTTGTCAGTTTTGCATAGATCTCGCCGTCCGTCGTTTCGGGCGTATAGGCGCGGAGCGTAAAGACGTCTGCGCTTGCGCTGTCCGTTCCGATGATCTCGTCGAGATATTCGTCCAGCCATGCCTTGATGTCACTGTAAGCCTGCGTCTTGACCTCAGTCACTTCCGTAACGACATTCACTTCGACGGAAATGGCGTCCACCGTTTCCTGTACTTTTGCAATGTCTTCCAAAATGGCGGTGAGGCTGCCCGTGACGGCCGTGATGTCGTCGCCGGTGGCGAGGCTGCCCAGCTGATCGATGATGGACTGAACCTTTGTCTGCGTTGCCGCAATGGATTCTTCGATTGTCTTGCCTACGTCGGTCAGCGCACCGGAAAGCCCGCTCAGCTGAGAGGACAGTCCCGACAGCGCCGTATCGACGCCCGCAAGTTCGTTGCCCAATCCGTTGACCGCCGTCAGAATGCCGCCGAGGGTCTCGTTGTTGATCGTTTCCAGATATGCCTTGAGGGAAGCGAGGGATTCGGAATCGGCATCGCCGCTGACGATGGCCGCCTGCGCATCCTCCACTGCCTGTTTGATCTCCGCATTTGCCTTGGCAACGATCTCTTCGATGTCCGTAAGCTGCAATTCAAAATAGTTGTTTTCGCCCGTGAGAGCTTCGTCCAGCGCGGTGAGTGTCGCCGACAGCTCCTCAAGAGAGGTCATCTGCTTTCCGAGGTCTTCCGCAAGAGCGGCGATCTGTCTGCGGTAAGTGAGAATGTCGGAGAGTTCCGCTTTCGCGCTGTCGATGTAGGTATTGAGTTCGTCCTGTGTTTCTGCGCTGTTCACGGCGAGATAGACAGAGGTGGGAATAACGATACCTTCCGCGTTTTCGTCTCTCCACTGTTCGAGAGCCGCAATCGCGTCCTGTTTCGCCTGCGCCCATGCTGCCGCCGCTTCTTCTTCCGCTGCATTCACCGCCGCAACGTATGCTTCCACTGCCTGCTTTGCTGCAAGTTTCGCATCCGCTACACCCTGCGTATCCGCCGCATCTGCGATCGCGTTGTATTTTTCAACAGCCGCCGCCGCTTCTGCGCCTTCCGCATTTGCAATGGCAGTCCACGTCGTACCCAGCATTGCCGCATAGTCGCGCACTTCTTCCTGCGCCGCCGTCTTGGCCTGTGCAAGAGCCTGCGCTGCCGCCGCTTCTTCTTCCGCCGCTTTCACTTCTTCCGCATACGCTTCCAAAGCTTCCATCGCCGCAAGTTTCGCGTCCACAACTGCTTTTTCGCTGAACGTTTCCGCAATGGCGTCGTAGAGTTCGATGACCTGTGCCGCATTGCTTTCCACGTCCGACCAGCTGAGGCCGAGCGCCGCCGCGTACATACGCACGTCTGCCTGCGCCTGAGCCTGCGCCACGCGAAGTACGGTCGATTCGACCGTTACATACCAACCGTCGCGGTAAACCGCCGCATAGTCGGGATTGAAATACTCTTCCGCGGGCTGCGTCGAGAATCTGCCGCCCGAGATAAAGCCGACTTTGTTGTCGCTGTGGATCTCGCCTTCCAGCGTGCCGCCAGTTACCGAGATCTCCACGTTTTCGCTCGGCGTTTCCGTCGCATACGTATCCGTCTCATACAGGGCGTACAGACCTGTCAGCGTGCCCTCTTCGATCGTCACGTCGATCGGTTTCTGCGTGCTGTGCTGCGATACCGCCACCGCCGCGCCGGACACCGTCGTTCCGCTTCCGTTTTCAACAACGTAAAGCGTCTTGCACGTTCCGGTGATCTGCGCTCCGCCCTTCACGACCAGCTTGCCCGAACGGATCTCGATACCTGCCGATACGCCCGTCACCGTTCCGCCGTCTATGATCAGCGTTCCTTCCTGAGGCTGGTAGATACCGTACCCCATGTTCGCATAATCCGTGGAATCCGGATCGCCTGCCGTTCCCGTCACCGTGCAGTTGACGAGTTCGATATACGTGTTGTGATACGTTCCGTTGCCGGTGACGCCGTACCACTGGCCGATGAATTCGCTGTTTTCCGCTTTCAGCGTTACAGGCTGTTCCGCATTCGACGTGCCCATGACGTACACGCCTGCAAAGCCCGTGCCTTCCGCCTTGCTGTCCTTCATCGTCACGACCGTCTGGTACGCGCTGCCGTTATCGCCCATCTGAATGCCGTATAAATTGCCCTTCGCGTACACGTTTTCTACGGTCACTTCCGCAAAGTTTTTAACATTCAGGCCGACATTGTTGCTGTCGCTGCCGACCGTGCCCTGCGCACCCGTCGAAAGAATGACCACTTCGATCTTTTCTTCCTGCGTGAGTCCGCCGATGACGTCGATCGCATATCCGCTTGCAGACGAGATCGTGTATCCGTTCAGATCGATCGTCACGGATTTTTCGATCGTCACATTTTCCGTCACGTCCGCATTCAGACGAACGGTATCGCCTTCCGCCGCAAATACAAGCGCATCTGCAACAGAAGCAAAGCTGTATTCTTCTTCTCCATGGAGCACGATCGCCTGCGCCGTGCCTTCCACAACGACATACTTGCCGTCCTGAACAGAGAACACATAGCCTTCCGCGAGATACTTCGCAGCTACAGGTTCTGCAAACACGCCGCCGGAAATTTCCAACGCCGAATTTGAATCCACATACAGAGGGCTTTCAAATGTACCGCCTGTAACAGTCACATTGCTGCCGCCCAACATACTGACAACGGAATAGCTTCCTTCTCCGCCGAAAGAATCGTTGAACCCTTCACTGCCTGCAAAACGGCCGCCTTCGATTTCAAAGTTTGCCTCGGTCATTGCAACCAGCACGCCCTGAACAAAAGCCCCTTCTTTCACTTTCAGAGTGCCGCCCATAAAGATGACGCTCATGCATTCCGTCGCGGGCTGTCCGTTTACATCGGTATAGATCAATTCCGCACCGGAGATCTGAACAGTGCCGTCAAAGTTGACAACGCTCAGATTTGCGTTATAGATTCCGCTTTCCAGATACAGGTTCGCCCCTGCAAGGTTCCAGAAAATCGCTTCAAAATGTCCATTGTTGGCTATTGTATTTTTGATATAGCCGCCGTCCTTGCTGTCTTTGACGATGAGATCGCCTGCGTTCAGGAAAAGGCTGACGCCGTTGGCCGTCGTCCCCTGCGCGCCCGCAAAGGTAATACTGTTACCGTTCAGATCGAGCGTGATCTTCTGTTCCTGTCCGATAAAGTAGTAATACGTCTGAGTTCCGTTGAGCTGACTTGTATACTTGCCCTCGGGAATCTTGTCAAGAATATTTTCCAGCGATACGGGAACGATCTCGTTCTCGATCGACTTAATCAGGACGATCTCCGCCGTTTCGGATGCGCCGACAGATTTGATGGCTGCGTCCAGTGTCAGATAACCGTACCCGTCAATCGTTGCAACGTAAGAGCCTTCCTGCGTCACATACGCCTGCGTTTCTTCGTCCCAGGCCGCCGCGAAACCTTCCGCAAAGTATTCCGCCTTGGGAAGAACGCTGTAATTGCCGCCCGAAATCGAATACTTCACATATGCGGCACCTGCGTCCACGGTCACCGCGCCCTTGAACGTTCCGCCGCTGATCGTCGTCGTGCCGTTGTCGTAGCCGCCCGCCGCGTACGATGTGATGATCGCCGCTTGCGCCGCTTCGCCCACTTCAAACACGCCGTCCGTGATCGTCAGCTCGTTCCAGTTCAGCACCGCTGCCTGCGATACATTCCTGAACGTT
>DXFX01000010.1 GCA_019114245.1 Candidatus Borkfalkia faecipullorum | reverse complement strand
TGTTTTCTGCAAGAAAACAAATAAAGCCGGCTTTATTTGTTTTCTGCAAGAAAACAAATAAAGCCGGCTTTATGCCCCGCTCACTGAGTGTTCCCATTGTATCATGTCCCGTTGCAAATTGCAAGGATTTTACACCATGTGCTATTTTACGACAAAAAGAGGAGAGCTGAATGAAGTGAACCCCAAAGTTTGGACAAAAAATTAATTAAAATGTTGGTAATGAGTTCGGTATTGTACCGGGCTCATTCCTTTTAGTTTGAGAGAGATTCTCTCATTGTTCCAATAGTCAATGTATTCTTTGAGGCGGTGGACGAATTCGTCCACCGTTTCAAATTTTTCCCCGTAATACATTTCAACTTTCAGCCGCCCGAAAAAGTTCTCCATTGCTCCGTTGTCCATACAGTTCCCTTTTCTGGACATGCTTTGAATGATGTTGTGTTCTTTTAAATACCTTTGGTATTCGGCATGTTGGTATTGCCAGCCTTGGTCTGAGTGAAAGATTGGTGTTGCTCCCTCGGGTACCTTATCTGTAAGTCCTTGCAGCATTTCTCTTATCTGCTCAAAATTGGGGCTGAGTGAAATGGAGTAGGAAACAATCTCTCTGTTGTATAAATCCATTACGGGAGAGAGATAAACCTTGTCATTGCATACCTTGAACTGAGTTACGTCTGTGGTGAGTTTTTCAAACGGCTTACTTGCGGTAAAGTCTCGGTTAAGAATGTTTTCTGCAATCTTTCCGACTTCACCCTTGTATGAATGATATTGCTCGTTTTTGCGCCGTTTGCCACGGATATTAAGGCTTCTCATTAACTTTAGTACCGTTTTGTGGTTTAAAATTATGTTGTTTTGCCTTAATAACGCAGTAATTCGCCTATATCCGTAACGCTGTTTGTTACGCTCGTACAACTCAAAAATTGCTTGCTTCTCTGCAATATATTTGTCTGTCCTACTTGTTTTGAGATAGTAGTAAAAGGTACTTCGCGGCAACGAGGATAATTTAAGCAATTCTTTAAGCGGATATTTTAGCCTTAGTTCAGAAACAATTATTGCTTTTTGTTTTTTTCTTGCTCTTCCGCAAGAACTAAGGCACTCAGTTTTTTTAAATATTCGATCTCCATTTTTAGCCGTTGATTTTCAGCGATTAAATCTTCTTCAACACATTTATCCAAAGGTTTCTTTCTCGGTCTGTCTGTGCTTTTCCTTCCTCGGCGTTCGGTCATAAGTCCAGCCGCTCCTTCTTCAAGGTATATGCGCTCCCACCTGTGCAATGTGTTTATTGCTCCTCCGCTTTGAGTAGAACCCAAACCGTATTTTCTTACCGTTTCACAATATCCTAAATGGTTCTTGCGCATATCCATTATAACAGATATTTTGAACTCTGCGCTATAATTTTTGTTCTTTGTTTCCTTTTTTCTCATAAAAATATGCACCTCCAAAAGTGTCTAACTTTTGGGGTGCATATCAGAACGCTCTCCTCTTTTTGTATTATGTCCGTCGGAACGGACGCGGAAATTATTCGATTTCGATTTTGTTTTCCTGAGGACGCGAAGGCGTTTCCTTGGGGATGAACACGGACAGAATACCGTTTTCGTATTTTGCCTTGATGTCTTCCTTGCTGACGTCACCGACATAATAGCTGCGGCTGCAGGAGAAACTGCGTTCGCGATGGATGTAGTTTTCCTTTTTGCCCTCTTCCTGCTTCTCCTCTTTCTTGACGGAGATGTTGAGGTAACCGTCCTTCAGATCGATGTGGATATCCTTCTTGTCCAGGCCGGGGAGTTCGACTTCCATCACATACTCCTTTTCAGCCTCTTTGATATCCGTGCGCATATATTTCTGACCGTTGTTTCTGCCAAACCCATAAAAGGAAGGGAAGAAATCGTGCATTGCTTCGTTAAAGAAATCGTAATCGGAATAACCGTTCTTTCTCGTCAATTCATTTTTCATAATAATCAGCTCCTTTTTTGTTTTTAGCACTTTGTTTTTATAAGTGTTAGCACTCTCTTATTGAGATTGCTAACATTATATCACTTTCTGAAAGTTTGTCAAGTGTTTTTTATAAAATTTTTTAAAATTTTTTTAAAAAGTTTTTGTAGGAAAAAATCCGCAAAAAAAGGGCGCCCTGCGGCGCCCTTGATAAGATCATTTCGTTTCAAACATTTTAAAAAATTCGCGGACGGCGAAGGAGGGAGTGGCGCCCTTGGGGAAGGCGATCCCCACCGAACGCGCGGGAAGAGCGGGTTCGGTTTTGATTTCAAAGAGAGTTTTGTCCTCGGCCAGTTCGCGGCTGACGTATTCTTTGGGAACGCACGCGATGCCCACGCCGTGTTTTGCGAGGCGGATCATCAGTTCCAGGCTGCCGCACTCGATCTCCGGGTGCAGATGCACGCCGATGGAATGGGAAAAATTGATGATCGCCTTGCGCGTGACGGTATTGGTATCCAGCATGAGCAAAGGATAATCGTGCATACTTTTCAAGGGCTGAACGCCTTCCGAAAGCGTTTTGAAATTTTCGTTTGCGACAAAGGTATCGTGCAAAGGCATGATGGCGCTGGACAGAATAAAATCTTTGTCATCCACGGGAAGGTTGAGGAAAGCGATGTCGCACTTGTTATTTTTCAGAAGGTCGAGCGTGTCCGTCGTGATACAGTTGATGAGATTGAGTTTGACCTGCGGATATTTCTCGTGATATTCTGCGATCTTGTCAATGAGCACATAGGAAAAAATGGTATCCGACGCGCTGATGCGGATGGTGCCCGTGGCGGTGGTATTGATCTCTTTGAGTTTGTTTTCCGCAGCGTCCAGTTCCCCGAGCGCCTTTTCCACAATGTCAAAGATCTGTTTTCCGCCCTGTTCGGAAAGTTCCATGCCGCGGTGGGTGCGGTTGAACAGCGGCGCGCCCAGCTGGCTTTCCAGCTGTTTGATCGCCTGGGAGACCGCAGGCTGGCTGATGAACAGTTCGTCCGCCGCGCGCGTAAGGCTGCCGCATTTGGCTACCGTATAAAAGACTCTGTACAATTCGAGATTGACCATTCTTTCCTCCTTTGCGGTTACTTGCCTACGCAGAATTTTGCAAAGATCTCGTCGATGATTCGTTCGTTTGCCGTTTCGCCGCTGATCTCGCCGAGCGCCTCCCACGCCTCTTTCAGGTGAACGCCCAAAAGGTCGAGCGGAACGCTCCCGCACATGCTCACCGCTTCCGAAAGGGCCGCGTGCGCGCGGCGCAGCGCCTCGAAATGGCGCTCTTCAATGAGAAATTCCCCGTCCGACGTGTACCCTTCCATACAGCGGCTGAACATGAGCTGCCGCAGCTTTTCAATGTTTTCGCCCGTCTTGGCAGAAACGCGGATGTCGGCGGGCGGATCGCACACGTCCTCGCCCAGATCCGTCTTATTGTAGACGACGAGCTTTTTCTTTTTGGAAAGGCTCTCATAGATCTCGCGGTCTTCCGAAGACAGGCTCTGCGATGCGTCCAGAATGAACAGCACGAGATCCGCCCCTTCGATCAGACTGCGCGCGCGGGAAATGCCGATGTTTTCTACTTCGTTTTCGCTCTCGCGGATGCCCGCCGTGTCGTACAGGCGGAAGCGCACCCCCTCGATCTCCAAAGTCCCCTCCACCACGTCGCGGGTGGTCCCCGCCTGCGAGGAGACGATGGCTTTGTCGCTGCCGAGCAAGGCGTTGAGCACGGAGCTTTTGCCCGTATTCGGTTTGCCCGCCAGCACGACGGAAACGCCCTGCATAATCTTTCTGCCCGTGCGATAGGTGGAAAGAAGCGCCTGCAGCTGCGCATCGATGCGGCCGATCTCCTTTCCGATGTCTTTGAGATCGGTGTGCTCGATGTCCTCTTCGGGGAAATCGATGTCTGCATCGATCCCTGCAAGAAGTTCGGTGATCTCCTCCTGGAAGGAGCGCGCCTGCGCGGTGAGCCGTTCGCTGTACAGCATAAATCCCGCGCGCACTTCCGCCTCGCTTTCGCCGTTGATCATATCGATCAGGCCTTCCGCCGAGGCAAGCGTCAGTTTTCCGTTAAGAAACGCGCGGCGGGTAAACTCGCCGCGTTCCGCCATGCGGCAGCCAAGGGACAGCGCCTTGCACAAAATTCCGCGGGCGATGCTCGTGCCGCCGTGACAATGAAATTCCACGACGTCCTCGCCCGTAAAGCTGTGCGGCGCGCGGAACCACACGCAAAGACCGTAATCGCTGAACGAGTCCGCCTTGATCGTCCCCGCGTACATCATGCGGGGCGCAAATTTACTCACGGGAACCTTCCCCGCGGGATCAAACATTTTTTCCGCAATGCCGAGCGGCGATCCGCCGCTGAGACGGATGATCGCCACGCCGCCTTTCCCCGGCGGCGTTGAAATGGCTGCTATGCAATCGCTGTTCATTTTTTACTCCTGAGTACGCAGATTATACCATAATCGCGGCATTTTGTCAACGTCCGCCGCCCGTCAATCCCGTTCATACATACCAAAAGGGCGCCCGAGGCGCCCTTTTGAATGCGTATTCAGCTGTTCCCAGAGAGAAACAAGGCTTCCCACCGTGTCGCTGTAACTGCGCGTTCCGCCCGGTACCCCGTTCGCCTTCAAAAACAGATCGTTAAAAAAGGAAGAAAGAGTGTCTATGATCCCCTCGTATTTGTCGTAATGTTCGTTTGCGTTGCGGTACTCCCGCTTGACTTCCTCCGACAGGAGCCCGTACACCTCCTCGTGCTCCTCCTCGGGCAGGGCGTTGATCATGGACGCCGCCGCACTCATCAGGCCGCTGTAACGGATGGTGTCGTTTTCCGAACGGATACACAGCACGAACGCCGCAACGTTGGCCTCCCCTTCCTGCGAGACGCCTTTGGCGTGCGTCATCTCGTGCGCCATCGTCACGGGCAGCGTATAGGCGGGAACGTTCGTGTTGATGTTGGCTTCCGCGTAAAAGGGAAAATAAATTCCCGTGATGCCGAGATAACTCATCAGGACGGAAAAGGCGACGGGTTTCGGCCGAACCTCAAAAAAGGCAAAATAAGAAGTCCCCAGCGCGGAAAAAGATTTGTTCAGCTCGTCCGCCGTCTGAGAAAAGGACAGAGAGGGAATGATGTTCCCCTGCCCGTCCCGCTCCATGCGTTCGGAAAGATCGTTGAGTTCCTGCACATAGTAGCGCGCCGCAAGATACACCTTTTCTTCCGTGAGAACGCTCTCTTCCAACCCCAGCGCGGACTGCACGGAGGGGCGCTGATACAGGGGCGCGTACAAGATTCCGAAAGAAATGAGAACGCACAGCCCCGCCATGGCAAGCCGATACAGCCAAATTTTCAGTCGTGCAAACTGCCTGTTTTTCAGCAGAAGCACGACGCCGACCACGAGCGCAGCCGCTCCGAAAATGAGCAGAAAAGCTGTCAGTTCGTACAAGGAAAAGGGAAACAGCGCGGAAATTTTGCCGAGAAGAAAATTCAGCGCGCGCGTAATGCCCCTTGCAAAGAGATGTTCGGCAAGAACGGGGATCTCCGACAAGAGCCACACGATCGCCGCGGCAATGGCGGCAAGGAGCAATTTTTGCAGGCGGGTGAACCTGTTTTTATAAAACAATGTCTGCATGGCAAAAGCATAGCACGGCGCCGTGAACGCCGTGCAAAGAAAAACTGAAAACTAAACAAAAATCAGGACATATACCTGTACAGGAAGTACAGGCCGACAACGACCGCAATGCCGAGCACGACGAGAACGGCGACTTTGAGCGGCGAAACGGGCGCTTGCCCCGTCACCTTGCCGTTGAGTCCGTTGACAAAAAAGTTATACACCTTCTGGTGCCACTTGCAATGCCCTACATACACGGGAAGAAGAACGTATTTATATGTAATCCCCGAGTACTGCGTGTTGATATTGAATGAAGATACGACGTCGTAACTGTACCCGCTGAGGATCGCCGACCGCAGGCGGGCGCCGATCTCCTGCTTTGCATCCGCCCAGCAATCCAACCCCGAGCGCGTCTTTTGCGTCGCCGTGTATCCGCTTAGATATTCGGGGGAATACTCCTTGCTGCTGCCCGTCGCAAAGGGCTGCAGCTTTTTCAGGTTTTTCTCCCCAACAACATTGCTTGCCTGCACGAGCACGTCATCGAAAAACATTTCATACTGCCCGCTTACGGTAAAATACTTGATCCTGCGTTCCCGCACCGTTTTTCCGTCGACGCGGCGGGTGACATAGTAATATTTCCCGAGCACGGCGGTGTAATAGGAATGCGTCTGCGAATCGAAGGTAAACGCAGGCAGATAGACGGCGTTCATCTTTTCGGGCTTGGCGCTCCTGCGGAATTTCTGCGGGGCAAACAGGCGCTTGCGCACCCATTGCCGAACCGACGCCCCCGCCTGCTTCTGCGCAACTGCAAAGGGCACGACGGCATTGGGCCGAAGGCCCGGAAGTTCGTCCGTTGCCACGATGTTTGTGGCGCCGCAAAAAGGACAGGCCTTTGCAATCTCCTTTTTGTCGAGCACTTCCTGCGCGCCGCAGTTTTCGCAGCGGAACACGTGCGATTCGCTGCCCCAATCGTCCCGCTCTTCCAGAAGTTTTTCAAAATCCTGCTCCTCGCTGAAAGAGCCGACGATCTCCTTTCTGGTGCCGCAGTGCTCGCAGTACAGTCCGCCGGTCTCCGCGTCGTACACCATGTCCGCGCCGCAGGCGGGACATTTTTCCACCGATGTTTTCTTTTCCACTTCTGCGGGAATTCCCTGTCCGTTCAGATCTTGCATAGCCATCCCTTCCGATGTTTTTCTATATTATAAAAAATTAAAGATTTTTTGTCAAGGCTTAGGAAAAATTCCTTTTCTTTCCTTGACAGGAGGCAAAAGTTAAGATATAATAAAAGTAATAAAATTCCATGACAAAAGGAAATTTATATTACAAACAGTCCACAGTGTAACTCTTCTTTACAAGAAAACCGCCGCAGAAGCATCTGCGGCGGTTTTCCCTTTTATTTCACGCAATACGCGGAAATATTTTCAAAGGAAATGGGACGTTTGCCCTCCTCGATCTCATGCACCAGCTGTACCGTTTTATCGTTGCAGGGTGTGGGCACGCCGTACTTTTTCCCGAATTCACACACCACGCCGTTGATAAAATCGATCTCGCACTTTTTCCCAGCGCGCAGATCCTGCAGCATACTGGAGATCAGCCGCGCGTGCTTTTTCATGGCAACGGGAATGAGCGCAAAGGAGAGCGCCTTTTTCAGCTTTCCCTTATAATCGAACAGCTTATCGATTTTATGCCCCTGCACGGGTTCGATACGGATGCCCGCCGCCTTGGCAACGTCGATGCACTCTTTCATGATCGCCTGCGCCACCCTGCGCGAGCTTTTCTGCACGGAGATCTCCCCAAAGGTTGCGCCCGTAACGGTGGAAAGGCCCGAAAAAGCGCTGTTGATGAGAAGTTTCGACCAGCGCGCCCCGATAAAATTCTGCTCTACCGTCACCTGCCCCATACATTCGAGAAGTTCCTTCACGTCCTGCAGATGGTTGCCCTTCCCGTACGCTCCCAGCGAAAAAGTGAGCGCCGCGGGATCGGATGTGAGTTCGGAAACGCCCTTGCCGCGGAAGGTCGCGCCCCACGCGATGGCACAGCCGAGCGTCCTGTCCTGGCCGATGATCTCGGCAATTTTCGGTTCGGGAAGTCCGTTCTGGCAGGTGCAGAGGGCGCCGTCCTCTTTGAGGTAGTCTTTGAGAAAGGCGACGATCTCCCCGTTCATGCGCTGTTTTGTCATCAGCAGGATGATATCGTACTTTTTCGTCATCTCTTCGGGCAGAAGAGCGTTTACCTTCTGCGTAAAATCCACCGTCCCCACGATGTGCGCGCCCTTCTCTTTCAGAGCGGCGACGTGTTCGCGGTTGCGGTTGATCAGGTCGACGTCCCTGCCCGCACGGGCAATGTACGCGCCGAGCACCGTTCCCATGGCGCCCGCGCCGTAAATGGCACAATTCATAATTGTATTCTCCTTCTGTTTTTCAGCAATACAGGGCGATGAGGACGACTGCCGCCGCCTGCCAGATCAGCCCGATCAGGTTGACCGCCCAAAAATACCAATGTTTCGTCTTGTGGCGGAACAAGAGCATTCCCAAAAGTCCGCCCACGGCGCCGCCGAAAAAGGAAAAGCACAAAAGCACGCGTTCGGGAATGCGCCATTTGCCCCGCTTTGCCTTGGATTTATCCGCTCCGTACAGGCAAAACGAGACGAGAGAAATTGCCGAAAAGAGCGCGCAGACAAGAATAAGATACAAGCCGTTTTCCTCCGTTTCGTCAAAATTTTACAGATACGTTATCCGGTTTTCGCAACACGGCGCGCACGGGCGCACCGTCGCAGGCGCCGAGCTTCAAGGGCAGGGCGATCAGCTCGTACCGCCCGTCCTCCGCCGCGCCGAGGCGCAGCCCTTCCAGCACGGCGACCTCCGCGGACAGCAGGGCAAGATGCACCTTTTCGTCCCCCACGCTCTGCGATTCGCACCCCACCAGCAGGTATTTCGCGGCAAATTTTTTTGCCGTCTCCTCGTCCAGAGGGCAATCCCCGCGGATAAGAAGGCGGGAAGTTTCGGGCAGCGTGCAGGCCTGCGCATACGAGCACACGAGACATTCCCCTATAAGGCGGGAAAGCTCCACTTCGTCCACGCTCTTGCCGCCCTCGATAAAGTGCAGGGGCGCGTCCAGATGCGTCCCGTTGTGCGCGCACAGCGTGAGGTCGGTCAGGTTGCAGGCATCCCCCTTTCCGATCGACTGTACCCGACGGCGCGACGGGGACGTGTCGCCCGGATACACCGCGCACGTAAACAGCTCCTGTGAAATATCGATCATCTCTGTTCTCCTTCCCTTTCAGTATAACAGACTGAAAAAAAATGTCAACCGATTGAAAAAAGAATGGGAATTGTGCCTGTAAATATTTGACAGCGGCGGTTTTTTTTCGTATAATCAAAAATGCAAAGGTTCGCAAAGAACGCTTGCAAATACCGACCACCCCGCAACGGGTTGAGGCCATACGGACAGCCGGGTCGAATGCCGATCGGCGGCGCTGCCGCCTTATTGATCGAGTTAAAAGCTCGAATTTTATAAGTTGGTTACTTTATAACCGGGTGCATCCGCACAAACTTGTGAAACGGTCAATAAGCGCATGAGTATTTGCTACGAAGTTCTTTCGGCATTTTCTGCGAACGGGAAAATTATGACTTTTCAAGGGACAAAGCGGTTTGCTTTGTCCTTTTTTTGCGTGAGGAATCAGATGAAAAAGCTTAAACTGTACGGATTCAACAACCTGACAAAGTCGCTCAGTTTCAACATTTACGACATTTGTTACGCCAAATCGCCCCAGGAGCGCATGGAATATATCTCGTATATCGACCACCAGTACAACTCCAAGCGGCTGACAGAGATTCTGACCAACCTCACCGAGATGATCGGCGCGCGCGTTCTCAACATTTCCGGGCAGGACTACGACCCGCAGGGCGCTTCCGTCACCC
>DXFX01000009.1 GCA_019114245.1 Candidatus Borkfalkia faecipullorum | reverse complement strand
CATTATATACAAACCCTTTACAAATATCTTCGACGGTCATGTCAGTTCTAAGTGTTGTTTTCATAAATATCACCTCTTAAAACGGATAAAAATTCTTTGATAGGCCGATTGAATAATGTGACCTTCATTATTTATAAAATAATTATGTTTTCCGTCATTCTGTTCTAAATTTGCATTTTCATTAGTTTTGCCACCCGAAGATCCTGTTTTCAGCCCTTTTTGTGTAACTTCCCAGTAATTATCATATTTCTTTGTATCTGGAACTTTATCATGGCAACCTCTCTGGGTTGCTCCTAAAATTTCAAATTGTTCTGGGCAAAATTTTTCCAAAAAAGAAATAGGCACGCCCATAATGCCGTCATAATCACTAGGGATAGCGTCAGTATAAGGAACTTCAATGGCATCATAATTATCGTAATGCGGATATCCTTTTTCCCTTATTTCTTTATGTTTACTATATTTAATATTGTCTGCAATTGTCATAAGTTGAAGGGGTTGATGGCGACGACCATGTTCCATGTTTGTAAACCAAGCCGATGAAACATTTTTCATGTGCATCCCGTCAATAACCTTATCAACGTCAAGAAGATTTTTTGTTTCAAACCATAGTCCTCCGCTCCATTCAGTTCTACCCGACCATAGTTTGTTTCCCATAATCAAGGGGAAAACTTCTTTATATGTAACACAGTTCTTATTGCCAATAATAAGAAACTTTTTATTTGAAGTTATCAACCAATCCAAAAATTCTCTAAATAAAGAGAAGGGAGGGTTAGTTACTATAATATCTGCTTCGTCACGAAGTTTTTTGACCTCTTCGCTCCGAAAATCTCCATCGCCTTTAAGATAATTCCATTCAAGGTCATCGATATCTATCTTGCCTGAATTGTTTAAATCCCGTGTTAAAGTAAATATTTTACCGTGCGACTTTGTCTTACTTTTGTCATATTTCGGTGATTTTTCTTCAAAAAAAGAAAGCTGATAAGGACCTTTTACTCTTTTTTTATCGTAGGCATAACTTGTACTGATAAGCTTTTTAATGCCAAAATTTTCAAAATTTTGAGCGAAGAATTTTGTAAAATTGCTCCATTCAGGATCATCGCAGGGTAGCAAAATGGTCTTATCTCTGAACACATCTGGATCATATTCTATATAAGCATTTACTTCTTTCTGAATATCTGCATATTGAGTATAAAACTCATCATTTTTAGCATTTTTAGCCTCTGAAAGATTGGTGTTTGCCATTATTTAACTCCTAATGTTGTTTATATAAAATATTATAACAAAAATGGTATAATAAAGCAAGAGTGGTGGAGATATTTTATCACTATGAGTGTGTAAAAACAGAGTACATAACGGCGTATGCTCTGTTTTAATATATTTTATGTATTTGAATTTTCGGCTACCTTGGTTCGATAATTATTTTTTAGTTTCTATTTTGAGCGCACTCTTTAGTGCTTTCTATTCTATATAAATATTATTTCCATTCCTCTTCTCTTTGCATATTCCAATGTTCTGCCGGCGCCGCCCCAACTGAATTTTACATGGGCTATCAAAAGTTCGCTGTTGTCAACCATCCATTCATTTCGGCGGATGATAGCAAACTTAGGCGGCACGTCTTCAAGTGGAGGATAGATTATTTCGTTAAATTTTTCTTTGTGAATTTTAATTCTGTCAAGATAGGAGACGGTAATGTATGGAATAATAAGGCAATTCCTTATATTTTTGGCTAACGTCTGCGCTTTTCTTATGCAGGAGGCGGCAAACCAGTCGAAAGCGCCGTATCCGCCCGTGTAACAGATAACTTCTTGTTCTGTTTCAGCATATTTTAATAGGAGATCTATTATAGTTTTTTCTTTCTCTGCATCCGGAGTAAACTCCCGATGCCCGCAAAATGAGATTACCATATCATTGGATATGATAACATTTATTAGGTTAAATAGCAAATATGCTACACATAGCAGTAAATAAAATATTAAAAATTTTATACTACTAACTATAAACACGTAGTGTAGAGGTTAGCAGTATGCTTTTGGAGGATGCAATAGCTTTAAGAATAGAACAGCTCTGTATTGAGAGAAATATGACAAAATATGCTCTGTTTGAAAAGAGTGGAGTGCCGCAGTCAACTCTGACGTCGATTAAGAAAAAGCGTAGCCGCTCAGTCAAGATGAAAACACTCTACGCCATTTGTGAAGGCTTCGATATAAGCTTGGCGGAGTTCTTTACCTCGCCGCTGTTCGATAGAGGGACATTGCATGACTAAATTTTAAAGCTGGCTGAGCAATAAAAGCTCAGCCAGCTTAATTTTATAAAAAATACAGTAACCTTTTGTCTCAAATTTATAAAGCTGTTGATTCGATTTTTTTCATTGAATTTCGGCTGCTTTGACGCGATAAATATTTTTAGGTTTCCATTTTGAACGCACTCTTTCTTACTGGTATTAAACGTGTATCTTAGCTCATGATGATCCGAAAACAATCTCTTAAACACTGTCTGAATGGTGTGGATATCCATGGTTCTTGCGTGTAATTCATTGCACGGCATAATCGGTAAACAAGATATTACAAACCAAGAGTTGCAAACGAAATTTTTTTTCTACAAAACACACAAAAATATATCAAAATCAATTAATTTTGCCATATTATTGCATTCATTGTTTATATTTGCTAAAATAAATTTAGCCGAAAAATTCGGCTGATATTTTTAAGCATTCCATGGGCGATTTTTGGTACTATAAGTATGCTATAATAAGAATGAGGAGTTAAAAATGCAGCCGAAAAAATATCTCATACTACTGATCCTGAAAATTTTAGAAAGCGAAAGCGATGAAACGCATCCTCTCACGCAGAGTCAAATTGCGCGCGATCTTTCGGAAATTTTTCCGTGCGACAGAAAAACAGTTTGCCGAAACATTGCTTTTTTGAAAAAGATAGGGTACCCTATCATCAAAACCTCTAAAGGCTTTTATTTACAGGGCAAGCGTTTCTCCCTGAATGAAAGGGAATTTATTCTGCAAAGCGTACTGACTTCCTCTCTCCCCTGCCCTTCCGATAAAGGCGAACTTGTAAATCGGCTTTCTGAACTCCTCGACAAAATTTATCGTTAAGGACAAAGAGTATGCTGTTCAATTCCCCGTTGCCGGAATACCAATGCCCCTTTTGTAAAAATCCATTTTGGGGATCGGAAACCGCAAGTTATTCTGTTTATAGTTCGATCTTTTATTCAGACGGCACACAAATCGGGACATATGGTATCCCTCTGCATAGCCATCTTCGGATCACCCGATGTCCCAAATGCAAAAAATTTTTTGAACAGAAATATCTTGAAGAGCGCAGAATTGCGGAAGATGATCGCAACGATGCCATCGATCCTACCGCTTTTTGCCGGGGCCTGCCAAAAAAAGACCGATTGTACGGTACGATAAACGGAATCGGCTCTGCTTACGGTTCAGAATCGCGCAATCGAGGGCTGTTCTTTGCACAGTTTTGGAAAGATGCTTTATCATTCGGACTCAGCTTCCCCGCAGAGCCTTCCGAGGAAGAAAGAAAATTCCTGCAAAAGCAAATGGTGATACACCTTTGGCAGGCATACCATCGTCCTCTGCCTGTTTCTTCTAATTGCCCGCCGAACACAAGCGAAGCAGAAAGAAAACGACAGGCAGACACCTGGTTTGGCATTGGTTCCCTGAAAACAGATCATCCGGAAATGAAGTATTTCCCGCAGATCGATACAGAAAAATATCTCCTTTTCTGCAAACAGATATTGCCTTATTTTCAGACAATGGAAGATAAAGATCTGCTGATATTATCAGAATTGTACCGTAATTTAAATGAATTTGATAAGTGTATACAAATCCTGAAAAAAATAAAAAACGCCGAAAAATATTCGTTTTTTGTTGACGGAATCCGCCTTGCCGCCGAACAAGGAATTTCTAAAACAGTACAAATCACCTGAAACTTGAAAGGGAGAAAAAGTATGAAGACACTGACAGCAGGAGATCTTATCTATGGGCACAGCTATACCGACATGATCAACAAAGCGATCGGTACCAAATTTAAAGGTTATAGGCGCAGTTTGGCAGAACTTGACGATTTCGGTGCCGCAGGAGTCGGTGCCTGGTTCGTATATATGAACGGTATGGAACATGGCATGGAAGATAATTTGTGGGAAAATTTTAAAAGCTTGGATGAGACCTATATAAAAGAATTCTGCGTAAGCCCCTCTCATAAAAAGATAATGGAAAAACGAGACAAAGAAGGATTTCATCCTTTTCGGTTAGCTTTTCAAATCGACCCGTATGATACAGACGACAGCCCGACTTGCTGCAAATTTCTCGGTGCCTTTTGTTTTTCAAAATTTTTACGGGAAGATCTGACGGCAATCGAATACAAAAAGATTTCTGACGTCTTTCGCATTAACGGTAAAGATGAATTCGGGGCGCCTTGCAGCACCCGCGCCGATCTGTTAGAAATCGATGATCCCGTCATTAAAAAATTTCTCTCCCCCATAGACGAGCTCCGATTGCCCGAAAAAATTTACCAAATGCTGAAAAGCGCCGAAATAAAGTATGCGGGAGAACTTTTAGAACTCGGCCTCGGAACGGGAAGTTACAGCACGGAAATACGAAAATGTCTTTACGGTTTTTTCCGCTGACAAGCAGGCGGCGCGAGGGCAATATGCCCTCGCGCCGCCTGCTTTGACAAAACACCGATTTACAAAATTTTTCTTCACGAAGACAGATTTTTAACTTCTGTTTTCCCTGTCACGGCCGATCTGAATGCCGCTGTATTGAAAAACATTTATTAGCCCCTGCACCGTGAATGACCGCTGAAAGACTTACCTTTCCCGTAAATTTTTATAATTACAGCGCCGTCAAAAAAACCTTTGGTTCCAAAAATACTCTGCGGATGCGTTTGAGGAATTGTCCGCAAAACAGGAAAACGCACCAGTTGACGCTGTCCGAAAAAAGGAACTGACCGTACGCCGCTTTCTCTCTCTTTCCGCAGTTTTCTCTTTACGGGCGCGGTACGGGCGCTGCGGCCGTAAAGGGCTCAGAAAGAAAATTGCCTTCTTCCTATGCGCAGACAAGCCTTCCCTTCGGCACCCGCCGTACCTTATTCCTTATAGCTGAACTCCACGGAATAATAACAACCCAGATTCTTTTTGAGAATAAACCTGTAATTGCTGTCCTTATACTCGACGGTTTTTCTCAACGTTTTTTCGATCAGGCCGATCCTGTCCGCCGCCTCTTTTCTCCTGGCAGAGAGGAAAGATTTTCTGATAAGCTCATTCAGCGAAACGTCGCTCATCAGTTTTGTAACGATCGAGCTGATTTTGAGGTCGACGGCCGCATAATCGATCGGCTCTTCCGCCGCCCCGAAAACACCTGTATTGCACCTTCTGTCCTTTGCGGCGAGCTTTCCGTTTTGCAGATCCTTATCATATGCCCGAAAAAGTTTTAACCACTCCTGAGCCGTATATCTTTTTTCTGCTGCAAAGTGATCCCCGTTTCTCTGCCCCATACTGCAAAACGCCTTTTTGATATACCCCGGCAGGTGAGACCAGTTGGGGGAAGGGTAGCCGTTGGGGGCATGGAGAACAGTTTTTTCCGCATTGAGAAAGTAGGGAAAAATACCTGCCCCGGCCCTCTGTTCCTCAGTCATTTCCATTGCCTCGCCTTTTTGCGAATACGGTTTGACCGCTTTATGCAAGATCATGAAAAGCAGGGCAAAAAGAGCATAATATTCGTTACTGAACGTCCTGTAGACCAGGTCCACTTTTTTGTTTGCCAGCTCGGGCGGAACAAACCCCGCGCTTACTTTGGTTGCCTGAAAGCGTCCCACCTGATAGCTGTCGCAGTCGACAAAATAAACTTTGGACGGATCTCTGTTCATGATCATGAAATTTTCCATCTTTATGTCGCCGATGATGATATTCCGCTCATGTAAAAAACAGAGCGTTTCCAGAATGGAAATGATCATGCGGATAATCTGCGTCCTGTCCAGATTGAAAATCCCGAACTCGCAGGAAAGGCTTCCGTCCCTGTATTTCATCTGATCCATCAATGCTTTCAGTTCGATCCCCTTGACCGCTTTCATGGTAAAACCGACAAAGACATTGCCCTGTGTATAGACCGCATTCAGCGGCCAGATGACAAGCGGATGGCTGATCGGGTGCCGGGTCATAAACTCGATCTTTTCTTTCTTGTTTCTCGTGAGATTGGTGCCGGCCCTGTTGTTCAGAATTTTACAGACGATGTTCGGCCGGTCGGTGGCATAGACTACACCTTCCCCGCCTGCCCCGAGTTTTTTCACCAGACGGATCGAGTTTCCCTCTCTCGTCTTTAATACGGCGCCTTCGACAGGTTCTTCCACTTCGATGATGCTGTCCGTGGTCAGTTTGGTCGGCTGGCCGCCGTAATAGGGATACTTTTCCCCTTTCGGCGTCTCCCGTGCGGGGCCTTCCGGGGCAGAAGGAGGAACGGGAGAAGGGAGATCCCCCTCCTGAATGATTTTTGCCGTCAGAGAAGACCCTGCGGGCTGTACAGACCAATGCTGTTCCTTTTCCAGGTAAAAATCACATTTGGAGGATGCGATCTGACTGCCCCGATACTTTGCAACAAATTGGACGAGGTCAGACTCGAACAGTTCCCGTTTTGTGGAAGAATATTCAAATACTCCCTTCCCCTTCATTCCGGCCTGCGTTTTCGGATCGTCCGCAGGATACAGGATTTTTACGGCTCCGCCGGCAAGCGTTTTGTAAAAGAGCAACTGTAAAGATTCCGTTTCCGCATTTGCCGTAACGGTAAAGAGGATCCGCTCTTCGGGAGGCTGATACACATAGGAAAACAATCCTGCAGGATCTATTCCGCAGGCGCCGAGATCGTTGACGTGGTTGTCATCGTAATCCAGCTTTAAAAACGCCAGACTTTCCTGTGCATCGTTGGAGATCAGGAGCATTTTGTAATGCTTTCTTTTGGAAAGTTCCGCCGCCGCATTGCAGTATGAGGTATTGAGCGTGATGATGTGCACTCCGTCCTTGACCAGGAGAAGGTCTTGATCCTGAAGTTTTTTGATCAGCGCCTTGCTGATCCCGGATCTCAACGTCTTTTCGTTGAGGACAATGCAATGCTTTTTTAAAAGATTTTCTTTCAGAATTTCCGCAAGCCGTTCCGAAGCACTGTCGTTTTTCAATAAGGTTTCGTCGATAAAAATTCTGTCAAAACTGTTCAAAAAAGCGCGTACGTCTTTGATTTTTTCCTTAGTGAACATAACTCATTCCCGATAAATGCTGTACTTTCCCTCTGCGGTGTCTGCAGGCTTGCAGGAGATCCCCGCGTCCATGTCGTAGATCTCTCCGAAGATCCTTTCGTCATGGATCGTCGGGTCGAAATCGAAACAGCCGAACGTTGCTATGGCGTCCAGGACAGAGGCATACATCCGCATCACCTCCATTTTATGAGCGGCTTCTCCCTCCGTTTTCCCGAGTTTTTCCAATACTCCTTCGGCTTCTTCACCGATCCGTTCGCGGATCCTCTGTTCCAGCCCGAGGTATTCCTCTCCGAATTCCCCGTACCACACGTTCTGCGCGCATTCCGGCGTCCGGCCTTCGGAAACGGTGGTTTTTGCGTCTACGGGAGATTGCTCTGCGGGAGATTGTTCTGCGGGAGATTGTTCTGCGGCCTCTTTCGGCCTTTCATACATTGTAACGGCGTACCCGTCCTGCCCGATAAAATAATCTTTCCTGACGATGACGGCAACGCTGCAATCGTCCATCGCCCTCGAACCGTTGACCAGGGCTGGTAAAAACTGTTCGTCCAGAATCGCCTTGGATTCCTCAAAAGAGGAAGCTTCCACCGTGCATCTGAACAATTTATCCACGCCGGTCGTGTATTTTTTCTGGAACGGGACGCGCAGATCGAAAAAGGAATCCACCCCGTCTGAAGTGAGAATAAACGCGGAAACATCCGTATTTTTCGGTTTTTTCAGCTGAAACTGTGCGCAACCGTACCAATCCGGATTTTTCAGCGCGAGAGTATAGATGTTGGCAGGATAAAACGTCCCGTTGATTTCCCCCTCTTTTTTTTCTTCCATGATGATTTTCAAACGATTGCGAACAACGCCGCCGATCACACCGTCCCCGATCTGGCCGATGATATACTCGCCCTCTTTTTCGGCGGCAAACAGCGCGGTGGCATTGAGTGCATCCAGAAAAAACTCTTCCTCGCTTCTCTTTTGGGTAAACTCGTTGTATTTTTCAATGTTTTCCGCTTTGTATGCGCTGAAAATTTCCCCGTTGGAGCGAATAAATCCGTACAGGGAAAGCACAATGGCGTCTACGATCATTTTTCTGGAGGTGAGGATCTGCGCGCTGTGGATCGCGTCAAACTCTTCGATAAAGAGTTTGCACAGGCATTCCGTGGTCACCTGCGATCCGTATTGAGAGATCGGGGAGCTTCCGCAGCCATCCGAAAGGACGGCGACGGTCACTCCGTTCCCCTGTCTGCACAGCGCTCTGTCCTGACAGGGAATTTTTCGGGAAAGGTGGCTTTTCCCTGCCAATTCGCCATAATTCAAAAACCATTCTTTACTCATACCGCATTCGTCCGTGATCAGATTTCCGCCCAATCGTCCATGCCTGTCGTATCGAGCCTGACTTTATCTCCGACCTTCGAGGCCGACACGATGGTAACGCTCTTGCCCAACCATTCAAAAAAATCGGAAAATTTGAGATCTTTCAGATGTTTTGCCGATTTGTTGCTGAACCCGTTGAGGACATCCATGACCTGCCTGTATTTTTCCTCGTTGTCGTCGCTGCCCACGGCAATGGGGAACAGCGTGAGCTTTCTTTCTTCCGCCAGTTTTTTTGTCCTGCTCTGCGCCTGCGGAATGTCTTCCGGATCCCCGGGTTTTCCGTCCGTAATGATCACAAGCCAAGGCTGATAATAGTCCACGCCGTTGGCCTTATACGAATTTTTGCGTTCTTCCAGAAGATCCAGCGCCCTGTTGACCGCATGAGCCAGGGCCGTTCCTCCCTCCGCCGTAAAATGAACTTTCCCCTTCTTATCGACCGTGGAAAATTCTTCCGCTATCTTGACTTCGCTGTTGAAAGTGATCACGGCGATCTCGCAGGAATTGCGGGCCTGTTCGTCCTCCCTGATCGCCTGATAAAAGGCTTCGACGCCCTCGTTCAGCGCAGAGATGGCGTCATTTTTCTTCATGGAGCCGGAAATATCCAGACAAAGGCAGACGGGCAGCCTGCTCGATGTGTTTGTGATGAGATCGTCGTCCCCGATATAAGAATTGTTTTTTTCGACAGAATCGTCTTCGCCAAAAAAGTCGCTCATGTTTTTGTCCTCCTTTAAATTTCTGCCCAGTCGTCCATTCCGGACGTATCCAGTTTTACTTTTTCGCCGACCTGAGATTGGGAAACGATGGAAACGCTTTTCCCCAGCCATTCAAAAAAGTCTTCAAATTTGTATCCTTTTAATTTTTTTGCCTTCCTCTTGGAGAAGTTGTCCATAATATCCATATTTACCCCGCTGCCGATGCCTATGGCAAACACGACGAGTTTTCTGTCCGCTTCCAGCTGTCTGATCTTCTCCTGAACCTTCTTTAACGTGGCGGGGTCGTTCGGTTCGCCGTCCGACATGATGACGAGCCAGGGCTGGTAATAGTCGATCCCGTTCTGCTTGTACTGTTCTTTCCTTTTCTCCAGAATTTCCAGGGCTTTTTCCGTCCCTTCCGTCATGGCCGTTCCGCCGTACGCCTGCATTGCCGCGGGTTCTTTCGTATCTACCGAAGAATAATCTTCCACGACCTTTACGTCCGACCCGAATGTTACGACCGCGATTTCGCAGGACTGCCTCGCCGCTTCATTGCTTCTCACAGCGCGGTAAAACTCGTTGACGCCGCTGTTCAGCTCGCCGATGCACCCCATCATGCTGCTGCTCACGTCCAGACAAAGGCACACAGGGATCCTGGAAGCGGTATTCAGCACAAGATCGTCTTCTCCCAAAAATTGATTGCTCATTGTAACTCCTTTGATTCTTACGTTTCCTGATTCTCCCGTATTTTCTGCAAAAATTTTTGCCAAAAAACGGGCTTTTTCGTGTTTTCCCTTAAATTTCTGCCCAATCGTCCATGCCTGAGGTATCCAGCTTTAATTTCTCGCCGACCTGCGACATGGAAACGGTGCTGACGCTCTTGCCGAGCCACTCGAAAAACTCCTCCAGTTTGTCGGTTTTCAGAGAAATGGGCCTTCTCCTCGAAAGTTCGCCGAGAGCTTTCATGTTCACATCGTCCGACAGGGCAAACGTAAACACGGTCAGTTTTTTCTCCTCTTCCAGGCTCCTGATTTTCTGCCGTGCCTCGGCGACGCTGTCCGATGCGTCCCCGTCGGTAAAGATGACAAGCCAGGGCTGGTAATAATCCACGCCGTTTTTCCGATATTCTCTTTTTCTGGTTTCCAGGAGTTTCAGCGCAAGGGAGATCCCCTCTCCGAGAGCGGTATTGTCCCCCGTTTCACTGATCCTGACCGGCCGTTTCTTATCCAGAGTGCCGAAATCCTCCAAAACGCGCGCTTCGTCGTCAAAAGTGACGACGGCGAGTTCGCAGGAAAGCTTTGCCTGTTCGTTGCTGTTGATCGCTTTATAAAACGCCTCCAAGCCCTCGTTCATATTGTCGAGAAGGTTTTTTCCGCCTTCAACGATCCTCCAGAGTTTTCCGTCCACAAACTCTGTTTCGCCTGTATCCCTGCCCGTGCCGTCGATAACGCGCCGCATAGAAGCGGAAGTATCGATACACAGACAGACAGGGATCCTCGAGGATGTATTGAGTATCAGATCGTCTTCTCCTAAATATTTGCTCATAAGTGTACCCTCTCTTTAAATTTCGTCCCAGTCCGTGAGATCTGCAAAATCGAGTTCGACGTCCGAATCGCTTGTCACGATGCTGACGCTCTTCCCCAGCCATTCGAAAAACCTGCTGAACTTTTCGCCCGAGCTGAGCTGCAGCGGCGCATTCTTTTGGGAAAATCCGGAAAGGTATTTATCGGCCTTGGAATCGATCTCGCTCAACTCGGAATCGCCTTCCGTCCTCCCGATAAAGACGGGGATGACCGTAAGTTTTTTGCTTTTTTCCATTTCCGTGACTTTCTGCTGTGCCTGTCTGAGGTCTGCCATCGTGTTTTCTTCGCCCGTCGGCCGCCCGTCCGTCATGATGATCAGCCACGGCTGGTAATAATCGATGCCGTTTCTCTTATAGGATTCCTTGCGGCCCTGCAGCAATTCCAGCGCTTTCAGGACGCCCTTCCCCAGATCTCCTTTCCCGTGCGGGATAAGGTTGACCGAAGCGGCGTCGACGAGATCCATCGTCTTGAAATCCTGCACTATGTAAGGTGTAGTGCTGAACCCCACGATCGCAACTTCCGCGGAATATTTTGTAAGATCGTTCTCCCGCAATTCCGCATAAAACTGAGCGACGCCCTTTTTCACGCGTTCGATCCGGCTCGTATCCGTATCGTCGTACTGATCCATCGAGCCGCTCGTATCGATACAAAGACACACAGGTATTCTCGATGAAGTGTTGAAAATCAAATCATCATCGCCGAGATAAGAATTGCTCATAAATCCCTCCTTTAAAAATCAAATTCGTCGTCGGGCTGATCCTCTCTGCTTCCGGACGGTTCCAAAGTTTCCGCTTTTCCGCCTTCTTCGCCGTCAGGATCGTTTTTTTCCGCATCGTCCTGCCCCGCGGTTTCGGCGTTCTGCTCTTCCCGCGCCTCTGCGGTGCGGTCTTCTTCCTCTTTTGCGGGTTCCGCAACGTCCGTTGCGGACGGCGCGCTCTCCCCCGCTGCCGACAATTTTGCCAAGGCTTTGCGGCTGTCTTCAAATGCGTACTCCGTTGCGGTATCCGTCAGAGAAATAATTTTCAGCACCTGCCCGAACACCTCGTATACGGGGATCAGCGGCAAAAACGGTTTTGCCTTTTCCGCATCGTTTGTGATGAGCAAAACGTTTTGCCGATAATACTTCCCGACCAGGATCGCCAGAAGATGATACTCGGGATCCTGCTCGTCTGCCGCGCCCAGAAACCTGAGCTTGTTTTCGCCGATGAGCCTGTTCAGCAGGTCCACCTTTTTCTCTTTGAAAACTTTTTTCTTTTCCGCATCCGCCATGTTCTTATAACGATCGTTGAACAGGGCGACCTCCCTTGTCATGACCCTGACTTTCGTCTTTGAATCATCGATCCCGTCAAGAAAGGAAAGATCTGCCTCCGCCAAAGACCTGTGATCGAGAAAAACGATCAGGTCGAACTGCGCATAATTCTGTTCCATAAAGTCATCTCCTGTATTTCACCTTTACTCTTTTGGTACCTAAGCCGAGGAATCCGTTTTTGATGACGTCCCATTTTTTGGAGAACATCGCCTCCTGCTTCTTATCGGCAAGCTCCGTTACAAGGCCGTAATCGCAGCCCGCAAACGCAAAATCGCCGATCTTCTGTACGGAATCGGGAATGACCAGATATTTCAGGCCGATACACTTGCTGAAAGACATGGAACTTATCTCCTGCGTCCGCTCCGACAGTTTGATCTCGGAGAGCTTTGCGCACCCGCTGAACGTTCCGTCGATCACCTTCTGCCGATAAAGCGTTACCTTCCTGAGCGCGGGCGGCAGATATTTCGCAATGTCGGACTCTGCGGGCATTTGCCCGGCTTTGACAGCCTCATCGGGGGAAAACAAATAGAGAATATTGCGGCCGACGTCTTCGGAAGGCCCGATGTAAGGAAGCCGCAAAGCGGAGAGCGCCCTGCACCCGTGCAGCACCTCCCGACCTATTTTTTTGCAATCCATGACCTCGAAAGAACTGAGTTTTTTGCAGCCTTCAAAGGCATTGTCGCCGATCGCAAGGAGCACATCCGCCTTTACGCCCGTCAGAGATCTGCAATTTTTGAATGCAGACTTGCGGATCTCCGACGCCCCGTCGAGGCAGACGTTCCCTTTGATCTCTTTTTCCGCATACAGGACCGTCCGCCGCCTGTCGGTAAGAATACCGCCTTCGCAGCGATAGTTTTGGTTGTCCCCGACAACGAGATGCCCGACGGACACATCGTCAAACACCTCGGGATCGATCGTCTGAATGGTTTCCGGGATATACAGAAGGCTGATTTCGGGCATTCCGTCAAACGCGCCCTTTTCTATGACCTCCAACTTTCGGAAGGACGGCAGAAACGTCAGTTTGCCGCAGCCCCCGAAAGAACCGTTTTTGAGGACTCTGATATTCGGCGACAGAAGTTCCGTCAGACTCTCCAGCCCGCCGAACATACCGTCACAGGAATCGCTTCCGCCGTATGTGACAGAAGTAAGGCCGCGGCAGAAAGTTTTGAACAGCTCATGGAAAGGCACGGATACCTCCGCCCAAACTTCCAGCACGGAAACTCCCTCCAGGGCGTTTACGGCGGCAAGGTTTTCGCCGCTGAGCATCTCCGCATCGGCAAGGACAAGTTTCTCCGCCCGCGCATTGACATCAAACGCATCCTTACCGATCCGTTTCGTCCCTCCGCGGATATTCAGCAGGTCGCAGTTTTTAAATCTGTAAACCAACGTATCCGCGGAATAAATACAATCCTCTGTGACCGCTATATTGCCGAGGGGATCTGTCCCCGCAAAGAGAACGCGGTCTGCGACTGTCGCACCGAAAGCGCCCTCCCGTACAGTTTTCAGCGAATCGGGCAGGATCAGCTCTCCGATGTCCGCATTGCGGAAAGAATCTTCGCAAAGCTCTTCGCAATCGGTATGCGAAAGATCGATTTTCCCGTATTCCGCCTTTTTATTTGTACGGAAGACGCCCTGCGCGATCTTTCCGCCCCTGACTGCGACGTCTGCCCGTTTACCCGCTCCCGTTTCTCCGAAAACGTAATCCAGCGCATACGGTATGTCTGCACTTTCTCCCAAAAAGGGAAGTTCGAGATAGACAATGTTTCCGCAACCCTCGCAGACGCCCCTGCCCATCTTCTGCGTTTTCTCCGAAATGACGAGAGAGAGCAGTCCGCTGCAATTTTCAAAGGCTCTTTCTCCGATCTGCACGGCATCCCCGACGCGGATACAGGTAAGGCCTTTACAGTCTCCGAATGCGTGCGCCTGTATCTCTGTCACGCGGCCGCCGAGAGAAACCTCTCCCGAGATCCCCTTGCCCGCATACAGGAGCTTGCCGCTTTTTTCGGCGACAAGCAGAGAATTTTCCGCAGTGTAAAACTCGTTTTCCGAAATCTGCAGCTTTTCGATCTCCGCGCGGGCAAAGGCATCCTCCGCAATGCTTCGGATCTCCTTTCCCAACGCCAAAGCCTTCATTTGCGCACCTTCAAAGGCACAGCGGCCTATCGAAACGACGGCGGGCAGTTCCATGCTTTGATCCCCGAATTTTACGCAGCCGAAAGCGTTTTCCCCGACCGTGCGAACCTGCGAGACGTCGATGTCCAGACGCCCCCTGAATCCGTAAAACGCATCGTTCGGGATCTCCTGCGGCGCGAAGCGCACTTCAACGTCGCACCCGACCCCGCTGAAAGCCCCTTCCGAAAGCTGCCCGCCCGCGATGATGACCTTGCGCAGGGAGGAGGGAAGATAGTATTTTTTCTCTCTGTCCGAATGCTTCTGAACAATCTCTTTTGTTCCGGGCCCTTGTTTCCAATCGAAAAGGCTTCCGAAACGATCGAAGCACGCGGGCATTTCCGCTGTCTGCAGGCAGTTGCATCCCGCCAGCGCTCCCACCCCGATCTGTTCCAGAGCGTCTGTAAACCTGATCTTTTCGATCCCGCTGTGAGCAAAAGCATATCTGCCTACACTTTCCGCACCCTCAAGATTTCCGACTTCTTTCAACGACTTTGTCCCGTAAAAAGCGCCGTTCCCGATCCTGACGATCCGCTTCCTGAACACTATCTTTTCGAGAGCGGTCATTCCCTTGAAAAAGTTATCGGGAATGTAAGGGGACACATATTCGACAGACCTGATCTTTTGAAAGGAATCCTGAAATAAAGTTTCGAGGCGACCTTCTTTCACTGCCCCGATACAGAGGTGAACGATCGCATCACAGCCCGCAAATGCCTGCGCATGGATCTCCTCCGTATTCCTCAACTCGGGAGGACAGGATAGCGCCCTGCATTGGGCAAAACAGTTTGCAGGTAGTTCGGTTCCCGTAAACTCCATCTGCAGGGAGTGCAGATTTTTGCAGTTCATAAAACATTCTTCGCCCAGCACATTCACCTGTGAGGGGAAAACGATCTCGGTGATCCTGCCGCAATTTTTAAAGGCGGCTTCGCCTATCTTTTCTACATTTTCAAATCGCATTGCGCCGGACAGCGCGCCGCAATCCTCAAAGCAGTGCGCAGGCAGTTCCTTTCCCGTAAAATCCAGGCGCAGCGTTTCCAGCATCGAACAGCCTTGAAAAGCTGCGGGGCCGAGTTGTTCCGTCCTTCCGTTGCAGACGATCTGCCTGACGTTTTTGCAGCCGGAAAACAGGCCGGAAGGCAGAATTTGCACATTTTCCGCCTCTACGTTCTTCAGATTCAGATACGCGGCCCCAAAATCTTTTTCTTCCGCAAAGACGGAACAGATTCTTCTTTCCATCCATTTTTCCGGTTCGTCCAGCCATACTTTTACCGTCTCTGCCCCGTCGCAGCCGCGGAACGCGCCGTCCGAAACGCTTTTCAGCGTAAATGAGATCGTACGGACGGAATGACAGTTTTCAAAGGCATTTTCCGCGATCTTTTGCGTTTGACGAAGGGAAACATCCGCATCTTCCTCCGCCCCGCCCGTTTTCAGGCGTTTGAGCATATTGCAGTTTCTGAACGCAAAACGTTCTATTCCGAGCAGCGGCCCCGCGACCTTGACCCCTTCCAGGCTTTCACATCCGTCAAAGCAGGAAACGGGGATTTCCGTCCCGCCGCCCGATTCTATGAGCACTTTGCGGATCTTTTTCCAGCCGCGGAATTGTTCCGCCGCCAGACCTTTTTTGATTTTGACGTTGACGAGCTGAAAATATTTTTCATTGAACGCGGCCAAAGAATCGTCAAAAAGCTGATACAGGGGGAAATCCTCCCCCGCACGGTCTGTGACGCATTTCTCTTCCAACACGAGCGTTTTAAAATCGGCGATTCCCTCCAGAGCGCCCTTTTCAAAGCGGACCCCGGCAGGAATTGTAACGACGCTGCCCAAACTGACGTTTTTGAATGCGCCGCGCGCAATATACCCGAGAGTTTTTGGAAAGGCGCCGATCGAAGAATTTTCAAAGGCATACGCGCCCGCTTCGCGGGCATCGGAAAGGAAGGAAAAATCCTCAAGCTTTCTGCATCCGGAAAAGGCATACGCCCCGACCGTACGGCAGATAAAATTCCCCTCGATCCTGCTTAAAGAGGAGCATTCGGCAAAAGCGGAATCGCCGAGTTCTCCGACGGTCCCGAAAGAGAGAGCTGTCAGAGATGTGCAGCCTTTAAAGGCACGCGGACCTATTTCTTTCACCTTTTCCGCGGCGAAGATTCCGACAAGGTTGGCGCAGTTTTCAAAGGATGATTCCGGCAGCGACGTCCCGATATAACATCCGCTGACCTGTTCCAGAGACGGCAATGCGGAAAAAGCCGCGCGGCCGATCTGTTCGACGTTTCCGACAAAACCGATCTCCCGTAAATTTCTGAAACCTTCAAAAAACCCTTCCGGAACGGAGCGGAAATTGTAATAAACAGCCTTGCGGCACCCCTCAAATCGGGTGTTGAACTCCTCCTTGTCCTTTGCGAAATAAAAATAAGGCGGCTTGGGAACTTCCCCCGTGCTGCAATCGATACCGATCTCTTTCAGCTGTACGCAGGAGGCAAACGCCTCCTGTTCCGCTTTACAGGAAGCGGGGATGAAAATACTTTCAAAGGGACAGCTTTCAAATGCAAGGCGGCCGATAAACTGTACTCCCGACAGGTCAAGATCTCTCTCTTTTTCGCTTTTGACAGAGGTTTTCAGCCGCCGCAGCGACGCACAGCCTGCAAAAGCGGATTCCCCGATCTGCACTTGATCGGCATTGATCTTTACGCCTTCCAGCGACGTACAGTTTCTGAACGCATTTTTTCCGATCCTGTCGATCGGGGCGGCAACGAGTACTTTTTTGAGGTTCTTCCAGCCCATAAACGCCCCGTCGCCGATTCCGTCTGCGGAAATTTTGACGTTTTGTATCCCCTCGTAACGGCTGTTGAACGTTTCCATGTTCTCCGCGAACAGCTCGTATATCTGCAGGGATCTTCCTTCCCTGTCGCGGAGGGATGCGGAGTGCAAGACGAGATCCCGCACCCCCCTGACTCCCTCAAAAGCCAGCTTGCCGAACGCGGCACGGCAAGGGAGTTCCAAAACTCCTCCGATCTCGGCATTCCGAAAAGCGCCTTCCCCTACAAATTCCGTTGCGGCCGAAAGGGACAATCCCCTGCCGAACGCACAGCCTGCAAACGCCCCGCGCCCGATGATCCTGACCTTTTCCAGGGAGATCTCTTTCAGAGAAGAACAGCCGCTGAAGCATTCCTCGGCGATCTCGCCGCTCTCGAAAGACAGGCCGGGGTTCTGCAACTGCGCGCAGCCCGAAAAAGCACCTTCCCCGACCGTACGGACAGTTGTCCCGAAACACAGCGTTTTCAGGGAAGAACAGCCCGCAAAGGCGGAATTGCCGATTTTTCCGACCATCGGGAAATCCGGGAAGCGGACCATGCTTCCGCAATTGAGGAACGCGCCGTGCGGGATCTCCTGCCCGACAAAATCCATACAGAGCTCACTCAGCGCGGAACAGTCCGCAAAAGCTCTTTCCCCGATTTTTTTGACCTTTCCCTCAACGGTGATCTTTCTGACGCAACCAAGTCCCGCAAACAATGCCGCAGGGATCTCTCCCCGTTCACAGACATATGTGATCTCTTCCAGATGATACCCGCAAGATCGGAAAGATGCCGCATCCTTGGAAAAGAGGGAAAGAAGTCCCGCTTCCAGACGGATGCCGTCGTTCAGCTTCAACGTTCTGATCTCCGTGCATTCCGAAAAAGCGCCTCGCTCTGCCGATCTGCACCTGCTCAGATCGATATTTTTCAGCTTTTTGCACCCGAAAAATGCAAACGCCCCTATTTTTTCGGGACCGCCCCCTATCTTTTTGTAGTTGGAAATGCCGCTCCTGTAAAACGCCTTCTGCCCTACAGATCTGACGTTGGGAGCAATGACAAGAGCCAGTTTTCCTGCATCATAAAAGCACTTGTCCGGAATTTCCGAAAGAGATGAAGAAAGGACGACTGTTTCCAGTTCTCCGCAGTCCCCGAACGCTTCCTCCTGAATGCAGACAACGGTATCCGGTACGGTGAGCCATCGGATCTCCCGATGGTGCGCAAAAGCGCCCCTTTCGATCGTCCTGTATCCGCAGGGAACAGTGACCAAGGCCCTGCGCCCCGTAAACTTTTTTAAAGAATCGCTCCTTTCCCCTGCGCAAAACTCGGACAGATCTTCCGCATATGCGCCCACTCCGAAAGTCTTATTTTCTTTCGGCACGCTCCTTTCATCCAGAGTATCTTGCAGCGGATCGAACCACTCCGCTCTGTCCGCCGCCACGCCGCAACCTTTCAGGACAACGTAAATAAAGTACGCATAGACGCGGGGAGAAATATTTTGCGCGTCATAAAAGGCAGACAAACTTTCGATGACATTGCAATAAGAGCCGTCTTTTACCGAAAGGTAGAGAGATTGGATAAACTTTCCGTTCAAACAGAGCAGTACTTTCAGCTGAATATACTTGATGGCATCCTGTTCGCTCCTGCACTCTTTGCGGACCGTATCCAGAAAAGCTATCGGATCTGCAAACAGCTCCGTTTTATTGTTTTTTATAATATTCCCGATAAGATTTTGCAATTCCATAAAACAGCCCCCAAAAAAAGCTCGGTTTACCCTGAGAAACTCTCCTGCCGAAATTTTCCTGTCTCTAAAGACACGATATTTTTCCGCAAATATTTTCACTTCCTCTTTCTTCGGAAACGGAAACGATGTCCCTGCTGCAAGTGTTTCCGGCAACCTGATACAAAGCGAAGTTTTACTCGTCCTTTTTTTCCGATTTCACAAAGCCGAAGCATTTTTGCTTCGGCTTTCTCTCTGAACGGTCGTCCGAATCCACTACGTTGTACGGCCTTTCCGCCGCATTTTGCCGCATCTCCGCACCCGTAGTTCCCCGAACCCGTCCCTGTTCAGTTTTTCCATATCCTCACACAACATCTTTCCCGATTCCTTGAAACGCTACAAACTCACGCTGAATTTATTTTATCATATAATTTCACGTTTCGCAATAAAATGCTGAAAATTTTTCTCTCCTTTAAAGCATTTCCCGCTTGCCGTACCGACAGGCCGCACAATGGCTTGCACGCTCTTGGGATCCGCTCAACGCCCCTGGGGGGGATCCCTTCCTCTTCTTCGACAGAACATCTCACAACTTCTTTTGCTTGCTATACGCAAAAAACGTGAAACCGCTCTTCTGACCGCCGCCGCGGATACCAAAGTGAATTTACCCGATTTTCCTACAACGTTTCTTTTTATTTTCCGCGACCGTTTTGTTTCTTTCCTACAAAAATCGTGCTCTTGTCCTTGATACGACGTCTGCAGCGCCCGACAGACAGGATTTTATCCCCCGAATCTTGATTATATCTCTTTTTACAACATTATTTATGTAATAATCTGAAAAATCAGAGAATCTCGTTCTGCGCCACCGTAAAAAAGGAAGAGGTTAATCCGCAGGATAAACCTCTTCCTTTGCCATTGAAACATAACCGCTTTTACAGACCGAAAAGCCGCAAAATCCTTTATTTCTTTGTCTGTTCCTCAAAGACATACTCCCCCGGCGCAAGCTGTTTGCGTTCGCCGCGGAAAATAAACGTTGCCGTCGTGTTGGACGGGACGGAAACCGAAAACCGCACCGCGTTTTGCTGCCGCTCCCAGCCGCAGGAAATTTTCCCGTAAATGCTGCGATATTCCGCCCGCGCGGAGGTGACGCTGCCGCCCGGTTTGGGCGCGAGCACAAAACGGTTTTCCCCCTCCACTCGTATGCCGCACATTTCGGAGAACAGCCATTCGCACACCGCCCCTTTGGAATAGTGATCGAGAGAGGCGACGCCGCCCTGTGCCTTCGGGCCTTCCCAGCTTTCCCACACGGTGTCGGCGCCCGTTTTCGGCATGAACAGCCATCCGGGCATTTGCTCGTTTTCCAAAAGACGGTAGGCATATTCCGTGTCCATCTCTTCAAGAACATAGAGAATAAACGGCGTGGACAAGAAGCCCGTTCCCAGCCGCCAGCCGTAGTTGTCCAGCGCCTTTATGAGCCGATTTTTGGCATACGTAGTCTGTTTTTCGGTCAAAAGCCGCATATACAACGGTCGCACGAGCTTGGCCTGACGGTCGGTATCCAGAGAAAATTTTTTTGTTCCGACAAGCTTCTGATAGCCGAGTTTTGCCCGCTCGGCATACTTTTTGTACAGCTTTTCGTCCTCGCTTTTTCCGAGCACGGCGGCGATTTTTTCCATGTGTCCGAGCAGGTAGACGACGTAAGCCGTCGTTTCCTCGGGGTGCGGACAGATGAAATCGGAAATGCGGAAGGCATTGACGTCCGCAGGTTCCGCCCATTCTCCGTACGACTGCCCGTAATTGGAGATGTATTTCCTGTACCTGAATCCCACGCCCGTCGGCAGAGCGGTGAGATACCACTTGCCCAGCGCCCTGATTTTGAACAGAGCGTACTTTTTCATGGACTCGTAATGTTCGCGCAGGATGCGATCGTCGCCGTACTGCGTCCACAGCCTGTACGGGATGAGCACGCCCGCGTCCGACCAGCCCGCCGAACCGTCCATGTTGTTCATGTAAAAATCCACGCCCCCCTTCGGGGAGATCTGGCGGTAACAGCCGTTTCTGTGCTGACCGTCCCACATATCCGCTATGTACTTGCGCGCAAACGCTCCGTAACCGAACAGATAGGTCGCCGTGTTGACAAAGATCTGCGCGTCTCCCGTCCAGCCGTGCCGCTCGCGCGTGGGGCAATCGGTGGGAACGTCTGCGTGGTTGTTCTTTGCCGACCACAGCGTGTTTTTGACAAACTGCGCGATGAGCGGGTGCGAACAGGAAAAGGAAAGCGTCTGCTCCATGTCCGAATACACGGCGATGGCCGTGAAATCCTCCGCTTTCCAATCCGCATCCCCTTCCACGAGGACATAGCGGAATCCGAAAATGGCAAACTTGGTCTTATATTCGTTGACGCCCTCCCTGCAGGTGTACAGGATCTGCTGCAAGGGCGTTACCCTGGTGCGCTTTTTGTTGGCGCACTGGATATTTTTCTGCGTGAATTCTCCCCGATCGTCCAGCAGTTCTCCGAAGCGAAGTTTGAGTTTGCGCCCCGCCGCGGCGCGCAGGGTAAACTGCACGTATCCCGCGATGTTCTGCCCGAAATCCAGCACCTTTTTGCCCTCGGGCGTTACGATGAGCCCGGGAGAAGAAAACCTTTCGTGCTCGGTGAGCGGCACGTTGTCCGACGAGACGGGTACGACTTTGCACTTTGCAAGTTTTGCCCTCCCGCCGTAAGAAGGGGTGCGGGAGGCCTCCACGATCTCCCCGTCCTTGTTGTCCGCAAAGCGGACGGGGCCGTCGTTGCTCCACTGCCAGCTCTCGTCCGAACAGATGCGGGTGCAGCTTCCGTCCGCCCCGTACACTTCCAGCTGAAGGAGTAGCTTTGTCTGCGTTCCGTACTGGTTTTTCAGCCCCCACGCGCCGCAGCTGCCGCGGTACCAGCCGTCCGCCAGTTCGCAGGTGAGCGCGTTTTCGCCCTCTTTTATCAGCGAAGTGACGTCGTACGTCTGGTACTGGATGCGCTTTGTGTAATCGGTATGCCCCGGAGCGAGCACGAAATTCCCTGCACGCCTGCCGTTGATATGCACCTCATACAACCCGCAGGCGGTGACGTACAGGCGCGCCTTGCGCACGTCGGAAACGGAAAAGACCTTGCGGAAACAGTCTGCGGGATAGCGCTTTTTCCTGTTGACGCGGTAATTGCCGCTGATCCACTTTGCCGTCCAGTCGCCCGCAGAGAGCAGACCCGTCTCAAAAAAGGCCTGCTCCGACCACTCCCCCGCGGCGTCCGTCTCGTCCCACAGCTGCACCTTCCATTCCACCCGCTGGCGGGAGGAAAGCGCCTCTGGATAGGCGGCCCGCATCCGTTCCGAGGATACCTTTCCGCTGTCCCAGACCGTTTTCCCTTCCGTCTGCGCGAGAATGCGGTAGGCTGTCTGCCTTTTCCCGCCCTCGCAGTTCCAGAACAGCCGAGGGTTCTGCAGGTCTGTTCCCAGGGGGTCTTTCAGGTATTCCGTCCTCAAATTGACTGCGATCATATTTCTTCCTCCCCTGCCGACGAGCGGCTGCGCCTCCGCTCTTGCCGCAACATTCCGATGGTTTCAAACTCCGTTGTTCCTTTCATTTCCTTACTCCGATTTCTCCTGCGCGTGCTGCGCAAGCTGAGCCTGTATCTTGCGATAATACATCTCTCCCGCGGCTTTTTCCTTTTGCCAGAAAGCTTCTTCCCGTTCCGCACGTGCCTTGTCTCGCGCTTCTTTTTTCGCGCGCTGTTCCTCCGTCATGGCGGCGAGGCGGGCGGCTGCCTTTTCCTCGCAGGCGCGCTGTTTTTCCGCCTGTTTTTCCTGCGCGGCACGGCGCTTTTCCAACGTCTTTTCGCGTTTGGCGGTCACTTCGGCCCTGTGTTGCTGCAATTCTTTTTCAAAATCAAGTCCCTTTTTGCCGCAGCGTTCCTTGAGTTCTCGGACAAAGATCTCCTCGCTTTCGGCAAGGAACATTTCCTCGTCCCGCACGGCCTGCACTTCGGGAGCGACCCACTCCTCTCCCCTGGCCTCGCACGCCGCTTTCTGGCGGGCGCGGATGACTTCATGCTTGCGAGAGATGGTCTTTTCCACGGACAGGAACACCAAGAGCCCCGCAAGGATGAGACCCGTGATCGTTTCCAGCCCGACAAAGGCAAAGGTGATAAGGCCCTTCACCGCCGCCGACTGCTCGTAAGCGACCGTGACGCCGTCGACGATTTCGGGAGCGACGTACCCGCCTGCGGAGAGCATGGCGTTGAATACGGACGTCGCCACGCCGACGATCGCCACCGCGATGATGTTATAGACAGACATGGCCGTGCCGTCGCAGCGGATGCCGCTCTTCCACTCGATATGGTCCAACCCGTCGGCAAACAGAGCCATAAAGACGTAGGCGCAGGGCAGGCCGCCGATGTTTTTGATAAACTGGCCGATGAGCACGACGACGAGGTTTTCGGGCGCCGCCCAGCAGATCCCGCTCCCTGCCGCGTACAGGAGAAAGCCGAGCAGGGTGAGGTTTCTCTTTCCGAGCTTTTTTGCCAGCGGCCAGACGGCAAAAATGCCGATGCCCATGGGGATGCCGCCGAGTACGGAGACGAGCGTCTGCGTGATCCCGTCGTTGTACGTGCCGAGCACGTTGTCGCAATAATACACGAGCCCGAGATTTTTCAGGGACGAAGCGAAGGTGTAGATGAGAAAGTACACGAACATGACGATCATGTACCTGTCGGTAAGCACGATCTTCAGCTGGGTGAGGAAAGGGATCTTGCGCTCCTCGCCCCCCGACTGCTCCTCGGTGACGCGTTCCTTTGTGAAATAGTATTCCAGAAGGGTGAGCGGCAGAGCGAGTGCGGACAGGATACCCATGACGACGATCCAGTTGACCTGATCGACGCCCATCAGCGGGCGGATGACCATGGGAAAGACGAGGGCGACGAGAATGCCGCTCATCATGATGGTCGCGATCTGGTTAAAGACCGAAAGGCCGCCCCTCTGCATGGTGTTCCTCGTCGAGAGCGGAACCATCAGGTTGTGGCTCATGTTGAAAATGGTGTACGCAAAGGAATAAAACAGGTTGTAAGAGAGCATGACCCAGATGACCTGCACCGTTTCCCCCGCGTCCGGCACCGTGAACAGCAGGAGCCCCGTGATAAACAGCAGGGGCGCGGACAGCAGCAGCCAGGGGCGCGCTTTGCCCTGTTTTGTCCTGGTGCGGTCGATAATGTACCCCATGACGACGTTGGTAACGGCGTCTATCACCTTGGAAACGAGCGGAAACACCACGAGAAACAGCCCGCCCCACACCGTTGTCAGGTGCAGAACGTCCGTATAATACACGTTGAGATAGGTGGCGAGCACCGCATTCAGCAGGAGCGCGCCGCACGGCCCCAGCAGATACCCCAGCCACTTTTCCTTGCCCGTCACGTTTCCCGAATGCACGCGGCTGTCAAAAATTCTGCCGCTCAGGATCTTTCCCTTTGTCATATCATTTTTCCTCCCTGTCTTTCGGCAATGCCGAAACCTTGATTTTTGTGCAGAAACACCTGATCCCCTTGAAAAACTTTCCGTTAGAGAGATACATAAATCCCTGCGCCACGTTGTACGGAAAGGACTTCCCCGCGCTCATGCTCATGGAAATGAGGGAATTGCTTTCCAAAATCCTTTTCAGAAAGAGCGCGCCCTTGATCTTGTTGTCCCGTTCGCTGCCCTCGGGCAGTTTTTTCGCCCTCTTCATCTGTCCGTCCGCCACGCCGAGCACGGCGGCATGGAGGATCTTCCCCAAAAATCCCGCTTTTCCGAGATCGGAAAAGCGGCTTTCCAGCGTAATGGGCCTGATCTTCGGCAGCGAAGGAAGGGTGATCCCGCTCATCTTTTCAAAGAGTTTATCGCTCACGCGTTCCGGATGCACGCCGCAATACGCGCGCAGCACTTCTTCCTCATACGGGGCGCTTTCTTCCCCCGCGATGTACAGATTTTTGCAAACGGTTACGGAATTTGCGTCCGAACACAGCAAAAAGAAATACTCGCCGCCCTGCAATTTCCAGTCCTTTGCGGCGATGTCGTAATACCTTAGATCGTCCTTTGCGACAGAGAGCTTCACGCGCTTGCTCTCCCCCGCTTTCAGGTACACCTTGGCAAAGGCTTTGAGTTCGCGTTCGGGGCGGAACAGTTTCCCCTGCGGCGCCTTCACATACAGCTGCACCACTTCCGCGCCGTCGCGCTTCCCGATATTTTTCACCGTGCAGGAGAGAGAAACGCTGTCCGTCCCCTCTTCCAGCTCCCCGTCCGAGACCGCAAAGGAAGTGTAGCTGAGGCCGTACCCGAAGGGATAGCGCACCTGTTTTCCCGCCGTGACGTAGTACCTGTACCCGACAAAGACGCTTTCCTTGTAAACCTCGTTTTTCGTCTTGCTGAATGCATCGCAGAAGGGGACGTCCGCGTACGTCATCGGCCACGTTTCGGCAAGTTTTCCGCAGGGGTTTGCCCTGCCGAACAGGAGGTCGGCGCACGCCTTTCCGCCGCACTGTCCGGGCAAATACATATCCAGAATGGCGCTCAACTTATCCGCAAAGGGAAGCTCCACGGGGGATCCGCCGAACAGCACCAGCACCACCTTTTTCCCCGCCGCGACGAGCGCGTCTATGAGGGCAAGCTGGTTTTCGGGCAGGGACATGGTCTCGCGGTCGCAGCCCTCGCTCTCGGCGATGTCTGTGAGCCCCGCAAAGACGAGCGCCTTATCAAAACCCTGCGCGAGGGTCAGCGCCTCGTCGATGTACTTCTGCTGCGTCTGCAAGCTGCTTTCGGCATACCCGCGCGCATACACGAAGCGGATTCCCGCTTCCCCGAACGCCTGCTTCGGAGAGGTGAGCTTTGCGGGATTGATCATCGAACTGCCCGCACCCTGGTAGCGCATTTTTTCAAACAGATCGCCGCACACAAACAGCGTTTCTCCCTCCGAGAGGGGCAGAATGCCGTCGTTTTTCAGCAATACGGCGCTGTCCTTTGCCACCTTGCAGGCGAGGGCGTCGTTCTCTTCAAAATCGCAGTCGTCCGCCTTTGCTGCAGCGTACTTTTCCACGAGGCGGAGCACGTTTTCCGCCGCCTTGTCCAGCTCCTGCACGGGCAGCGCGCCGCTCTGTATGCCCTCTTCGATCCATTTGCGGCAGATGGCGGTATCGCCCGGCATTTCCAGATCCAGCCCCGCTTTCAGGCTCGCGATGCGGTCGTGCATGGCGCCCCAATCGGTCATCACAAGTCCGCCGAACCCCCATTCTCCGCGCAAAACGTCGGTGAGAAGCCGCTTGTTCTGCGAACAGTATTCCCCGTTGATCTTGTTGTACGCGCACATCACGGCGGCAGGGTGAGCCTCTTTGACGACGATTTCAAACACTTTCAGATAGATCTCGCGCACGGCGCGCAGATCGGCGATGCTGTCCCCCATAAAGCGGTAATTTTCCGCATTGTTCAGGGCAAAGTGCTTGACGCACGCGCCCACGCCCTCGCTCTGCACCCCTTCTACCTGCGCCGCCGCCATCTTTCCCGCCAGCAGCGGATCCTCGGAAAAATACTCGAAATTGCGCCCCGCCGTGGGATTGCGCTTGATGTTGGCGCCCGGTCCCAACAGCACATGAACGCCGTATCTGTGCGCCTCTCTGCCGATCGCCTGACCGATCAGGCGGGAGTTTTGCGGATTCCAGCTGCACGCGACCGTCGCCGCCGTGGGGAACGCCGTGGCAGGCTCGCTCCCCGTCACGCCGTTGTCCCCGCCCTCCGACTGCACGCGCAGGCCGTGCGGCCCGTCCGACGTGCGCAGGGAAGGGATCCCCAGCCGCGGCACGGGATTGGTGTACATGAAATCCGTTCCCGAAACGAGCGCCGCCTTTTCCTCCGCCGTCAGCACCGATAAAAGCTGCTTTACATCCATACGAAAGACTCCTTTTGCATTTTACACCGCCATTATACCTTATTTTTCGAGCAAAGTCTTGCACATTTGTTTTATTTGCGTTATAATTGTTTTATCTTTGGAGGTTTTCCCATGAAAAACACAGATTATCAATATCTCTGCAACGTCATAGGCAACCTTACGGGCGTTCCCATCCGCATCTATCGGGAGGGCGAACTCGTCTACTATCACTCGGTGGTAGACCTGCCCGCCGACCCGCTGACCGCCTTCACGGGAGAAATTTTATCCATCACGTCCCACATCGGGTATTTTATCACGCCGCACTTTCACTACTACGGCGTGGTGAACGGCGACGGGCGGAAAATCGTCATCGGCCCCTCCATACAGACCAGAAACAGCGACCAGGCTCTGAAAGAGCTCGCCTTCCGCTGCGACGTTTCCGCCGACGAGACAAACGATTTTATTGCGGGCATGAAAAATATCATTCCCATGCCCCTGGACAGCATTCTGCAGATCCTCTGCACGATGAATTATATCATGAACGGGGAAAAACTGGGGCTGAGCGACATCCGCATCTACGATTCCGAACAGCAGGAGCTGAAAGAGCAGTTGGAAAGCCAGCGCGCCAACGCCGATTACGACACCCCGCCCGAACGCTATTACGAACAGTTCAACGTCCACAATACGCTCGCCCTCGAACAGACGATCATGAACTTTGTGCGCCGCGGCGATACCGCCGCCCTGAAGGAATGGATTTCGGATATACCCGCCGTCCGTGCGGGCGTACTGGCCTCCGACCAGCTGCGGCAATCCAAAAATACCTTTATCGTGACCGCCACCCTCGTTTCCCGCGCCGCCATTCGCGGCGGCATGGACGTCAGCGACGCCCTTTCGCTTAGCGACGCCTATATCCAGAAATGCGAGCTGCTCGGCGATTTGGAACGCATCACCAACCTGCAATACCATATGCTGTTCGATTACACCGAACAGGTGGAAAAACTGCGCCTCGGGAAAACCCCTTCCAAACTGGTTCTGGACGTGACGAATTACATTCATCACCACCTTTCCGAACCCGTCTCCATCGAGGAGATCGCAAAGGCGCTCTTTTTAAGCCGCTCCCGCCTGTCTGTAAAATTCAAGCAGGAAGCGGGCGAAAATCTCGTGGATTTTATCCTGCAAGAAAAGACGAGGGAAGCCAAGCGGCTCCTGCGCTATACGGACAAATCGGCCGCCGCCATCAGCGCGTACCTCGGTTTTTCTTCCCAGAGCCATTTTTCGCGCGTCTTTAAAAAGTACGCCGACTGTCTGCCCAACGAATACCGCAAGCGGCACAACAGATAATTTCTCGCAAATTAAAAGGAATGAGCCCGGTGCAATACCGAACTCATTACCAAACAATTTAATTAAATTTTTGTCCAAACTTTGGGGTTCACTTCAAACCTTCGGGGGCGGATTTTCTTAAAATCGGATGGTCACGGGCGGGTGGGAAAAGGAAGACACCTTCCACAAATTTATGGGGATCTCCCCGGGCAAATACCGCAAACTTGCCGTGCCGATGAACGGCGCGGAAAAACCGTGACAGGTTTTTTCAGACCTGACATTTTACAACCGTAACAGGTTTTTCAAACATGACTCTTTACAACCGTGCAGGTTTTACAAAAGCGAGGGCCGTCCGCGATATGCGGACGGCCCTCGCCGTAAATTGCATACTTTTCCCCTTTCTTTTGCGCGTATCTGCGCCGCCCGCGCGGCAAAAATGCGCGCAAAATCGTCACAAAAGCAAGATGACGTGCGTGCGTTTTTTGTACAGAACGCCTTCCATAGGGAAAACCGAAAGCAGGCGGGAGGCCCGATTTTTTCCGTAGCTTCCGCCTGCCTTACCGAAAAACAGCGGAGCGTAATTTTTATACGCTCCGCTGTTTTTTAAGATGCTCAGTCGGTGTATTGCCTGAGCGCTGTGAATTTGACGCTGTTATTTTCCGCAAACAGTTTGATGGGTTTGCCGCTGCAGCCGTAGAGGCGAACGGTCAGCGAGCAGGCGCCGCGGATGTACAGCACGCCCACAGAGCCTTCCTGGATGTAGGTGAAGGAATAATCCCTCCCCGCGCCCAGCGAAAGCGCCGTTTCGGTGATGGCCGTGCTCCCTTCGTTAAAGACGAGTTCCACCACGTTTCTGTCCGGGCGGAAGCGGATCATCTTGTATTTTTCCGCACTGCCGTTGTAATCGAACGCAAAGCCGAACGAACCCTCTCCGCTGAAAGTGAAATCGCCCTGCATCATGAACCTTTCGTAGCAGTTGAACACGTCCTGATAGACGATCTCTTCCCCTGCTTCCACTTTTGCCGTGGTCCCTTTCACCAGGAGCGCGCGGCGGTTGACGAACAGTTCTTCCATACAATCGAGGGGTTCCAGAAGCAGGTCCCCGCTCTCCGTCACGGAAATTTTCTGCACGACGACGTTGCCCGCCCATGCGGAAACTTCCTGCGTGGAGGAAGGAGAGCCCGAGCGGCGTCCCCAGCCGACCATGTAGCTGTTTTTACCGTCCTCTACGTGCTTTGCGGCATAGAACAGCTTTCCGTCGATGCGCTTTGCGGGCTGGTACGGCCCGTACCTGTTGTCCGCGACGGCATACCACAGGGTATCGTCCTGCGCGGAATAGGTGAGGTACCACTTGTCCCCGATGCGGAAGGTATCCGTACATTCGAGGTTGAAAAATCCGCCCGACTGGTTGGTATAGATGACGCCGTCGTAGGTGGCGCCCGTCAGATCGGCATTCAGCGTGTATTTGATCACGCGGGCGACGCCGCTCTTGCTTGCGGTGACCGTGAGCACGATCTTGCCCGTGCTTTCATCGTAATACGCCTGCGGGTCGCGGAAATCGCGCTTCTGGCCGAGGTCGGGGTCGGGAACGATCTCCCAGCCCGCCACCTTTTCAAAGGAAGTTAGATTGTCGCTTCTGGCGACCATGATCTTTTCCTGATACTCCATCGTGGAGGAGCCGTTGTGGCCCGTGTAGAAAAAGTAATAGGTGCCGTTTACCTTGACGACGGAGCCCGTGCCGATCCAGTTGTCCTGCGCGCCGCCGCTCCTGGAAGATTCGAGGACGGGTTCCTGCTGTTCCTCATAGGTGAGGAAATCGCGCGTCGTCACCAGATACACGGAATGGTTGTACGAATCGCCGCCGTCTTTAAGGTAATAGAAGTAATAGACGCCGTCCTCGTAATAGGGCATCAGATCGCCCACATACGGCTGACGCGTCCCGTCCTTTTCGGGCAGGAAAAAGGTCTTGTACTCGTAAGCGGCTTCCTGGCTGCCCGGCGTGGTGAGCGAGGAAAAATCCTTGTCGTCGTCGGGATAGACGATCTCGCCGCGGATGTCCGCCGCCCAGCCCGCATACAGCACCAGTCTGCCCGTGACCGTGTCCTTGCCGAAATCCCACTCTTTTGTGGAATCTTCGTCGGTAAACCAGCCCAAAAACTCGTAGCCCTCCCGCACGGGGTCCGCGGGTTTGGTCACTTTCCCGCCGTATTTGACCGTCTGCCTGGCGGGGACTTCGTCGAACGTGAAATAGTTATAAGAAAAGCTGACCGTGTACTCGGCATTCGGATTTTGCTCTGTTCCGACACAGCCCGAGATCAGCGAGGCGATCAGCGCAAGACAGAGCGCCAGCGCCAATACCATCCTTTTCTTTATCATCTTTTTTCCTCCTTGCAAAAGTGCGCGGCAAAGAGCTGCCCCTGCGCAGGGCCGCGCCCCGCGCACACGGCCGCTCCGCAAAGCGATCCTTTGCCGATTTTGCGCAAAAAATTGAATATACGTCACCCTAAAATCGTGAAATCTTCCTGCGGGATGTCCAGTTCGTAACACTCTTCAAAGCGCACGCCCGAGGATTGGATGCACACCTTTTCGCCGTCGAAATAGTGGCGTTCGGTAAAGGTTTCCTTTCCGCCGTCCGCAAACACTTCCAGCGAAGAGACGTCCGAAAGCACGCGCACGCGCACTTCCTGCCCGTACGTGAATTTGGAGACGCGCACTCCCTGCGGGGCGTTTTTCATGCGGGAAGTATCCATGTACAGGCGGCCGCCGCGCAAGCCGAAAAGAATCCTGTCCTCCCCGTCCGACGCGTTGCCGATGCCGACGTACCCGCCCTCGGAAAGGACGGCAGTGAAATCGAGGCACTTGGAGACCGCCTGCGAAAGGTCGGCCGCGCGGCGGTACTTTTCCACGCCCGGCGCGGGCGTCTGGTACAGCAGCCCGTCCTGAACGGAGAGCACGCGCGGATAGGTGAGGGCGCCGTTGTAGCCGTGGTGCGCCTTGTGCAGGAAGTATTCCTTCCCCCACATTTCCATCCAGGCGACCATGATGCGCCGCCCCTCCCCGTCCAGACAGGTCTGGGGCGCGTAAAAATCGTGGCCGCAGTCGATCTCGTCGCAATGCTCTGTCTCAAAAGTGCAGGTCGCGGGGTCGAATTTCCCCACCAGATACAGGCTGGAATTGCAGCCTTTGAAGCGGGTCCCCTCCTCTTTCAGGTTGACCGCCGAGACGAGAAGCACGTCCTTGCCGTCCAGCGTGAAAAAGTCGGGGCATTCCCCCATCTCGCCGAAATAGGGAGAGCTGATCTTGTTTCTGTAACGGAATTTCTTTCCGTCCGCAGAAGAATACACGAGGACGAGCCCCCCGCCGCTCTCGCTTTTGGAGCCGACGAAAATAAAATATTCGCCGCCGATGCGCACGGGATTGGGATCGCGGAAGTCCTGTTTGCTTACCCCTTCGGGAAGGTCGGCCGTGCCGATGACGGGAGCCTCCCGCTTGGAAAAATGCACGCCGTCCGACGAATATGCCATGCCCTGCGTTTCCAGTTTCTCGTCCGCGGTTTCATAGTGCTTCGTGTACATCAGCACCAGCTCGTCTTTATTGACGATCGCCCCGCCCGAAAAACAGCCGCTCTCGTCCGCGCGGTCGGGCGCAAGCGCCACTTTGCAGTGGTGAAACACGCAGTTGTCCCGCGTGTAGGCGTGCCCCCAGTGCATGGGGCCCCAGCAGCTGTCGTACGGGTAGTACTGGTAAAAGACGTGCATGGCGCCGCGGAAATAGCAGACGCCGTTGGGATCGTTCATCCAGCCGACGGGCGGCGCGAAGTGATAACGCGGGCGGTACTGCATATTGATGCGCCCTGCGTGCGTTAGGAGGTAGTTGTTCGATTGTTTCAGCGTGTATTCCATAATCCCTGCCTCACTGTTTGCGCCGCGGCGGATACCGCCGCGGCGTTTTTCCGTAATTTTTTTAAGCTACTTTGCTCTGCAGGATGACGAGCTCGGAGATCTCCAGCGTCACTTCGCCCATTTCGGCGAGAGCGGCGGAGCCGAACTGGAACAGGAGTTCAAATTCCATATCCAGAACAAAGGTATCCGTTGTCTTGAATTCAAAGGTCTGCTCTTCCGTGGTGATGTCGAGCGCCTGCGTCAGACGGGGTGCCCAGCTGCCCAAGGTGTTGAGAACCAGCGTGCCCGAGACGGGTTTATCTGCCTTGATGGTCAGGCGGATGGTGTAATAGCTGTCCGCTTCCAGCACCATCGGGTTGACCGTGTAGCCGAAGAACAGTTTGTTGTGCCAGTCGGTGGTGCCGCCCTGGTCGATGCGGTAGAACAGGCTGCCTCCCTCCGTCCAGATGGTGCCGACGCCGAGTTCGTTGTCCTCATCCGTGCCGTTGAAGGTATCCCACAGATAGTCGGGATTGGTCTCGTTTTCCGATCCCCTGCCGTATGCCATAAAGCGGTCGGTCGTCTTGACGGTCTGTTTGTCGCCCGTCAGTTTGCCGAAGGACACGTCGTCGATGGTCAGCGTGTTGGACGTGACGCCCGCGGACGCGTTGCCGATCTGGAAACGGAAGACGGGGTCGGAGACGGAGACGCCGGAAGTGAAGGTGCCTGTGATCGTCTTGGTTTCGCCCGCTTCGAGGGAGATGCTTGCAAAGTTTGCGCGGTTTTTGTCCGCCTGCGCCTTGCTTTCCACCAGCAGTTCGCCTGCCTGCGCGTTCTGCGCGGTGACTTTCATGCTGTACTGGTATTTGACGCCGTTTTCGATGGTGACGCCGTCGAGCAGGACGTCCGTCTTGATGCTCCACACGCCGCCGCCGTTGGGATAGCGGGTGATATTGACCTGCGCCGCGCCGTCCGCTTCCGCAACGCTTGCGGCCGCGCCGTCGCCCGCGGAGACGGTGACGTCGGCAACGCCTTCGGCAAAGTCATTGCCGTACAGTTCCGTGTAACTTTCCGTGCCCGTGATCTCGTAAATTTCGATTTTATCGATGGTCACTTTGAACGCTTCGGGCGTGGTATCGTCGGGATTGTTGGGGTTGGGCGTGATCTTGCCCATATGGATGAGCAGTTCCGCGCTGCCTTCGCCTGCGGAGGTGAAGTTCATTTCCAGGGCGGAGATTTTTGTGCCGATGCGGACGTTGTATTCGCCGCCGAACGTGCTCCAGCCCTCAGCGTTTTCATCGCGCGCCAGGATGTGCGCATACGTTTCCGCCGTGGATTTTGCCCAGACTTTGATCTTGTAATCCGCCGCTTTGAGCGCAAAGCCCGCCTTGGCGAGTTTGACGTCTCCGTCGCCGCCGCCGGGATTGGTGACGTCGAACACGTAAGCGCCTTCCTGCAGAGCCGCCGTGCCCTGCGCCGAACCGCCGATGCTGCCCTCCCAGCCGTGGCTTTCGGGCTGCAGATCGTTGTCGAAATCAAAATTCAGGTATTCGGTCTCCTGCTGCGTCTGACGGGTGACCGTCAGCGTGCAGTATGCCTCCGTCGTGAGCGCACCCGAATCGGTGACGGCATACGTCAGTTCGTAGTTGCCGGGCGTGGAGGGCGTGGTTTTGCCGTTTGTGAAGGTCAGCTCGGGCGTGGAGCTGATGACGATTGCCGAAGTGAGGTCTCCGTCCTCGGCGTCCGTCGCCGTAACGCCCGCGAGGGCGTCGAATTCGCTGCCCGCCTCCACGCTTGCCGTGTCCTTGACGCCTTCCAGCGTAGGAGCGGTATTTTCGCCGCCCTTGCCGCCGCAGGCCGCAAACACAGCCGTGCACAGCAGCAATGCCATGACGATCGCAAGAATCTTTTTCATTTTTCCTCTCCTTATTGTTTATTTTTTATGCCGATTGTTCGGCTTCATACCTGTCGTATGCGTCCTGGTACACTTTCTGGATCTGCGTGATGCCGATCTTTCCCGTCAGCTGGGATTTGAAGCTCGTCCAGTCGGAATCGCTCACCCCGCCCTGCGTCAGCCACTTGATGAGGTTGGTGCGGATATAATCGTTGACGTTGGTCTCATAGTTGCTCAGAACGTTCAGCTCTTCCAGCGTGAATTGCAGGTTGGGAACGGGCGTCACGTTTTCGGCGACAAAAGGCGTCGCATATTTTTCCAGACGTTCCTTTCTCAGCCGGGCGCGCGGTTCCATGTGAACGACGTTCTCCCACGCGTAATCGGAAAGATAGATGATGCCGAGGGGCGCGTTTTGCAGGCGCAGTTCGTCCGTCGTCACGCCTGCGGGCGGATCCTTGGGAACGAGCATCCCGTCTGCGTCCTTTTCCTCTTCAAACGCGACGCCGATGGCGCCGTAGTTGATCTGCGCGGAAACTTCGGGCGCATAGTAACGGTCGAAATAGGTGAGCAGCACTTCCACGTTGGGGCAGTCCGCAAAGATGACCAGTTCGCCCGTGCCCACTTCGGGGTTGTTGGAAACGCAGATGGTCTGATCGCCGTGCGGGCCCGTCAGAGGTTCGCAGACAATGTAATTTTCCGGATTGCTGACCACCGTTTCGCTCTCCCACCAGTAGAAGGCGCCGTACATTTCCAGCCCCTTGCCGTTGGCGAGGAAGTTATCCTGCGACTGTTCAAAAGATACCATGTCGATGAGTCCGTCTTCCACCCAGCCGGAGATGTAGTTGGTCGCTTCCTTGAAGCGATCGTCCAGAACGATGTACGTCACGGTGCCGTCGATGACAACGCGGTGTTCGAGATTATCGTTGATGCCGAACATTCCGTACAGGTCGCACTGGTTCCCCTGCCAGTTGTTGTACACGAAATTGAGGGGACGCTCGTCGTTGGAGCCGTTGCCGTTCATGTCGTTGGTCTTGAAATAGGTGAGGATGTCCTCCATCTGGTCGGCGGTGAGGGAAAGGCCGTCTTTGAGATCGGCTTCCGAGATGCCGCTGACGGCGCCCGCCTTGATGGCCTGGGCCGTCCAGTTTTTATTGAGGAACAGAAGGTTGGGGTGCTGCAAAAGCCCCATTTCCTCGATGCGCGGGAGCGCATAGATCTTTCCGTCCGACACGTTGGTGATCTGGTTTTTGATGTCCGGCCTCTCTTCCAGGATCTTGGCGAAGTTGGGCATATATTCCAGATAGTCGCTGACGGGCAGGAGCACTTTGCGCTCCGCGTAGCGGATGATCTCGCCCGCGCTCATGCCCGCATGGTAGATTGCGTCGGGGCGGTCCTTGGTGTTGCCGAAGATCAGGTTTTTCTGCGAAGCATAGACGGATTCGGACACGTTTTCCCAATTCACTTTGACGTTGGTGGACGCGTACAGATCCTGCATGATCTTCATGTCGTTGTAGTCGAGTGCGGACGCGTTTTTGGAAGAATACACGTTGAACGTGAGGTCAGCGGCGCCCTGTTCGTTGAGAATGGGCGCAGACGTATCTTCCCACTGATAACCGTACTGGGAAACGAGGGAGTCCACGGAATTGTTTTCGCGGTTATCCCCGCCGCCGCCGCAGGCGCTCATGCTCATAAGCAAGGCAGCCGCGATACAGACTGTAAGAATGCGTTTCATTTTTTCCTCCTTGATTTTTAAACGGGGTGCGGCGAGCCGGCTTGTGCCGCGTTCCCCTTTCTTTTTTGATTACTTCAAAGACCCGATCATGACGCCCTGAGCAAAGTATTTCTGCACGAACGGGTACAGCACGATGACGGGAAGGCTGGAGACGATGACGGAGACGTATTTGAGCTGGTTGGCAAGCCTGTACTGTTCGAGAATGGTTTCTCCGCTGCCGCCCGTCGTCGTTTCCGACGCGATGAGAATTTCGCGCAGGACGAGCTGCAAAGGATACTTTTCCTCCGTCTGCAAAAAGATCATTGCGTTGAAATAGCTGTTCCACTGCCCCACCGCATAGTACAGCGCCATGACCGCCATGATCGCCTTGGACAGGGGCAGAACCACGAAAAGGAAGGTACGTACCTGACCTGCGCCGTCGATCTCCGCCGCCTCGATCATGCTTTCGGAAATGCCCACTTCAAAGAAAGTTTTGGTCATGAACAGGTTCCACGCCGAAAGCGCCGAGGGAAGGATGATCGCCCACATACTGTCGAGAAGTCCCAGCGAGCTGACCACATTGTAAAAGGGAATGAGCCCGCCGCCGAAGAACATGGTGATGATAAAAAACACCATAAAGAACTTGCGGAAGGGAAGGGACTTGCGGCTGAGCGCCCAGCCCGCCAGAATGGTGACGAACAGGCTGATGACCGTAGACAGGAAGGTATAGATGATGGTGTTGAGATAGCCCAGCCACACGTCCGTGCGCTCGATGATCTTGGAATAGCCCACGAGGGTGATGTCCACGGGGTAGAGATACACTCTGCCGCCCAGCACTGCATCCGCATTGGAAATGGAGGCGATGACGATAAAATACAGCGGATAGAGAACGATGGCGGCGAGAAGGAGCAGAATGGTCAGGTTTACCGCGTAAAAGACGCGGTCGCCCCTGCTTTCCCTGCGTTTGTTTCTGACAAGAGTTTTTTCCATGACGTCCCCCCCCTTACCACAGCGAATTTTCGGAGAACTTTTTGGACGTCGTGTTGGCGATGACCAGCAGAACCACATTGATGACGGAATTGAACAGGCCGATCGCCGTCGCATATCCCTGATCGGGAACGCCCGTAAGACCCTTTTTATAGACGTACGTCGCGATGATCTCGCTCTTGGCGAGGTTGCCGTCCGTCTGCATCAGAAGCACCTTTTCATAACCGACGCCCATCAGCCCGCCGATGGACATGATCAGCATGACGCTGACAATGGTGGAAATGGCGGGAAAATCGATGTGCAGAATGCGCTGGAAGCGGGACGCCCCGTCGATGACCGCCGCCTCGTGCTGTTCGGGATCGACGTTGGAGAGCGCCGCGATGTAGATGATGGCGCTCCAGCCGAAGTCCTGCCAGTTGCTGGAAAGAATGTACATGGGCCTGAACGCATTTTCGGACAGGAAATAGGAAAACCGTTCCCCTCCCAGCGCTTCGGCTATGTTGTTGACCAGGCCGTACCTGCCGAAAAACAGATACAGCATACCTACCATGACGACCAATGAAATAAAGTGCGGCGCGTTGAAAATGGTCTGCAACACTTTGGCTCCCCTCTTCGATTTCATGGCGTTGAGCATCAGCGCCACGATGATGGGAAGCGGAAACCCGATGACAAAGCCGATGATACACAGCAAAAAGGTGTTGAGCATCAGAGGCCAGAACTGATAGTCGGAAAAGAATCGCTCAAAATTGTTCCAGCCGATCCAGATGGTCGTGTCCGACAAGATGGAATCTCCGGGCATAAAGTCCTGGAATGCGATCAGCACACCGTAAATGGGCAGATAGCAAAATAAAAACGTCACGACCACTGCCGGGATCATAAAACACAGCAGCACCCAGTTGCGGCGCAGCCTCTTGCGGAACCCTTTCATGCGAAGCCTGAACGGGCTGCTCTCCACCGCCGCGGCACCTTCGGCAACCGACGTTTCCGTCATACAAAACCCCCTCCTTTCTTTTTTTGTCTCCATTATAATTCTTCTGCCCCAAAAGTCAATACACGCACAATTTTTAGGCGATTTTTTGTGCAAATGTAAAAAACAGACCGAAAAATTTGTGCATTTACCGCGTTTAATTTGACATTTGCGGGGAGGTATGCTATCCTGTTTCCAAGGGGGTAAAAAGCCATGAAAAAAGGAGTGACCATTCAGGACATTGCAGACGCGCTCAAACTGTCGCGCAATACCGTTTCCAAGGCGCTGAACGGGAAGTATGTGCCCGTCCGCACGCGCAACGCGGTGCTCAACGCCGCCGTGGAAATGGGATACAAGAGTTACGGCACGGTGGCGACCGCCGAATCTGCCCTGACCCACAAAAAAATTCTCGTGCTCTCCTCCCGCCTGATTTTGAACATCAACTATTATGTGGTGCTCATGCGCGGGATAGAGACCATGCTCGCCGATTACGACATTGAGCTCATTCAGTTTACCCTGTCCAGCTCCTCTTCTTTCACAAAGCTTGCAAACTACCTCAACAATTACCGCATCGACGGCATCATCTGCATCGAATTTTTCGAGCCGGACATCCTGCCCACGCTGACCGACCTGGGCTACCCCGTCGTGTTTCTGGATTTTCCGCTGCTCAGCCAGGACCTGCGCGGCAATTACGACATCATTCTGCCCGAAAGCGCCGACGCCGTGAAGTACCTTTGCATGGATCTCATCCGCAACGAGGGATGCAAGACCTTCGGATTTGTGGGAGATTACAGGCACTGCCGCTCCTTTTACGAGCGGTTTTTGGGAATGCGGGAAGCGATGTTTCTCTGCGGCCTGGAAGCGGACCTGCGTTACAGCATATTGAACAAGGATACCTTCCCCTACGGGAACGCAAAGGAACTGCGGGACGCATTGCAGCAACTGCCCGCCCTGCCCGACTGCTTTATCGCCGCCAACGATACCATTGCCCTCTCCCTGCTGGAAGCGCTGCGCCTGATGCGGAAAAAAGTACCCGACGACGTGCGGGTGACGGGCTTTGACAACGTGGCGGAGACCAAGACGAGCAACCCGCCCCTGACCACCTTCAACGTGGACAAAATTGCGATGGGAAAGAGGCTGATCACCATTTTGCTCGAACGCATCAACGACCCCATGCAGCGCAGCCGCCTGATCTACATACGCTCCAAAACCGTTGTCCGCTCCTCCACCTGAGCGGCATCGATAAAAAACTTTATTATAAAAAGAGGGACAGGCTTTCTGAAGTGAACCCCAAAGTTTGGACAATATTTAATTAAATTATAATTTTTGTTCTTTGTTCCCTTTTTTCTCATAAAAATATACACCTCCAAAAGTGTCTAACTTTTGGAGGTGCATATCATTTCTGCCTGTCCCTCTTTTTATAAGCTTTTTTTCACCCGTTCCGCCGAAAATTTTCGTAATTTTGTCGCAAAAACAGGGGTACGTATCTTAATTTTTGTACAAAGCTGAGCAGTATTCCTCAGCGCGCGGTCACGGTAAGGATACCGTTTTCCGCAGAGATCTCGCACATACGGCAGGTGCGCGTCTCCGCGTCCTCCTCGCCGTCCGCGCCATTGTCCCTGCCGTGATAGAACATATAGTATCTGCCGTCCTCTTCCAGAATGCAGTTGTGGCCCGTGCCGCTCTCCTTCTCGTTTCTGCAAAGGAGAGGGCGATATTCCAGATCGCTCGGGTATTTTACAAAATCGATCTTTGTCAGGTCCGTTTCCGCAGTACGGGCGCGGGCATACCCTATGTAATAATACGGGCTTTTATAACAGTTCCCCGAATAGGTGATGTAATGCCAGTCCCCCTTGCGGAAATAAAAGGCGCCCTCCACGGTGTACCAGTCCTTTCCCTTTTCAAAGCGGTCGCGCATGAAGATCTCTTCGTCCATCGTGGGGCGGACCACAGCTTTTGGATGGCCGCACACCTGCGTGGGGGAAAGCATTTTGTCCACGACGACGAGCGTTCCCGCACACGCCGCGTTGTAATCGTTTGTCGAGTAAAAGAGGAACCATTCCCCGCCGCTCTGCACCGCGTGCGCGTCGATGGAAAAGGGCGGGACCAAATCGCGGCAATAGGCAAACGGCCCCTGCGGCGTTTCGCTGACCGCAACGATCAGCCTCTGGCTGTGATCGTCCGCACTGTCGGCGGGCATACAGGATACGTACAGATAATATTTTCCGTCGATGTACGCCACGGCAGGCGCCCAGTATTCCTTGTACCCTTCCCGCACGTAACAAAAGCCCGCAAACTCCCAATGAAGCTTGTCGCCGCTCACATACAGCTGAACCCCTTCGACGTGCGTCGCATACATATAATATTTCCCGTCTGCCTTTATGACATAGGGATCGGGCTGACTTCTCTTGCCCGGCAAGTCCAATTTCATAATCTCCTCCCGATAACAGAACAGCGCCGCAAGCGTCTGCCGACAGGGCAGTCCGCTTCCGCCTTGCGGCGGCAAAGCGCCCGCCGCATTATAAGCCCGGCTTGATCACGGACGAGAAAAGCCAGTTGTTATAGTCCAGCGCTTCCCCGTCTTTCTGACCCTTTCTGAACGGTAAGATCTCCTCTTCCAGTTCTTCTATGCAAGCCGTTTTCCCTTCTGTGTATTCTCTCAGCCTGCTGCGGCAATGGCGCAGCCGCTGCAATAATCCGCCCAGGCGGATGTCGTGCTTTTCAAACCCGAAAGGTTTGCACTCCTTGTTCCACTGCGCGGTAAAACTCTTTATAAAGGCGCGAAGGCGAATTTCCGCCCTCGCAAAGTCCTCCGAAAGTGCAGCAAGAGCCGCCCTGTCGCCCTCCCGATAGGCCTTGCGCACGCGATAGCCCAGGGCATATTTGATTTCCATAAACCGACACAGGTCTGCCAGCGTACGGAACATTTCCGCAAACCTGCCGCGGCACAATTTGCGCAGTTTTTGTCCCGTTTTTTTATATACGTCTGCGTATTTTTCGTCCACCGTCCTGTCAAAGATCCCCAAAAAGGGATCGGCGTAAAACAGGTATTTGGACGGATTGCAGATCCCGCCCCGCCCGTCCGCGTCCTCCGCACAGAGAAACTCTTCCAGCGTAACGCCGAACCGCTCGGAAAAAGCCGCGGAAACAGAAGCGTCGTCAAAATTCCCGCGGTAATATTCCGCCGCTACAAAGAGGGTAGGCAACGCCGACCACAGGGAGCTTTCCGACCCGTCGTCCTTCCACAGGGCGAGAAAGACGCGGCGGACGCCGTTGTCCGAGCAGGCGCGGAGCGCCTCTCTTGCGGCCGCGATGCTGTAAGCGTTGTGCGGGACAAAGCCGAACCACGCCCACGCGCCGCCCGCAAAGACCACTTCCCTGCCGAATTGCAGGTGGCCTTTGAGAAGGGCGTCGTACTTGTCGTACCCGCGCCGCATATAGTCCCAGTAAATGACTTTCAACTCGGACGGAATGCCCAGTTCGTCCGCACCCGGCGGGACGGCGGGGCCGTAATAATCGCCGTGATTGGCCGACGAAAAGAACATATCCGACCACATCATGGGCTGAAAGCCGTATTTCTGCGCAATGGCGCAGACCTTGATGAGGTGATCGCGCAGAATGGAAAACCTGTCGCGCAGGCCGTGCTTTTCCAGGTATTTCCCCAGCCCCAGCCGATGCGCTTCGTCCATGCCGACGTTGACGTTCCTGCTGCGGAAATTCTGCGCGCAGAATGCAAAGAGCCTGTCCAGAAGCTGATAGGTGCGCTCTTCGCCGACGAGCAGAATGTCGTCCGTGTCGTTGCAGCAGGCGTACTCGTCCCAACGGAAAATCCCCGACAGGTGCGCCAGCGTCTGGATACAGGGAATGAGCTCCACTCCCCTTTCCGCGGCGTAGGCGTCCAGCTCGCGGATCTCCCCGGCGGAGTATCTGCCCCGCAGGTAACCGAAATAGGGTTCCTCCGCGACGGCGTACACGTCCTCCGAATACAGCTGCAGGGAGGTATAGCCCATTTCGGCGATCTCGTCCACAAACTGTTTGAGGGCGGAAAGGCGGTACACCGCCCCCCGCGAACAATCCAGCATCACGCCGAGATCGGATAAATTTTCAGCGTTTTGTGTCTGCATTTCTCTTGTCCGTTCCCGCGCGCGGGATTTTTTAGGAAGGTCAGTCCTTCCTCCTCTGGTGCAGAGTGACTTTCAGCACGATCTGCTGCATGGGCGCCGAGGGCTGTTCGAGGCGCTTTTTGATGACCTCGTACGTCTTTTCCGCAAATTCGGGAAAATCGATCTTGATGGTGGAGATCTGTTTCAGGCCCGCGACGCACTCGCACAACCCGTCGAACCCGACCAGATGCAGATCGGGATAGATGCGGCGGATGTTGATGGCGATGCTGTCCAGCTTGCCCAAAAGCTCGTACGCCAGCCTGTCGTTGTAGAAAAACACGTTGCGGTATCCCTGGGAAATGCAGGTGTACAGCGCGCGCACGTCCTCCTCGTCCGAGTTGAAATAGCGGACGTCGCAATCGTCGCTGAGCGACTGCAATTCGCTGCGGAAAATGTTGAACCGCTCCTCGGAAAGGAAATAATTGACGCCCGCGTACAGAAACTTTTTGCATTCGTGAAAGTTGAGGAGATAGCGCGCGGCAAGCGAACAGCCCATCTGGTTGTCGATCGCCACCGTGTCCACGTCGTTGAAGAAGTGACTGCTGCCCACGAAAACCATCTGAATGTTGTTGAGTTTGGCAAATTCCAGCGTTTCGGCGTCCGGTTCGAGGTGGGTGACCACCAGGTCGACGCGCAGCAAAACGCACTGTTTGATGACTTCGCATTTGAGCTGGCCCGCGTACAGGATCATGAAATCGAACTCCTTACGCTCGTACAGAAGTTTCGTCAGCTCGTTGCTGAAAGTGTTGAAATACAGGTTTGTGAAGGAATCCACGAGGATGGCCACCACGGGTTTTTCGTCCCTTTTGAGGTGCTGCGCCACATGATTGGGCATATACCCCATTTCGATGGCCTTTTTGCGGATCTTGAGCTTCAATGCTTCGGAGACGTCGTCCATGTCGCGGATCGCGTGCGAGACGGTGTTGATCGAAACGTTCATCTGCGCGGCGATCGCCTTCAAGCTTACGTTTTTCGTGCTCATCTGATCCTGTCGCCCGTGATCGGGTCGAATACGTACACGTCCTCCGCCGGGAACAGGACGTCGATCTCGTCCTGCGGCGAAATTTTGTTTTTGGCGTCTACCTGCCCGACCATGCCCATGCCGTTGTAGTCGAAATGGATATTGTATTCTCCGCCCAGCAGTTCGCAGACGGTGGGCCGCACCGTGACCGCGTTCTTTTCCGTCTCCCCTGCCCCGTGCATACGGATGCGCAGGTTTTCCGGGCGGATGCCCAGCGTCAGTTCGCAGTCGGAATCCAGACGGCAGCGGACTTCTTCGAGTTTGCGGGCGCAGACTTCGCGCTCAAACGCATATCTGTCCTGCGCGGGGGACTTTGCCACCCGACGCTTCAGGTTTGCCCACAGACTGTTTTTTTCCGCTGTTTTGCGGCGCTTTTCCGCATATTCTCCCGTCACGGAGAGAAGTTTGAGCATGGATTCGTGCGCCGCCTCGTCGAAATTGTCCAGCATGGCGGAAAGCTCCGCTTCCTTTCTCTTGTAAAATTCGGCGCAGCGCTGCGCAAAGTCCTTGCCCGCGGCGATCTCCAAACTTCCGAAGCGGAAACGGGAGGACGCCCTCTCGAATTTTGCGTTGAACACGTTCATGGAGGGCGAACCGATAAACCGCGCCACAAAGATGTTGGCGGGATCGTTGTAGATGACTTCGGGCGTTCCGATCTGCTGCACAAAGCCCTTGGACATGACGACGATGCGCGACGCCATCGTCATCGCCTCCGTCTGGTCGTGCGTGACGTAGATGGTGGTGGCGTGGATGCGGTTGTGCAGCTTGACGATCTCGCTGCGCATGGTCAGGCGCAGTTTTGCGTCGAGGTTGGAAAGCGGTTCGTCCATCAAAAAGATGGGAACGTTTTTCACGATCGCCCTGCCCAGCGCCACGCGCTGCATCTGTCCGCCGGACAGTTCCTTGGGCAGTTTGTCGAGATAAGGCGTCAGATCCAGCTTATCCGCCGTCTCGTACACCTTGACCTTGATCTCGTACGGCGTGAGCTTGCGCATCTGCATTTTTACGGCGCCGTTTTCGTCCAGTTCGCAGAATTTTTCGTCTACGTGTATGCCTTTTTGCTGCAAAGCGCCACGCTCGGCGCTCTCCCAGGCGCCGAGTTGCGCCTCCCATTCCGCGAAGATCTGCTCTTTCTGAGAAAGCAGCTGCTGCGCGCTCTGTTTCTTGTATTTTTTGCAAAGGGCGATGAGCCGCTTTGCGCATTCATAGGTGAGAGAAAACACTTCCGCAAGGCTTTCCGCCTTTGCGCGTGCGCCGCCCTTGCCGCCGAGAATGCCGCACAAAATTTCAAACAGCTTTTGCGCGTCCGTCTCCCGCATCAGCGACCTCAGCAGGAAACAGCTTTGCAGACATTCGTCGGTCACGGGGGCTTCGTAACGGTTGATGGTGAGCGGGAAGGCAATGTTGTCGAACACCTTCATCTGCGGGTACAGGGCATAGCTCTGAAAGACGATGGCCATGCGCCTGTCCTTGCAGGGCTTGTAATTGAGCAGCTCCCCTTCCAGGAAAATATCCCCCGAAGAGATGTCCTCCAGCCCCGCCACCATGCGCAGCGTGGTCGTTTTACCGCAGCCGGACGGCCCGACGATGACCAGAAACTCGTTTTTTTCGATGTCGAGATTGAAGTTGTACACCGCCTTTTCGCCGTTGGGATAAATTTTTTCCAGGTTCTGCAAGGACAAAAAAGCCTGCTTTGCGTTCTGTTCGCCTGCTGTATTCATACCGTTCTCCTATCCTTTTACGCCCGTCGTCGCGAGCCCGTCGATCATCTTGTTCTGCGTAATGACAAACACCACAAAAATGGGGATGAGAGCAAAGACGCTTGTTGCCATGGCAACGCCGTTGGCGCCCCATGCCGAACCGCCCGTATAACCCGTGAGGGCGACCGTGATGGTGTTCCAATACGAATCCCCGCCCGCAAGAAGCAGCTGCGGCCAGAGGAGGTTGTTCCAGCTGCCCGTAAACGTGAACAGAATGATGAGCATGATGGTGGATTTTGCCAGCGGGCAGACCACCCGCCTGAAAATGGCAAAATTGCTTGCCCCGTCGCTCTTTGCGCTGTCGATGATGTCCTTGGGGATGGAATCGAAAAAGTTGCGCATGAGAAGCATATTGAAGATCCCCGTGATTCCGGGCAGAATGATCCAGAAATAAATGTAAATGTACGTTTCCGTGTTGCCCGTGATGTCGAGGGCGTTGCGGATGGAGGAGTACAGCGCAAACGAGGGCGCGGTACCGATGACGGAAGGCACCGCCATCCACAGGAGCAGGAACTTCATGAACGTCCCCTTGCCCCTGAACCTGAGAAACACCACGGCGTACGCCGTGAGGAGGTCGACCAGCACGGTCAGCCCCACCGTCGCGAGCGTGGACCACAGGGAGTTGAGCATCCAGATGGGCATATTGTCGATCTTGCCTTCGCGGACGATAAAGCCGTAGTAGTGTTCGATCGTCCACTCGCTCCAGGACGTGGGGAAAAGGGTATCCGGGTGCAGCTGCAATTCCAGATCGGACTTGAAAGAAGTGCCGATCATATACAGCAGCGGAATGATCCACACGACGGAGACCACGAGCAGGACGATGAAGGAGATCAGCTTTTCGCGGAAACGCGTGCGTTCGGACTTGGTGCGCCTTCTCTTACTCATGCCGTTCCCCTCCTTCCCCTTTCAGAGCCTGTTTGTTTGCAAAGTATTTTTTGCAGTTTTCCGTATAGACGTTCTTGCGCTTGCGTTCCGCCATGATGCGGCGCTCCAGTACGCTGAACAGCATGACGAACAATCCGAAAATAATGGCGCAGGCGCAGATGTAACCCGTCTGCCGCGCATAGACCAGTCCGCCGGACAGATACTTCTGTATGAACATCATGGGAGACACGAGAATGGACTCGTTGTCGATCTCATTGAGGACGAAGGGCTGGCCGTACAGATTGAGGTACCCGATGAGGGTATTGAACAGGCAGATGGCGACTGCCGAACGGATGCCCGGCAACGTGACGTACAGAATGCGCTGGAAGCGGCTGCCGCCGTCCATTTCGCAAGCCTCGTACAGGGACTGCGGCACGTTGCGCAGCGCCCCCGAAAAGATGACGAAGTTGGTGCCCGTCTGCCACCAGATACTGGCGATGAGCATGACCAGCCAGCGCAGGGTGTCCCCTGCCCACGGCTTGCCCGCCAGCCACTTGATCTCCGTGTTCAGCCACGCGTTGATGAGCCCCGAACTGTTGCTTGCAAACATATTTCCGAAAATGATGCCGACGATGGTGATGGAAACCACGCTGGGCAGGAAAATGATGGCGCGGAAAATTTTATATCCGGGCGGGTGCATATTGATGAAATACGCGAGCGCAAGCGGAATGACGATCAGGCAGGGCACCGCCACGACGTCGAACACGAGCATGGTGGTAAACGATTCCCAGAACGACTTGGAAATGGGAAGATCGAAGTTAAAGATATTGATGTAGTTGTTGAAGCCGTAAAAGCTGTTTTCCTCGGGCGTGTACGGGTTGTAACGCATGAAGGAAAAGACAAATCCCAGCAAAAACGGGATGAGCGTAAACAGCAGAAATACGACCAGATACGGGCTGATGAGAGCAAGGGCGAGAAAACCTTCCCGCCGCTTGCTGCGTTTCATCTCAAGCCGCTTTTTTTCGGTCATTGCATCCATATCACATCAGAATAAAGTCGATGATCGCGTTCAGGTCGTCCTGCGCGGAAGTGATGATCGCCTCGTCCTTGGCGCCCGTGCTTTCCGCCATCAGATCGACGAACAGGGCGCGCATCTGGGTAGCCATGTCGCTGTAATAAGGAGTATTTCCCGCGCACACGAAGTAGTTGAGGTCGGGATAGAACCGGGTGATATAATCGGTGACGACGCTGTTTTCCGTGTATTCGGCCGTGTTGGCGATGATGGTGGAAGCGCTGATATGTCCCGCTTCCGCCCATGCGGCGCCGACCGAACCCGTCTGCGTAAACCATTTGATAAACTCGCAGATCGCCGCTTTCTTATTGACGTCGGTGACCGTCTTGCTCATGGCAAAGAAATGCGAATCCCCGAAGATCTTGTTGCCGTCCTCGGTGCCGCTTTCCAGAGCGAACATATTGGCAACGGAGGCCGCACCGATGTAGTTTTCCTTGACCGCATCCATCGTGAGGTTGCCGTGGCCCTGCGCATAAGATTCCACAAGGGAATTGAGATTCCAGGGCATACCGAAATAGAAGAGCGCCTTATCGTTGAGGAAGTTGTTGAGAGCTTCCGATTCGCCCTTGTTCAGGTCAGCCAGAGCGGGGGTGTGGTAGAAAATATCGCGCAAGGACTGCGCCGCGTCCTTGAACGCCTGCAGATTTGCGGGATCGCTTGCCCAGTTTGCGTAGTAGTTTTCCGTATCGTACAGCGATCCGCCGTTCTGCACGATGGCCGTCGGGAAAACATAATCGGGGAAGAATTCCAGGCTGGTGGATACGGCGATCGGCTTGATGTTTTCCGCCTGAGCGACCTCGTCGCACAGCTCGATGAGTTCGGCGTGCGTCTGGGGCAGCTTGTTGCCGTACCGTGCAAGCATATTCTTGTTATAATAGATGACCATGCTCTGCGCGTCGGCGGGGATGCCGAAGGTGTACCCTTCATACCCGAGGTTGCTGTACTGTGCCAGCCCTGCCGCGTAGTCGTTGAGGCTGATCTCGATGCCCGACTGTTCCATCGTCTCGTTGAAGGGCTGGATGAGCTTGTTTTCCACAAAAGATTTATGCCCTTTCTGGTGGGACATGATGAGGTCGGGCGCATTGGAATCGTTGGCGATCTGCTGCGCCACGGTGGTTTCAAAGTTAGCTTGGTTGACGGACGTGGAGATGACGGAGATCTTTCCCCTGTACTCTGCGTTGAACTGCGCTATGATCTGGTTGAACGCCGCGAGGTCCTCGCCGTTGACGACCGTCGTCAGATCGATCTCCACTTCGTCAAAGACGACTTTTCCGTCTTCCTGTTCCAGCGTTCCTTCCGTCGTCCACCAGGGGTTTTTGATGGTTCCCGAGCCGTCGCCGCCGGAGGGAGTTGTGCCTCTGCCGCATCCCGCAAACGCGAAAATGCAGACGAACGCAAAGATCAGGCTTAAAAGTTTCTTTTTCATTCCGGAACTCCTTAAAATGTTTGATGGCCGCAATTTTTCCGATCGCGGCGCGCCGCGGGGCGTTTCCCCGCGTTTCCGCAGAATGTGCGGCGTTTTACCGCTCTCCCGCACCCGCGGGAGAGCGGCCGTTCACTTGCCTTGCGCCCCGTTTTACGGGGACAAAAGAAGATCAGACTTTGGTGAGATGATACACGAATCCGCCGTTTTTCGCCATGGAAACCGTTTCCTTGGTGGCGGAAGTGATGGTTTTTGTCTGTTTTTCCACCGTTTTCGCACCTTCTGCGTCGGTGAAAAATTCTGCCGTATAGCTTCCCTCTCCGAGGAAAGAGAAATCGATGGTTGCCTGGCTTTCCAAAATTCCGTTGATGCCTGCCACAAACCATTCGTCGCCCACGCGGACGGCGGCACAGTAGTACTCGTCCGGCAATCCGCACAGGTAAACCGTCTCGTCGCGCGCGGCGGGAACGGATTTATAAAAATTATTGATCAGCTCGTCCCTGTAGGTATCGGCATAATCGGCCATGGAGGGCGTGCCCGATTCGTACAGGACGGCGAGCGCCATCTGCTGTCCCATGGTCATTCCCGAGCTCCTCGGCGTGACGACGGGCGTGAAATCGCAGGAGCCGAGCACGCCGCGCGTGAACATGGAGTTGACCGTGACGGAGCTGTCTATGTTCCTCATCTCGTTGCCGCGGATCGCTTCGCGGTTGATGACGTTGGGATAGATCCTGCGTTCGCCCGTAGGCTTGTTGGCGCCGTGGCAGTTGACGATCATCTGTCTGCGCGCCGTTTCCTGATAAATGGTCTCGTACCATTTGATCATATCGATGTCTTCGCCCTGGAATTTGGGGGCGTTGGCGTTTTGTCCGTCAAAGAAGTCGATCTTGATGCCCGCCACGCCGCAGCTCTTCCACTGATCCAGCTTGGAGCAGAGCAGGCTTTCGACGCCGTTGCTGAAATCGACGAGCGCATCGCACCATACCAGCACTTTGACGCCCTTTTGGGCGGCGTATTCGCAGAATTTTGTCAAACCCGCCGTATTGAACGTGCTTCCTGCACTCCAGCCGCCGTCCAGAATGGTGTATTTCCAGCCCATCTCCGCGGCGAGGTCCACATAGCTGATCTGCAGATCCCAGTCGTTCTGGCCGACGCTGCCCGTGTATCTGAGCCAGTTCCACGCCGTGACGCCCGGTTCCACCCACGAATAATCGTACGTGGCCTGTTCTTCGGCGGTCAGGCTGTCGTAGTCGTCCGGTTTCCAATATTCGGCATCGTCGTACACTTTTTCGACCAATTCGCTCTCGATGACCGTCTTCATGTCGCCCGTGATGCCGACGCGCCAGGGAGACTCAAACGGGTAAGAGACGACGTTGTCCGTTTCCAGTGCGGTCGCGGGGGTGCGAACCGTCTGTAAGATGCCAGTCCCCTCTTTTTCCTCGCTCTCTTCCAGGAAGGAGCCGTAAAAGCCGCTGCCGATGAGCTCGGATTCGGTGATGAGGGAATACACTTCCGATTCCCCTGCCTGATACAGCATGGGCATGGAGATGATCTTGCCCGCAAGGTTGCTCGCCTTGCGGCGCACATACGCTTCCTCGTAGGAGAAGAATTTGCCCGTCGCCTTGTTGGTGACATAGGGCTGCGACCACACGACGGAATTTTCCGGCAGAGCGAACTCTGTCTTTTCCTCTTCCACGGTCAGCGTGCCTTCCCCGCCGTCCACGCCGCGGATGGCGTAGCGGAAGGCGTAACCGTCGTCGTAGGCGCGCATGACGACGTCCAGATAGAACTGCCACGCCTTGAAAGTGAGGGTCGTCTGGTTGCAATCGTATTCCACGTGGGAACGTTTGCCCGTAACGTTGTCGTACGAGCCCGTGACGCGCTCTGTCTTTTCTCCTTCAAAGGTGAGAAAACTCAGATCGTCCTCTGCGACCGCAAAGCCGAGCGTCGACTGGTCCACCACCGCGACGTCCCCTTTCTGCACCGTGTAGTACAGCGCACCCGCGCTGTCCATGCCGATGCGGACGTCGATCGTCCCGTCAGGGGATGTGACGTTCCAGCTGTTCAGATCGGGCTTCGGTGCGGGTTTTTGTTCTGTCGGGCCGCAGCCGACGGCGGTCAGCGCAATGCTTCCCGCCATCAGTGCCGCAGCCAGTTTTTTTGCGGATATTTTCATAAGCCTCCTGTTACAGCAGCTGTCCGTTGATGGCGGCCATGAGATCCTCTACCGCCTTTCCGACCTCTGCAGAACCTTCCAGAACGGGGACAATGTAACTTTCCGCCGCCGTGACGTTGAAGATGCTCTTGCCGTTGACAAATCCGTCCAGCGAACGGAAGTTTTCGGGATCGCCCGTCTGCAAAACGATCTTGGCGACCGCATTGGAGGATTTGGTGAAGGAAGTATTTTCCGCCGCCGATTTGCGCATCGGATACCAGCCGGATTCACCGAAGCCCGCCGAGTTGCGGCTGACAAAATCGGCAAACTCTGCCGCGGCTGCAAGCTCGACCAGGGAAACGTCCTTCGCCTTGTAGAACTGCAATCCGACGGTATGTACGGGGACCTGCTGCGACTGCGCGTCCGTGTTGTCCGTAAACAGACCGCTCAGAGGCAGGATGCCCAGAGAAGAAATGTCGGCTGCGCGGGGAGCGATGGTGGCGGCAATGTTGACCAGACCGAGAAGCGCGTTTCCGTTTTTGACCTGGTTGATGGCGTTGTCGTCCGTGTACTCGCTGTCAAATCCGTTGGAAGAGCCGTGCAGAGCGCCGCCTTCGCCAAACAGATCGTACGTATTCTGCATCGCCTTCACCGCGTTTGCATACACGGCGGAATCGCTCCACTTGTTGACGAAGGAGCCGTTTTCGTACACGTAATAGTCTGCGCCGTTCTGGAGGAATGCGACGTAGCTGGGCGCCTCTTTGAAGGTCCAGGAACGGTTGGTGAGAACGGTTTTGAAAGAAGCGTTGGAGCCGATCTCGCCGTTGTACGCCTTGGTGAGCAGAGCGCTCAGTTTGGAATAATTGGTGGGCAGAGCGCCGTTTTCGGCATATTTCTGCATGAGCGTCTTGTTGTACACGAAGAAGGGCGCACCCATGATGACGGGTACGGAATACATCTTTCCGCCGACATAGCTATCGCGGGAAGCCTGTTCAAAGTAATCGGAACGGGAATACTCGATGCCGGCAAAATCGTAAACTTCCTCTACGGAATAATAGCCTGTGTAACCTGCGTTCATTCCCGGCATCTGCTGCATACGCAGGGCCGTCGTGCTCTGCACGAGATTTCCGCTGAAAGTCATATCGATGCGGATCTTGCCGGTGTTCTCGCTGTTGAAGCGGTTGACCAGGGACTTCAGGTAAGCATCGTAACCGAAGTTGGAGCCGACCCAGAAGTTGACGACCACGTTTTCATACTTGATGGAGCCGTCAGGATTGCGGGGAATGCTCGCATCCGTTTCGTACGCCGCATAGAGAGTGATGTCCTCCGTGACGACGTCTCTGTCCATGTTCCATGCCAACGTGCAATCGGCGTCCTCGAACCAGCCGGAGATCTCCATGCCCAGCCTCGGGCTCGTGGGCAGATACTGCTCGGCGATCTTTTCGTTTTCCGTCACTTTGACGACGGCGGGTTCACCCTTGCCGCTGTAATTGAAATCGAAAGTCACGGTATACTGCGCGGCCTGCTTTTCCCACTTCGCATAGATATGGGTGTCCGCATTGATGTACTGCGAAAAATCGAATTTCGTGGTGCATTCGGGTTCGGTGTACCATGCAATAAAATCGTAGTCGGCACGGGACGGCTTCCAGTTTGTGGCGCGCGTTCCCGCGGAGACGGTGACCGTCCTGTTGGTAGAACCTTCATAGTTCAGATCGTAAACGACGGTGTATTCCGATTTTTCCTCTCCGCCTCCGGACTGCTTGGGTGAGCAGGCAGTCATCAGGATCGGTGCGGCCGCAAGGGCGAGACACATCAGAACGGATACGATCCTTTTCCAAAAAGTTTTCATTTTCAACTCCTTCTATTGATAAATTTCTGAACAGCACGACGCGTGCGGCGGACTGTTTACAGTCTGGTATTTTTCACCGCTTTTCCCGCCCGCGGCGGGAAAAGCGGCTTTTTTTCTGTTAAGCCTGCGCGTCGTCGATGCTCCAGGTGATGTTGGAATACTCGCCCGACGTGAAGTAGTTGTGCCATACAAACAGGACGGGCCTGCCCACCTTGTCGTCTGCCACACCTCCCGCGCTGTTTTTGCCGTCCCACTGAACGGTGCGCGTAAACGTAAGATCGGGATCATCCAGAGACTGCACCGTCATCGTGTACTCGTCATAACCGTCCATCACGCGGCGCGAAATGGTATAACGCGTACCCTTTTCCTCGTCGGGGAAGTTCGCCGTCTGCTCCCACCAGCTCTCTTTCTGGGAGACGTTGAGGAGGTATTTGTTGTTTGCAAGATCGGCGCCGAACTGCACGATCTCCGCCCCGTACAGGAAGTTTCTGACTTCCAGGATCATGCGGCGCTTGTTCGCCGTGTCCCCGATGCCCGTGTTTTTATATTCCCACGAGAAGGTGAAATCGCCGTCCAGATACAGGTACGGGCCCGCCATTCCGTTGTTGAAATCGGACATCGTATCCGTATAATCGTAATTCAGACCGCGCGTTTCGCTGATAGGGTTGATTTTCAGATTGTCGTTGAGGGAAGCGGCTGCCCAGTCAGCGGGAACATGCGCGCCCATCTGCGAACCGTCTGCCAGCAGGGAATCCAGCTTCTGCTGCGCCTGCTCTCCGCCGAAATAGACGATCGAGGAAAGCACCGTCGTATCCATCGCGTGTCCGAAAATGCCGGGAAGCGTGGGCTGATCGCGGTAGTATTCCAGGGAGACGCAGCACACATATGTATCGTTGACAAACGCATAGAAGTAATCGCCGCTGCGCGCGATCGCGTACTTGACCACGCCCGCATCCTTGTCAGGGATGCCCCTGTAATTGGCGATCTGGTAAGAATAAGCGCAGAACCTGCCGTACGTATCATACTCGTTCAGATCCCAGCTCTTGCCGTCCGTCGTATCAAAGTCCTTGGCTTTATGGTTTCTGTCTCCGCGGTCCACGCACATCGCCAGCCAGCGGGAAGTGTTGCCCTCCGCAAAATGCCCCATTCCGATCACGCGGCTGCCGTGCGGATCGCCGACGGTGTACACCGCCTCCGCATAATAGAGCGTGGAAGGACTGAGATTGAACTGCGCAATGGTAAATCCTGTATTGCTGCCGGCAACCGTCTGTTCCGTATTCGGCCTCATCTCGTTGCCGACCGTCCAGGTGTTGTCCTGCCAGGTAAAGATCTTTCTGTAAACGTCCACGTCCACCGTCTTGCTCGCCGTCTTGGAAGCGTCACGGGGATCCGAAACGGTAAACGTCACGGTGTAGGCGCCCGGTTCGGAAACGGTGAGGTTTTCAAACGAGTAAGTCATTTTGTCCGGGTCGGACAGCTCCACCGAAAGGGAGCTTTTCAGATCGCTTCCGTCGCAGGACTTGACCGTGACCCCTTCCAGCAGATATGCGGGCGTATCCTGCAGCACTTCGATCGTCTCTTTTGCGACCGTGATCTGCGGAGCTCCGATCTCGACGCTGACCGTAAAGGTATCGTTCTTGTCTCCCGCCGAAACGGTGATGACGGAAGTGCCCGCACCCACCGCTCTGAGCGTCATGCCCGACACTTCCACCGCGTCGGGATTTTCCGACGTCACGGTGATCTGCGTGTTTTGCGTATTGTAATATTCACTCGGCGAAAGCGCAACTTCCACCGTACGATCTTGCGAACCGATGATCCACTGCGCCGTCAGCGCATCCTTATTGCTCACCTGAACGGATTCCAGTGCGGGGCGAACGGTCAGCTCCACCGTGTCCGTAAACTCTCCCGCCGAAACGGTGATGACGGAAGTGCCCGCTCCCGCCGCTTTGAGCGTCATGCCCGATACTTCCACCACTTCGGGGTTTGCCGACGTGACGGTGACCTGCGTATTTTCCAACGTAAAGGAATCGGGCGTCAGAGAGACCTCCACCGTCCTGTCCGCGTCCCCTTCGACCCATTCCGCCGTCAGCGCCTCTTTGTTTGTGATGCTGACGCCGCTGAGAACAGGTTTCACCGTGACGGTGACCTCGTCTTTCAGCTCTCCCGCCGAAACGGTGATGACGGAGGTGCCCGCGCCCACCGCTCTGAGCGTCATGCCCGACACTGTGACCGCGGCGGTGTTGCCCGACGTGACCGTGATCTGTGTGTTTTCCGTTGTGTACGAATCGGGAGTCAGAGAGACTTCCACCGTCCTGTCCGCACCGCCGAACAGCCATTCCGCCGTCAGCGCCTCTTTGTTTGTGATGCTGACGCCGCTGAGAACAGGTTTCACCGTGACGGTGACCTCGTCTTTCAGCTCTCCCGCCGAAACGGTGATGACGGAGGTACCCGCGCCCACCGCTTTGAGCGTCATGCCCGACACTTCCACCGCGGCGGTGTTGCCCGACGTGACCGTGATCTGCGTGTTTTCCGCCGTGAACGAATCGGGCTCCATAGAGACCTCCACCGTTCTGTCCGCATCACCAAGCAGCCATTCCGCCGTCAGCGCCTCTTTGTTGGCGATGCTGAGCGATGTCGGCTTTGTTTCCGTCGGCTTTTCGCACGCGGCGATCCACAAAGACAGACAAACGATCAGCAGGACCGCAAACATCCATTTTTGTCTTGTTTTGATCATAACCCCTCCTCATATTATTATAAAAACCTGCATACTTGCAAGCGTTTTTCGGTACGCATCTTCCTGCCCCGCCAGAAGATCGACGGATTCCTGCGCCAGCTGAACAAAATAGTCTCCCTCCGGTGCAGGGACGGGAACGGGCGCCGATTTCTCCCCGCATCCCGACAGCAAAAGCGCCAGGAGCAAAGCCATCATTATGTATATTTTTTCATTTTCCCTCTTTAATGTATATCTTAATGTTAAAGCTGTCTTTTTTCGGATCACACTTCGTACTTCCATTATAAAAGTATTTTTTTCTTTGTCAATCATTAATTTTAATGTTTATTTGATTAACAAAATAAAAAGAGGAGAAGTAATTTTTCCGTTAAAAAACTTTAATTCACGGAAAACGCCCCCTCGTTTTCCCTTATTTTTACAAAGATTTTTCCCTTATCGTTTTAAAGAAAAAAAAAGTCCGGGGGATCACCCGGACTTTCCGCCTTACGTTTAAAGTATTTCCCGCAGACTTTTCTCTTTTGCGATCCCCCGTGCGCCCTGTCTGCGAGATCTGCCGCCCCTCTCCCATATTCGGGAGAAAAGGCGGCTTTTTTTAAAAATTTTTCAGTCTTTCCGCTCGTCCCCCAAAAAGAAGAGGGCGACGGTGCCGGGGCCCGTATGCGCCCCGATGGTTGTGCCTATGTCGAAGATCTGCACCTTGCCGCGCAGTGCGGGAATGCGTTCCTCCACCTGCTCCCTGACAGCAAGCGCATCCTGCAGACAATCCGCATGAGAAATATAACAGCGGCCCGAATAAGCCGTTCCGCCCTGCGCGTGCTCGCACATGGTGCGGGCGATCTCCTGGATGACCCGCGGCTTGGTGCGGACCTTGCGGCGGGGGATCAGCCTGCCGAGGTTATCCATGTTCAGGAGCGGACAGATGCGCAGCACCGTGCCGAACCAGCCCATGGCGCGCGAGATCCTGCCACCGCGCACATAATACGTGAGGTCGGTGGAGAAAAACCAGTGATGCACAAACAGCCGCATCTGCGCTGCACGGCGGGCAAGTTCCTCCGCGCCCATGCCGTTATCGCGCAGGTCGGCGAGCTCCTCCATCAGAAGCCCGTACCCCGAAGACGCCCCCAGTGAATCGACGATATACACATTCCTCTGCGGGAATTTTTCCTTTAACGTGCGCGCCGCGAGGAGAGCGGCGTTGTACGTCCCGGAAATTCCCGAAGAAAGGGAAACGTACACCACGTCCCTGCCCTCTTCCAGCCAGGGGGTAAACGCCTGCAAAAACTCGTCCGTGTTTGTCTGCGAGGTACGCGTCATCGCGCCGCGCGCCATGGCGGCGTAAAATTCGGGATAAGATATGCTCTTTCCCAGATCGTCCGTGTATTCCTTGCCGTCCAGACTGAAATGAAAGGGAATGTATTCGATGTTCCTCTCGCGCAGCCGCTCTGCCGTCAGGTCTGCGGTGGAACCGCAGCACAATACATACTCCTGCATATGGTTCTCCTTTTTTCGGCCGCCGCGCGGGGCAATGCCACCGCGCGGCGGAATTTTTTCTGTTCAGTCAAAAAACCGCCCTTTCCGCATGTGAAACGCTTGCACAAGGACTGCCTTTTCTTACCGTATGGTATTGTATGAAAAAATCCGCAAGTTTTCAAGCACTTGCGGAAAAAAAGCGTTCTACTTTTCAAATCTGCCCCTCTACTCTTCAAAAAAGAAGCTCTACTTTCCGTAGAGTGCGCTTTTTGCACGAAAAACTGGCATACGTGACAGCTTTTTGCAGACAAACAAAAATGCGTACACCGATAAGACGAGCAGCGAATAACAGACTGTGAGATAGAGCGGAGTGCCTGCGGCGAGGCGGAGCCGTTCCAGCAAGGGGATGTAAGAGACGAGGATCCCCATGAAATTGATGCGAAAATAAAAGGCCCCCGGAATGGCGAGAGCGCACCAAGCGGCGACAAACAGCGCAAAGATATGCGCATCGTACCGGCCCAAAGACAATTCCCCCGAAAACAGGAGCACAAACATCTGGAACGCCGCGGCCATGTGAAAGAAATACCCGTGAGCGCGGATGTGCGAAGTAAACACGAGCGCGGGTTCGCCCAGCACCGCGACGGGATCGACAAAGAGTACGACCGTCATCAGAACCCCGCTGACAAACAAGAGACTTTGCCCCGCACGGCGCAGAAAATTTTTTGCAAACACCGAACAGCCCACCGTCAGGTAAAAGGTGGAAGAAAAATGCAGCGGCACCATCGTATGCCACACGCCCGTGCGCACGGCGACGATCTGCTTTGCGATGCCTGCAGACAGCATCAGCGCAAACACCCAGCGCACAACCAGCCCGCGCGCCCTGCCGCCGTATTTGCCCAGCAACAGCGCCGCCGCGGCGATCGCCAGATAGGGCAAGAGGACCGCCCCCAAAAATTGTGTCGTCATTGGTTTGTCCCTCCCTCAACAGGGATTTTTTCAATGCGGCGCCCGCCTGCGGGAGAATTTTTTCAGCTCCCCTCCACCGTCGTGGGCGTGCGCGAGAAGAGGCGCACGGCAAGCACAGTCATGTCGTCCTGCGCCCTGCCGCTGCGCGCGAGCGCCTCGGCAAGCAGGGAATCTGCCAGCGCCTGCGGGTTGGCGGCGATCTTCTGACTCAAAAACTGTGCGACGTCCGTCCCCGAACCGAATGCCGAAGAGATCCCGTCGCTGAGAAAAACCAGCACGTCCCCGTCCGACAGCGTGCGCGTGAGGGTGGTGGGATGCACCCCTTCGAGAATGCCCAGCGGGAGGGAATCGCTTTCCAGCGTTTCCACTTTGGAACGGGTGATGAGAAAGGCGAGCGGCGAACCCGCCTTTACGATGTCCGCCCTGCCAGTATCCAGATTGACCGTGGCGACGTCCAGGCAGGCAAACCCCTCCCCTTTGCGGAAAGACAGGAGCCTGTTGACGGTGAGCAGGACGGTTTCCCCCGCCATACCCGCGCGGAAGAGGCTTTCCACCAGATTGAGCGCGGCGTCCGAAAGGGAGCGCGCCTCCCCGCCGCTGCCCATGCCGTCCGCAAGGGCGCAGAGAAAATTGCGCTCGTCGATGCGCAGCACGGAAGTGGTATCGCCGCAGGCGCTTTCCCCTTCCTTAGTGGCGGAGGCCACGCCGAACGCCGCATCGTACACGGGCGTGGGGCGCAGGACGTAGACGTATTTGTCCGCACACACGTTGCGCCGCGCGGAGAGAGTATACTCCTTTCCCATGGCGCGGGAAAGGGCGGCGCAAATGCGCCTTTGCGCATAATTTCCGCATACGGTAAGGTAAATTTCGGGCATTTCCCCCAAAACAAACACTTCGTCGCAGGGGATGCCCGCACTCCCCAGCGCGGCCTGGATCTCCTGCTCCGCCTGCACGTTGGCGCCCGTGGGGACACTTTGCCGCACGGCGAGATCTTTTAAAAGGTCCGCCACCGCGCGCGCCTGTTTGGCAAACAGTTCCCGCGCGGCGGCGGCATTTTCCGCTTCCAGCGCCTCCCGACGGTATTCCGCAAGCACCCGATTGAGGGAAAACAGCAGCCCCGCGGGATTGGGACATTCCGCAGAAAGCGCCCCCGGCAGGTCGATCAGGCTCACTTTCCCCTTCTCGCAGCCCACTTCCGTCAGCCGCAAAAGTCCGCCGTCCGTTTTCTGATCGCAGGAAGAGAGCTTTTCGCAGTTTGCGCACGCCTCCGCGCGCACCTGTTCCGCCAACAGAGCGGGCGCCCCCGCAAACGTCTGCTCGGCGGCAAACGAGTAAAAGGCGTTTTCGATCTCCCGAAAGGCCGCAGACATTTCAAACAACCGTTCCCCCACTTCCGCGCGGTTCCTGTCGATGCTGGTGCGGGTGAGGCGGCGCTCGCCGTACAGGCGGATCGTCCGCGCACCGCGGCGGAGCAGAGTTTCGGGCAGAAAGACAAACAGCAGACAGGGAACGAGCGGCACGAGCAAGGTGAGGTAAAACTGCATCCGCGTAAGCCCTTCCATGCCCGTATCCGCGAGGCAGGAGAGAGTGCGCAGCAAGACGTCCGCAAAAAAGGCGCCCAGCGCGCAGGGGAGCTTGCCCGCGCGCAGCAGCAAGAGGGCCGCCGCCGCACAAAGGGAAAAGGCCGCGACGGGGTACAGATCGGGCGACATGGACGAAACGCTCCTGCAGACGGAGGGCGCGATGCCCAGCACCAGCGCGCAGAACACGGCGGACGCGCTGCGCAGCAGTGCGCAGGAGAGCAAAATGAGGAAAAGGGCGACAGACTGATAGACATTTTCCCCCAGACAGTTGTACAACCCCACCCCGACCGCGGCGACGCTTGCCGCCAGAAAGATGAGTTCTTCCGGGGACAGGCGGCGCCTGCCCGCGTGCAGCAGCAAACTGCGCCCCGCCCCCAAAAAGAGCAGGCACAGCAGGAAAATGGCCGCCGAAACGAGGGCGCTTTGCACGTAATCGGCATATACGTACCCCCCGAACCGCCACAAAAAGGGCAGAAGCGCCAGAGCGCACCACAGCCCGAATTCCGCGCGCATGGACCTGCCCGTGCGCTCGTACACAAAAAAGACGGCGCCCAGAAAGATCCCCTGCATCAGAAAGACGATAAACGCATTGAACCCCGCCAACAGCGACAGGCCGCCCGCCAATATGTACATTCCCGCCAGCGCCAGCGGATGAAATCCGCACGTGAGCGCCGCCGCAAACAGGGGCAGGGAAAAAGGTTCAAAGGAACGCATGGTGAAATTGAGCAGAACCATCCCCGCAAACACTGCAAAGTAGACGAGCGCCGTCTTATATCCGTATCTGAACCGCAACCGCATTGTATCCTCTCCCGAAGGGCTTTTTCCGCATCTTATCACATTGCGGGCGAAAAATAACGGATAACCTTGTCAAAAAAGGTCGCTTCTGAGCGTTTTTCCCCTCTCAAACGAGCCGCGCGGCGCTCTTTTACAAAAAAAACGCCCCCGCAAAACCTGCGGAGGCGGCTGCAATCAATAAGAAAAGAGGGCGGCCGCACGGCCGCCCTCTCTGTTTCCGATCGCGCATTCCCTTTCAGACGAAAAGAAATTGACTGCGCTTGTTACAGTTTTTCCTCCACCTGTGCGAGAGTGGGAAGATTGTCGATGGCGCCGCGCCCGAGCGTGTTGAGCGCGCCGCAGACGTTGGCAAAGGCAAACGCCTTGTTTAAAAACTCATCCGTCCACTGTTCTCGCGCAACGCCGTCCAGCTTTGCAAGCATGCCCGCATAAAAAGCGTCGCCCGCACCCGTGGTGTCCACGGGTTTTACGCGGATGGCGGGAACGATGTTGTTCTTTCCGCCGAAGCGCCATTCGCTGCCGCGCGCCCCCAAAGACACGCACACGAGCTTATCCGAGAGAGAATGTACGTATTCTTTCGTGAAGATATCCACCTCGTCCTCGGAGAATTTGACGATGTCGGCAAGGGCGATCTGTTCTTTATAAAGGCGCACGGCCTCCGCCTCGTCGCGGAAGATGTCCGTGCGGAAGTTGACGTCGAAGCTGACCAGCTTGCCCGCTTCCCGCGCGCGGCGCGCGAGGCGCCCTGCGTACTCCCTGCCCTCCTTTTCGCTGAGCATGAGGGAGCCGATATGCACGATGTCCGATTTGGCGAGGGTCTCCTCGTCCACCTCGGGGAGGATATAGTCCGCCGTGTTTTTGCGGAAAAAGCAGAAAGAGCGTTCGCCCTGCTCGTCCAGTTCGACAAAGGCGAGCGTGGTGTTGCGGGTTTCGTCCCTTTTCAGGAGCAGGACGTCCAGATCGCGGGCGCGGGCAAACTTTTCCAGAAAGTTGCCGATGATGTCGTCGCCGACGCATCCGACAAACGCGCTCTGCGCGCCGAACTGCTTTACGCCGCACGCGACGTTGAAGGGCGCGCCGCCCGCTTTGCGCTCGTAAAAGAACGAACCGTCCCTGTTTGTTCCGATCATATCGACGAGAATTTCACCGACGCATAAAATCATAAAAAACCTCCGCCGCCCGTTTTTTGCGGCATTTTTTGATCTCTCCGCAGGCACGCATCGCGTTTCCCGCGGCGATGCCGAAGGCATCTTTTCAATATTTTTATTGTAACACAATTTTCCGTAAATGTCAAACCTGCTCCCCGTTTTTGCACGAGAAAGCGCGGCTCTTTCGCGGGCAAAAACAGATCTTTTTCAGGGGATTTTCCCGCGAAAAAACGACAGAACGGGAGAACGAAAATAAAAATTGTCATATTATGATAAAACTTGCAAAAAGCGGGGAGATATGATAAAATATATGAAAGAATACGGAGGCCGCAGCATGAGCAACTTCTATCTGGAAGAGATCGACAAAAAACTCAACAATCCCAACAAAAACGTGTTTATCTGCTACCGCGGCATGAAGGCGATGGGCGGCGCCGTGGCGCAGATCCTGTACTACAATCTCCTGTGCTGCAATCATGCGGAGCTCGTCCCCTTCTGCGCGCCCCTGTGCAACGACGGGGTGGATTTTGAACAGGCGTCCTGCCGCGCGATCGCAAAGACGCGCGTATTTATCATCGTCATCAACGACGATTTCTGCACCCCCGTCCTCAGCGGCACGGACAAGCTGAGCAAGATGTTTTACAACGCGGACGACCAGGTGCGCAAGGAACTTTTGATGCTGTGCAACGAACTTCTGCGCCGCGAGCGGCTGCGCAGCGAGGGCTCCCCTGCCGAAAATTTAAGCATTTTGCCCGTGTTTGCGGGCAGAGCCTACGGCGGGAACATCAACAAATTCCTCCAGGAACTGACCAGATGGCTCTGGACGGAAAAAAATGCAAAGCGCACCAACGAACTCGCCTGGGAAAGCCTGCGCGGCAAGGGATACGCGGAAGGCAGCTTCCCCGAAGAAAAACTTCGCACCGCTTTTGACAAGATCGTCGAAAACTTATCCCACCAGTCCAACGCGTACAGCATCGATTACAACTTCAACCCCGCCGCGCGCGAGCTCATCAACGTGACCGAGCGGGTGTACAACGAATACATCAAGCGCGCGGAGATCCGCGACGGAGAATTTGTGTGGATCGGCACGCGGCTTTCCGACATCGGCCAGACGGGGAGCATGTTTGCGGGCGCGGTGACGCTGTTCGGGGAGACGGACGAGCGCAAAAATCTGTTTGCCCTGTGCGACGAGGGATCCTCCCGCCGCGTGGATCACAACAAGATCAGCGAGGAGCAGGACCAGTTTCTCTTCGACCGCGCGGTGGCGCTTGCCAACAGCCATCCACGCGCGCGGTTTTACTTTTACAACCAGAGCGCCTACTACAACGTGCACAGCGCGCGGGACAACGGCGTTTCGCTGGGCGAGGCGCTGGGCGAACGCTACATTTGCGTGAACGCAAAGGGCGTGCTCGACACCCTCAGCGACAAGCAGAAATTTCACAGGTTCTGCGACGAAAAGGGGCTGAAAGGCGCCCTTCTGGACGTTGCCGAAGGCAGCGTTGCGGACTGCAAATATGCCACCGTATGCAAACTTTTGGGCGTGCGCGAGGAAGAAGGGCATAAATTTATTTTACAGCGCCCCATCGCCAGCGGCGGAAACGGCACCTACATCATGACGCGGGAAAACAGCGAGCTGTTCAAGAACTTTACGGGCGAGGACAAGCGTATGCTCTTTTCCGTCTACCGCGAGGACAACGTGCCCGTCAATCTGCACGCCATTCTCTTTAAAGACGGCGTCCTCTTTGCGCCGGGCTCCATACAGATCATGCGGGCGGACTACGAAAAGGCGGACAATTCGAGCAGCGTGAAGCGGCTGATGTACCGCGGCGCCGATTTTGTGGAGTACGACCGCCTGGCCTGCCTTGACGACAAACCCGAAAACAGGGTGAACGGCAGGCACATTGCAAAATTCAAGGAACTTTGCGCCGCGCTGTGCGAAAAGATCCGCGCCGAAGGCTACCGCGGCATTCTGGGCATAGACGGCATGATCTACGGGGACGAAGTGAAACTTCTGGAAGTCAACTGCCGTTTCCAGGCGTCCTCTGCACTAGTCAACCGCGCGCTTGCCGAACAGGGCTTCCCCTCCCTGCAGGAGATCAACCTCGCGGCGTGGAAGGACGGCGAAAAGGCCGCAAACTACGCGAAGTACCTGGACGGACTGCGCGTGGAATACTCCAACTATTCTTACAACTACACGGGCGACGAGACGCACGCCCTGCACGTTTTCAACGCCGTGAACGCGGCGAAAAAGGCGGAATCGGGCGAGGGCGTCCTGCTCGGATACCAGAGCAAGGCGCTGCCGGGAAAACTGTGCTTTCCCGAAGCGGACGGATACAGGCCCCTCCCGCGCGAACTGTGCAAGCTGGACGACAACGCGCACTTTTACAGACTCGTGTTCCGCACCAACATCTGCTGGGCGAACGAGGACGGCGGCGTCAATCTGGACGAATGCGTGTGCGAGCCCATGGCGGAATTCAAGGAAAAGATCTGCGAGATCGCCGCGGGCGGAGAAGTTTCCGCCCAGTCCCTGCTGGCGCTGAAGATCGCCCTGCTGACGCAGGGGGTGAACGTTTCCGCAGAGGCGCGCAGACAGCACGGCGGACTGCGCCCCGCCACCAACGACGCGGTAGACCTGCAATTCGGCGAAAAACTGCACGGGGTGGTCATCAACGCGCCGCTGAGCAACAAATTCCAGGACTTTTCCCCCTTCCGCATCGACGTGCGTGAGGGAAAGTATTTTCTCTCCTACTACGGCAACGAGCTCTGCGAGATCCGCTTTTATCCGCAGGATCCGCTGGCAAACAACAGGACGTCCAAGGGATTTTTGTACAGCCAGGTCGCCTATCTCTCCACGGACAGGCTGCGCGTACACGTGACCAACAGCTGTATCTACAAGGCGGGCGACCGAAAGAAAGAGTGCAAGTTCTGCAACATCGAGCGCGACCCCGACAACGGCATCGACCTGCAATCCATCGAAGAAGTGGTGCGCAGGCACTGGGCTGACCACGAAACTTCCCGCCTGCGGCACTTCCTCATCGGCGGACAGTCCCCCGCCCAGAACGCCGCCACCATCGACAAGGTGGTTTCCATCATCAAAATCATCAAGAACGTCACCAAAGGGGAAAAGTACCCCGACGGCGCGGACGTGTACGCCATGATCCTCCCCTGCGACGAAGAGGGCATCCGCAAGATGCGCGAGGCGGGGCTGGACCAGCTGTCCTTCAACGTCGAGATCTTCGACGAGCGTTGCGCCGCCAAATATATGCCGGGAAAATCGGAAAACAAACGAGAAACGTACAAAGAGATGCTCCTGAAAGCGCAGGATATCTGGTTCAAGACGCTGAGCAAAAACACGCACCTCGCCTTCCAGCAGATCCGCTCGATGGTCATTCTCGGCCTGGAACCGCGGGAAAGCTTTGCCGCGGGCATGGACTGGATGATCGGAAACGGCATTCAGCCCATCATCTCGCTGTTCCGACCCCTGCGCGGCACGCCGCTGGAGGACTGCGTGGCGCCGTCCATGGCGTATGTGTACAAGCTGTACTTTGCTTTGCAGAAAAAAATAGACGCATTTAACGAAAAGACGGGGGACGCCGTCCCCTACTATATGTTAGGGCCTGACTGCATCTGCTGCCAGAACAACACGCTGAGCCTGCCCCGCACCGTGCGGCTGTGATCGGGAAAACTGCGATAAGGAGAAAAATTATGAAGACGAGCTACATTGAACAGATGAACGCGGCGGACAGGAACAATTCCCTGCGGGGATATTTTTCCAGCCTGGGCGACAAATTCAGAAAGTACACCGAACAGAGCGAGAGCGCCGAAACGCAGGAAAACGAGCGTTCGGGCGGGTTTTTCTATCCCGCCATTTTCGGGAAAAAGCATTTTTCCTTTGCCAGCTACCTCAAAACCACCAAAACGAGGGTGCGCTGGGAATCGCGCAGCAACGGAAACAGCTACACGCCCGACGAATTCAGCGACCTGAAATTCCGCCTTGCCAAAAACCTCAACCTCATCCAGACCATTCTCTACAGGATCTGCCACGACTCCATCGACAGCTCCATCATCACCGAGGAATCGGGCATCGAGGAGGTGAAACAGGCGATCATCTGGCAGTTTGTGGACTGCGTCAACGAGAGCGACCCCGCCTACCAGGACGTGGAGCGCATCCGACAGATCATCCGCAGCACCACCCGCGCCGCGGGCAGGGAGGAAAAATCCGACCCCTGTTACAAGGATTTTGAAACGGGCGGGGAAAAGCGCGCCAGGATCGTCGCCGACTACAAGGCCGCCCTGCGCGTCACCCTCGGGGATCTGTTCGACGTGCTCAACAACCTCGTCAATTTCAGCCAGTACCTCTCCGTCGTGGAGGAAATGCCCTTTTCCCCCAACTCCAATTCCAGCGACATGATGTACCTGCGCGAAAAGGGACAGATGCTGCGCATCATCATCCTCGCCGAAACGGTGAAGGGGCTCATCCTCAAATACCTCGTCAGCTACGTCAAGATCATGGCGTCCAACCTGCCCCACTCCTTCCTGCGGGAAGCGCAGTTCAGCCGTTCCATCCTCAACGGGAGCAACTTCATGTCCTCCGAATTTACGGGCGCCAACTTCACCAACGCCAGCCTGCGCAGGAGCGACCTCTCCATGTGCGCGCTGGAAAACATCGACGCGGCGGGCGCGGATTTTGCAGGTTCCACCTTCAATTACGCCACCCTGGCGGGCGCCGACCTTTCGGGCGCGGTGCTCAACGACATGGCGCTCAATGCCGTCACCTTCCTGGACAAGCGGATCACCGACCGCCATTCCTACAACCAGGACGAGGTGAAAGAAATTTCCCTGCGCAAGCGCTTTAACGTGTTTTACAACGGCGAACTTGTCCCCGGCGACATCGACGAGGACATCCTTTCCAAACTTGCGAGAAACGTTCCCGACGGCGGCGAACTGAAAAAAAAGACGCTCGGCATCGACCTGCGCCCCGAACCTGCGGAAAACTTTGCAAAACTTACCGAACCCATCAACCGCGACATTGCCGACTGCCTGCAAAAGTACGCGGGCGAGGCGCTGACCTTCTGCCTGGAACCCGACATCCTCGCCTGGGTGGAGAAAGCGGAAACGGAGGGCAAGAGGCAGGTGTTTTACAGCAGCGGCGTCAATTACAGGCCCGCGAACCTGTGCAGCGCGAGCGTGAAGCGCGTCTCCCTGCCCGACACCGATTTTTCTTACGTCAACATCTGCGGCGCGTCCTTTGACGACAGCGACGTCAGCGGGAGCACCTTCAACTACAACGACGGCAGAATGACCAACTTTGCCAGCGTGAACATGGGCAAGTGCCGCTTCAGCCGCTGTGACCTAAGCGAGGCCACCTTTACCCGTTCGAGCGTGCTGGACAGCGTGTTCCTCGACTGCAAAATGACGGGCACGAGCTTTGAAAAGGCGCTGCTCATCGATGCGAAATTTTTCAATACAGACCGCAAGACCTCCTATCTCGAAGAGCTGACGGCGGGGTCTTCGGACGCCGATCCCGCCCGCAAAAACGGCTACGAATACACGGAATACCCCATTCCGCAGACGAAGAAAATGTGGCGGGACAGCGTGTACGCCTGCGCCGATATGCAGGACTGCAACCTGCAGAACTGCATGGCGGCGGGCAGCTGTTTCGTGGGCATGAACCTCGACCGCTCCGTGCTCAACCTCGCCGACCTGAAAAAGTCCTTTTTCAGCAACTGCCTGCTGCGCTGGTCCGACCTGCACCGCGTCAACCTCACCTATTCCCTGCTGCTGGGAACGGCGTTTGCGCACTCGGCGCTCAACCAGTCCGTACTGGCAAACGCGCGGCTGTTCGCCTGCCTGTTTTCGGAAAGCAACCTTTCGGGCGCAAACATGATCAGCGCGAGGATAGACAACGTTTTGTTTGAAAACTGCGACCTGTCCTCCGCCAACCTCTCGCACGCGCGCTTTTATAACTGCGTGTTCCGCAACGTGAGCTTCGGTTCCAAGGAAAATTCCACAGAAACCAACGTCACGTCCGCCCATTTTACCAACTGCGTGTTTGAAGAGGCGTACATCATCGGTCTTTCCACCTTCTCGCAGAGCCTGCACAAAAATACCCTCATCCCCGACGACGACGAGATGGCGAGGACGCTTTCCGCCGCCAACCTGAGGATAGAACATTCGGGCAAGTTTGAATCGGCGGAGGACGGGAAATTCCGCACCCTCAACAGCATCACATTCTATTGATCGCAAGATCTCATATCCTTCGCAAGAGTCCTGTTAAAAATGCAGGGCTCTTTCTTTTCCCAAAAGAAAAAAAAGCGCTTTTCGGGTTCCCCGTCAAATAAGCGCAAGCCCCGTTTAAATCGTTTTTCGGCGATACGTACCCCAAAAATTGCAACAAAAAAGCGTCCCCGAAAGCCTGCGGCTTTCGGGGACGCCTTCTTTTATGCTATGCAGTGATCGTCTTCCGCCCTGCTTTGCAGGGGCGGAAAATTACGGTGTTATTCCTCTTTTGTTTCAGACTGTTTTGCCTGTGCGGGGGAAGCTTCCGCGGCGGGAGCGGCATCCGCAGCGGGTTCTGCCTGCCGATCTTCCTTTTTCTTTCTGCCGACGTTGACCACGAGGTTGGTGAGAATGCCGAGGATGAGCGCGCACGCGATGGCCGTAACGGTGACCGCGCCGAACTTGAGCGCCATGCCGCCCACGCCCGCGATGAGCACGACGGATGCGGTGAACAGGTTGCCGTTTTCGTTGAGGTCGACTTTTTGCAGCATTTTCAGACCGCTGACGGCGATAAAGCCGTACAGAGCGATACACACGCCGCCCATGACGCAGGAAGGAATGGTATCGAGGAAGGTGGTGAACACGCCGATAAAGGAGCAGAGAATGGCAAAGATTGCCGTGACGAAGGTGGTTGCGACGGAAGCGTTGCCGGAAATGGCGACGCAGCCGACGGATTCGCCGTACGTCGTGTTGGGGCAGCCGCCGAAGAAGGCGCCCGCGATGGAACCTACGCCGTCGCCGAGGAGCGTTCTGGAAAGACCGGGATCGACGAGCAGGTCGCTTTCGATGATGGAAGAGATGTTTTTGTGATCGGCGAGGTGCTCGGCAAACACGACGAACGCGACGGGGATGTACGCCACGGCGATGGTGCCGATGTAAGCGCCGATGCTGCTGCCTTCCGCAGGGGTAAGGCTGCCTTTAAAGATCTGCAGGAAGGTGAAGTTGGGGTACCATTCCATGGAATTGAACAGCGAGAAATCGATGATTTTCAGCGCTTCCACGTTGCCCGCGATGCCGATGACCGTGAGGATCGCCGCCAGCAGATAACCGGAGAGGATACCGATGATGAACGGGATCATGCGCAGGAATTTTTTGCCGTACACAGAGCAGGTGATGGTGACGCCGAAGGTGACCAGCGCGCAGATGAGGCAGAGAATGGAATGGGTATCCATGATGTAGGCGCTTGCGGCGCTGTCGTAAACGGCGCTGACCGCATCGCCGATGGCGTTGCCAGAAAGAGAGAGACCGATGATGGCGACCGTAGGCCCGATGACCACGGCGGGCATCACTTTATCGATCCATTTGACGCCGACCAGCTTGATGATGATGGCGATGACGACGTACACGAGACCCGCGAAGCAGGCGCCGATGATCAGCCCGAGATAGCCGAGCGAAGCGGATACGCCGCCCGCGAAGGCTGCGGACATAGAACCGATAAACGCAAACGAACTGCCCAGAAACACAGGGCTTTTGAACTTTGTGAACAGCAGATAAACGAGTGTTCCGATACCCGCGCCGAACAGAGCGGCACCAACAGACATATTTACATCTGGATAATTTTGGTTAATAATCATAGGCACCGCGATGGTCGCCGCGAGGATGGCGAGCAGCTGCTGCAGAGCAAACAGAACCAGCTGCAAAGGCTTGGGTCTGTCTTTTACGCCGTAAACCAGTTTCATAGGTAAAACCCCTCTTAAATTTTTTTCTTTCCAGAACGCCTGAAAAGCTATCTTTGTCATTATACCATTTTCCGACAAAAAACGCAAAGATTTCGCAAACTTTTCACAAAGAAAAAAATTTTTTCACTTTTCCCCTGCTTTTTTGCTCGGCAGCGGCAAAAAGCCGTGCTTTCCTTAAAAAAGAAGGCGCGTTCCCCTCCTCTTGGAACGCGCCCGAAAACGCGCCGCCCCGAAGGGCGGCATTTTTTTTCAGTTATTTGGGAATGCGCCAGCCGAAGCGCTCGAAATTGCCCAGCCAGCCCGCGGCGTTGACGACGTATCTGTCCGTACCCGCGCTGTCCCATTTGTTGCAGAGGCGGGTAAATCCGCCGTCGATGAGGACGCGCTTTTTGTCGGCATCCGAATAGGCCGCGACCACCTTTCCGTCCGAAGAATACATCAACGGTTTCAGTTTCTGCGTCATGGCGACGTTGGAAATGGTGATCCCCTCGTAAAAGTTTGCGATGCCCGTGGAGATGAGATGCCCCGCCACGATGCCCACGTCGTAGGCGTTTTTCTGCACGCCCAGAACGCGGTCCCCTTTGTAATTGCCCGACATGGAAGTGGAAAACAGCTTGCGGATGACGGGATTGACGTCGGCAAAGAAGGGATCGTTGTCCGCCCACAGGTACAGGCCCTTGCCCGAATTGTAAAAGCGGATGACCTGATCCACCTGATCGGGGGTGATGCTCTGCCTGTTGCCGCTGATCAGCCAAAGCTGGCACACGTCCTGCGTGGCGCTTGCCAGATCGGGCGGGAAAGAGGTGGTATAAATCACCTCAAATCCCTTGTTGGTGAGAGCGCGGATGGGATTTTCGTAATTGGCGCGCTTGCCGCAGGTATCCCAGTCGGGACAGAGATTGATGAGCAAGATCTTGTACCCCTTCATGCTGCCGTCGCGCAGGAGGTCGTAATTGGTGCCGTTGGGGTTGCCGTATTTATCCTTGGGGGCGGATCTGACGTCGTTGTGACCCGCCCATTCGGTATAGGGAAGTTTGACGGGCGTCTTTTTTCCCGCCTTCACCTGCGGCATGGGACAGCCGCAGCGAATGCAGGAAGTAGAGCCGTCGCGGATGACAAGCCCGCAATCGGGGCAGACATAATCGTTCAGCATATTGATTCTCCGTTTTGTTTCCGATCGCCTTCCCCCTGTTCGGGAGCGGCGGGTGCGCGCAGGAGGGCGTCCGTCTCCTCCTCATAGGCGGCGAGGCGGGCGCGGTAGGAAGCGTATTTTTCCGAACCCGCTTCCCCCCTGTACAGATAGTATTTGCGGAAATCGGCCAGCCTGGACGCGGGGAAGAGATAATCGATGCAGGATTCGGCCGAGGTCTTGTACGCGTCCAGCGTGTCCGCGATCATGCGCGGATCCTTTGCGTACTCCTGCACGAGTTTTTGCGAAACGCGCTCGCACAGTTCCTCCCGCGCGATCTGTCCGAACATGATCGCGTCCATGTCCAGATCGGCGATAAACTCCGCCGACAGGAGGTTGCGGCGCTCCTGCAAGATGGTGGAAATGTGATCTTTCACCTTTTTCAGGGCGGCCCTGTACTCCTTTTCGCAGAGGGCACACTCCGATTTTGCCCTGATCTCGTCCGCCTCCGCTCTTTTGCAATGCTCGTAGTATTCTTCCGCCTTGCGGAACATCTTTCTGTACTTCCCGTTGCGCTCCGCGTCGCCGAGTTTGAGTTTCCGATCGAAAAGATACAGTTCGAGGCGGGAAAGATTGTTCAGCCAGAATGTGAGGGAGCAGCGGAGCTTGCTGTCGGACAGCACGTCTTCCGCGGCGCCTTCGGGGGCGTCGACCAGGGGGAGAAATTCGGACAGAAGTTCGCGCTGTTCCGCGCGGAGATTGCGGCGCAGTTCCTCCCGCTCCACGAGAAGTTTTTCCCTGCAGGAGGAGAAAGAGGCGAGTTTTGCTTCCGCCTTTGCCAGCGCTTCGGTTGCGGTGCGCAGCGCCTCGACGTGGTCGGTGATCCAGCCGCCGGGCAATATTTTCCTGCGGAAACAGGCGGCATAGCCGCGCTTTTCGATCTCTTCCGCCGCCTCTTTTTTCAGCTGTTCCCTGCGTTCCCGCGCGCGCTCGGAATATTCCTGCCTGCACTCGGTTTCGCTCTGCGCGATGACTTCCCGCCACCACGAAGTGAGGAGCGATTCCTTTTTGCCCTGATAATACGCCTGCGTCAGCGCGCGGATGATGTCCGCAAATTTCATCTGAAAGCGGTCGCAGATGGTTGCCGTCACGCGGAATTCGGGCTTGTCGATGAGGGCGAGGACGGGCGCGCATTCCCTGTGCAGGGCGTACAGTTCGTCCATCTGTTTGCGGCGGGCGGAGAGCAGGCTGCGGATCTCCTCGTAGGAATCAAACCCGACGGGAACAAACGCCACGCTCGTATCGTCCGAAAGATTGTTGTTGTAGCGGGCAACGAGCACTTCTTTCAGCTGCTGCGCCGAGGACGCGCCGAGAATGTCGCCTAAAAGCTTTGCCTCGACGGGCAGGCCCGTCTTGTCGTACGCGTCGAAAAACCCGTCGCTCGCGCAGAGCAGAACAAAGGGCATTTTCAGGCGGTAGGCGCGGCAATTCAGTCGGGCGTGGCCCTCCGCGTTGAAACTGTTTGTGAGCAGTTTGCTCTCGTCCTCGTCGTCCGCGGAAAGTTTGCGCAGGCCCTGCGCGTCCAGCACGTAACAGCGCGAATCCCCTGCCCAGAGGGCGTGGACGGCGCATTCCTCTTCGGATACGGGCAGATAGCGGAGGGCGGCAAAGGTGGTGGGGAGCAATGTCATGCTCGGATTGTCCACCGAAAGGTGCAGCACGGATTTTGCCCGCTCCAGCCCGCGGCTGATGAATTTTTCCGTTTTCTCAACAAACTGCGCATCGTCAGGGTCGCATTTCCCCGCCCCTTCCGCCGCGACGAGAAAGTACAGAAAGCGCGCCATGACGATGCGGGACGCCCAGCGAGCGGACGTGTTGACTTCGTCTTTGATAAGGGGCGCAAAGATGCGCGCAAAATAGCAATTTTCCCCTTCCGCATAGGGCAGGAGCGGGGCGAGATCGGGATGGGAAGCGCTCTTTTCGTACTCGGGCAGGACGCAGCCGAGCACCGCCTGAAGCGACGCGCGGTACTTTTCCTCCACCCTGTGCCGCATACAGCCCGAACCGCCCATTCCGTCGGCGGCGGCGAGCCAGTTTTTGTACAACAGAGGCTCCACGTCCTCGTTGTTGGGAGTGCTTACGTGAAAAACAAAGGAAAGATCTTTCATACGAGATACCTCAGTTTTCTCATGGTCCCCGCGTTGACGTAGTCGAGCGGTTCCCTGTCCTTGAACTCCACGCGGTACCTGTTTTCAGGGCCGTACTTGACGCGCAGGATCTTTTTCACGCCGCGTTCCGCGAGGAATTCGGGGCTGGCGTACTTGCCGTCGCCCGGCCACGGCTCGTCCCCTTCGATGGCTTCCACCGCCTTGCGGACGGCAAGACCTTCGGAGATCAGCCACTCGTAGCCGTGCGTGAACACCACGCCCGTCGCGGTGACGATGCGGTAGCGGTGTCCGCCCGCCGTTGCCGCGGTCACCTCCACATAGCCCTTGGCGGCGATGTCCTCGGGGGAGGCCATGACGATGTTGTGTTCCTCCCACGGCTCGGACACGTTGGCGGGCTTGCGTGCGGCGTAACCCGCCGCGATGATCTCTTCGAGAGAGAGGCTCGCCTCCTTTCCGTCCGCCGTGGAAACGAGATATTTCAGGCGGCCGCCGTCGTTGATTCGCTTGAAGGAAGCGACGCCCTTCGCCTGCATCTGATCGGACGGGAGCCTTTCCGCGGCCAGCTTGTGCGCGTCCCAAAGTTCGGTAAATTGCTTGACGTCCGAACCTTTATGGTACTTGTCCGGCACCGCGAGCTGATCGGTGAGCACCTCTCTCACCTGTTTTGCCGTGGGGCGCGCGGCGGGATCCTTGGCGAGCATCCAGTTGATGAGCGACATGAAGGTGGCGCCGCATTTTTCCCCGATGCGCACGTCGAACTTCTTATGAATGGTGACCGCCTTGTCGTTGGCTACGCAGCGGCCCGCCGAAGCGCGCTCCACCTCCACTGCGGGGAAAGAGCCCGTCCACAGCTTGTGAAAGACGATTCCCAGCGTGAAGACGTCCGTCGCCATCGTGATCTCGGTGCATTTTTCCTCGTCGCCGTCGATGTAGGGAATGATCTCGGGGCTTTCGTAATTGTCCGAATGCGGGATGCTTTCGGGATTTTTTGCGGGAGGCGCGGGAAAAGAGAGGTCGAAGTCGATGAGGTACGGGATGAGTTTCCCGCCCTCGACGGCCGCCACGACGTTGCCGCTCATCACGTCGTCCGGCTGCCCCACTTTGAGGTCGCAGTGGATGATGCCGCATTCGTGCAGTCTGGCGATCAGCCGGGCGACGTCCGCGCAGAAGGGAATGAAATGCGCCGCGTCCATGCCCACGAAATCCGCATCCCGCGCGATGTTTTCCACAAAGCGGCTGACCAGGACGATCCTGCCCTCCGAAATGAAATGCTCCACTTCCGGGACGATGTGGTCCTTTTCCGCCGTCAGTTTGCCCTTTTCGACCATCAGTTTGCGCAGAAGTTCCCGATCTGCCTGGTACTGTTTGGCGGGGATCAGGTAGAAATCGCGCAGTTCCTTGTCCGGCTGTTCTTTGGCGGTGGGGAAACGGTACTCGTTGTTGCGCTTGATAAACCAGCGCTTGCCGTCCTTGCGCCCGACGATGAACTCGCCCAGCCCCGCCGAATGCCAGTCGGGAAGGTCCGACCCCGCCAGAATGTATTCGGGATCCACCTCATAACCGTGAAAGATCATAATTTTCCTCCTTTGTCCTTTCCCGCGGCAAAGAGCCACTGCCCGCACGGCAATGGCTCCGCCTGTCCTGTTTTATCTCCTCGCCTTTGCCGTCGCGGATTTGCCGATGAGGTCGATGATGTCCTCAAAGGAGATCTCGGAAAGTCCGTTGTCGTCCGCAACCGCCTTGTACCAGGTGAGGTTCCAGCGCTTGGCGAGCGCTTCGTACTTGGTGCCCGCGGGGGCGAAGATGACCAGGCGCTTGGTCAGCTGATTGAGGTAGCCGACGTGCGTCTGATCTTTGCCGATCCACATTTTGTCCAGTCCCGCCTCGTCCACCATGTCCTTGGGATAGTTTTCCTTGTCCGCGCGCGCACCCAGCTCGAGCGCGTCCGCGTCCGTGAACAGAACGATGACCTGGCGGTCGTCGTCGCCGCTCTCGAATGCGCTCTGCATGGCGTAATACAGCGCTTCCAATCCGTTTTCAGGCCCGTCTCCGCCGCCCTGCGCCCTGACGTTTGCGAGGAATTCCTCGTAATCGGCGGCGTCCTGGTCCAGCAGGAAGAAGGGGCTGATCTGCATGGCGTTTGCGCCGTCGTACCCGTAATCGCGGAACACGATGACCTGCACGCGCGTCTCGTCGATGTCGCTGCCCAGCCTCGTCATCTTTTCAACGAGCATCGAATAAAAGTTGCGCGCGTGCTTTTTCACGTTTTCGATGCAGTCGCTCATGCTCCCCGTTCCGTCGATACAGAACACAATGTCAATGCACCTTTTTTTCCTTTCGAGATTTTCCATGGATTCCTCTCCTTGTAAATAATATTTATCTTGACGCTTCCAGCGTTTGATAACTCTTTGCGATCGCCTCCGCAACGGCGCGGGCCGCCCTGCGCGGCGCGCCGGAGGACATACATTCGGCAAACCCTTCCGCCACGTATTCCGCGGGGGAAGTTGCCGCATAGGCGGAAAGCTCCTTTGCGATCTTTCTTTCCCGCCCCTCCCGGAACGCTTCCTGCACTGCGGCGCCCTCGCTGACGCCGCACAGAGAATCGAGCAGATGCCCGATCTCGTGAAAGATGACGGCGGAAACAGAGGCGCAGTCCTTGGCAAAATGCCCTATCCTCACGCTCTCTTCCAGACTCTCCTTGATCTCGCGGAACCGCTCTGTGCTGAAATCCCTTTCGTCCAGCAGGACGCCGTCCAGAAATCCGCCCGCCAGCACCGCCTGCGCCAGCACGTTGCCCGTGCCGCGGGAAGGTTCCGCCATAAATTCGAGCAGCCCCTGCCCGAACGATCTCGCCAATTCCGCCCCGCAGATGTGCTGCAGGCCCAGCGCCTTCATCGTTTCCGCGTCGCACTGCGTAAACTTCTTTACCAGCGCCACGTACCCCTTTTGCGAACCCAGATAACAGAACCTGCTGCGCAGCAGCGGATACCTGTACAGCGCCGCGATCGCACAGTTGACAAGCACCCGCGCCGCCGAGATGTTGAGCCCCGAAAAGTCGCACACGTCGCACAGCCCGTATTTTCTGACCAGCTGCGCCAGGCTGTCCTCCGACCAGGCGTTTTCCGCTAGTTCGTGCAGCCGTTCCTCCGAGCTGCGCATGACAAACCTGCGCTGCTTGCGCACCTGCCAGAGTTCGTTTTGCAGCGCGCCGATCTCAAAACCCATTTGCTTCATTTTCTTCTCCGTTTCCGCTTGCCTTCCGACTGTGCAACCAGTATATCACGTCCGCTTTTTCCGCGCACCCCGCCCACTCTGCAAATTCCGCAGCCTTTTGCAGGATTTTACTTTTTTCCCGTAAATTTTACAAGATGATCGCAAGAACAGAAAGACAAGCTCCTTTTTCCTTTATAAAACAAAAAGGGCGAAGAAAACAGCCTGCTGACAAAGCGGACAAGGCGTTTTCCTTCGCTCATTCCTGCAAAAAGGGCGCGCGCCGCCCGCGGCGAGCGCTCTTTTTGTGCAATACTCTTTCCCTTTTCCCCTTCGTTTTTCCCTTATCTTTTTCCCGATGTGACCCTAATTTTCAAACACGATGAGGTCTTTCAGGTCCACCCCCGCGATCTCGCAATAAAAGAGCATATCTTCCAGCGATACGGGCGTGATCCCGTTTTCCCAGTTGAACACAACGCTTTCCGTCACGCTGAATACCCTGGCAAGTTCGCTCCTGCTGATACTGGTATCCATGTCGTACTTACAGGTGTCGCACCTGCCGTCGCATTCTCCCTTGTCGTAGTTGTTTTCCCTGCACACATATTTGCGCAAAGAGAGATTGTCGTTCCTCAAAAATAACAGCTGTTTGCCCGTTTTCTTCCAATCGATCGCCCTGCGCGGCATAAAAAAGACCTCCCGTCCGCAAAAATATGGCGCCAAAGCGGGAAAAGGCGCACCTTTCCCCGTAATTCGACATTTTTATTATAGCACGTGATATTTTATCATGCAACAGTTTTACGAAAATTTGCACTTTTTTATGTAATATCTCCCGGCCGCCTAGAAAAACTTTTTCTTTCACGAAAAAGGCGCGTTCCGAAAATTTCGGAACGCGCCTTTTTGTCCGTATTGCCGCAGTCAGGGGATGTAGTGCCAGCCCAGCCGCAGGTTGATGTCCCCGTCCTCGAATTCGATGCCGTGTTCTCTGCAGAAGGCCTCGAATTCCGTGTGCCGCGTTTTGCCGCCGTAAAACTTGCGGATGCTTTCCAGCAAGTCCTCCGTCTGAAAGGCTTCGATGAGCTTTTGCGTGTTTTCGCGGTCGAACTTGTAAAAATACGCCGCCTCGCCGTCGCCGTACGCGTGCGAAATGCCGGGAATGCTGTCGTATCCGTCCAGCGTGAGCGCCCCTTCGTACAAACTCCCCTTGAACGAGTAGGTGTTCCCGTCCTCGCTGTACAAAAAGATCTGTAAAACGTCCTGCATATTTTTTCCCTCGCTTAATTTTTATACTACACTTCGGAATATCTGACTGTATTATACCAAAGAATGCCGCAAAAAGCAAGACCCTTTTAAAGTTTGCATAAAAAGGGGCGGCTTGCCCGAAGGCAAGCCGCCCCTTTCTGTCCCCTGAAGGGAGCGATTTTACAGATATTCCTTTGCCCACGAAAGCAGGCCGTCCTTGGTGAGGGGGCCGTTGAGAAGCTTGCCCTTCCCCCATTTCACCTCGGAATGGCAGCTTTTTTGCAGTTTTTCGACCGTTCTGCCCAGCCCGCTGCCGCCGCTCGTCGCAAACGGAATTACGGTTTTGCCCGTAAAATCGTAACTTTCAAGGAAGGTGTTGACGATGCGCGGCGCAACGTACCACCAGATGGGAAATCCCAGGAAAACCGTCCTGTAATTTTCCATTCCTTCCGCTTTGCCCGAAATTTCGGGGCGCGCGTCGGGGTCCTTCATCTCGACGCTGCTGCGGCTGTATTTGTCCGTCCAGTTGAGGTCGGCATCGGTATAGGGCTGTTTCGGCACGATCTCATACACGTCCGCGCCGATTGCCTCCGCAAGGGCGAGCGCCGCGCGCTTTGTTGTTCCCGTACACGAAAAATACGCAACCAACGGTTTCATTTTATTTTCTCCTTTTTTCTGTGTTCTCTGCCGCACCTGCCCTGTGCGGCGGTGCAGATCATTTCTCCTCAGTTGGTTTCTCTTCGCAAAGCAGGTCTTTGCAGCAGTTGAGGGCGTTGAACAACCTGGGAATGCCCATGTACGGCATGGCGTGGCAGAGCGCGCAGACCACCTCTTCCGCGGTGTTTCCCGCGCGCATTGCACCGAAAACGTGGGAACGTACCTGCGTTTCCGCGCCGCCCATCGCGGCGAGCATGACCACGGTGAGAAGCTCCCGCACCTTTTGGTCCAAGCCTTTTCGCAGAGAAAAATCCGCAAAGCAGAGCTCGGTCAGCCACTTCGGCACACACTGCGAAAACTCGGCGGGCAGCCAGGCGTACCGCTCGGCGATCTCGCTGCCGTAGATCGGCTCCTGTGCGGCAAGCCCCTGTTCGTACCTCGTCTGCTCAGCCGCCGTCTGCGCGTCTGCAAGGGGCAGAGAAACGCCGCGCTCCGCAAACGTCTCGTTCATTGCGGCGATCGCGTTGAGCGTTTTCGGAAATCCGACAAACGGCGCGCACTGATAGACAGCCTCGCGGATCTCCTCGGGCGTGAGCCCCACGTTGAGGCAGGCCCCGACGTGCGCTTTCAGCTGCGGCAGCGTCTGGTTGACGGTGAGCACCGTGATGGTGATGAGTTCGCGCATACGGTTGTCCAGCGAACCCGCATAGCACACCTCCCCAAAGATAAAGCGCTGTAAAATGCGCATAAATTCGGGGTCCGTACCCTCGTTTTGCGTGGGTTCGGCCCTGAAAAGTTCCCGAAACTTTTCCCGCGTCTTTTCGATCCTGTCCATTGCGATCCCTCCCTGCATTTTCCGCGCCTTTTGCCTGCAGCCCTTTTCCAACCCCGCAGACGATCTGCCCCCGCAAATGCGGGGACGGACTCGCGGAGCCGTTTTACGGCCTGCCTGCAAAGCCGCTTTTTTGCATGATCTCGTCATTTTGTCACAAAATGACAAGCACGTACCCGCTGATTTTGCGCGTCTCCGTCCCCCGCCCGCGGGCGGAACCAAGCAAGTACGGCATTGTAGATCTCTGTTTTGGGGCAGAAGCACTTTTCCCACAGCGCAAAACTGTGAAGAGCAGCGAAAGACGGGACTTCAAATCGGAAATTTTCCGCGTACGGCAGAAAGAATGTTTTTACCGTTTTTTGGCGGATTGCCTGATCTGCGCATGATAAAAATAATTGATGATGACGGGTTTGCCCGTCGGGTCGCGCAAAAAAGGCTCCTGATCCACCACGTACAGCAGGCCCTTGCTCTCGGCGTATTCTGCCACCTTTTGGTCGAGAATTTTCCAGTACGTCATGTCGTTTTTGTTGTAGATCTGCTGATAAAGGGGCAAAAGATGCGGGTATTTTTCCGATATGTACTGCATGATCTCCGCCTTGAATCCGCCGCGCAGGTTGAGGTTTTCCAGCCAGATATAGTCGCAAAAGTCTCCAATCCGTTCTATGATTTCAAACACTTCGGTAATTTCCGGAAAAATGGGCGAAATAAAGCAGGTGGTGCGGATCCCCTCCTCGTGACATTTTTTCATGGCGGCGATGCGGCGCTCTATGGAGACAGCCTTGTCCATGTCCTCTTTGAATGCTTCGTCGAGGGTGTTGACCGACCAACTTACGAGCGGCGAGGGAAAAGTTTTGATGAGATCGAGATCGCGCAGAACGAGATCGGACTTGGTTGTGATGATGAGATTGATCTTGCTGCCCTGCATCTCTTCGAGAAAGGCGCGGGTGCGGCGGAACTGCTCCTCCTGCGGGTTGTATGCGTCCGTCACGGACCCAACGATGACCGTGCTGTTATTGTACTTTTCCGGATTTTTGATCTTTTCCCAGTATTTGACGTCCAGAAAAGTCCCCCACGGCTCTTCATGTCCCGTAAACCGCTTCATAAAGCAGGCATAACAATACCCGCAGGCGTGCGTGCAGCCGATATACGGGTTGACGGAGTAGCCCGCAATGGGCAGATTGGATTTTGTAAGCACCGTTTTGACTTTTACCTGTCCCAGGTGTAACGTATCACTCATGTTCTTCCTCCAGATTGTGCAGGATGCGTTTGAGATACCCTTCAAACTGTTCTGCCTCGGCTTCCGAAAAGCCCTTGTAGTAGATGTTCCCGATCTGCTCGGTGACGGCGTCGTACTCCTCTTTGAGCAGCGCCGCCGCGGGGGTGAGACTGACGATGGAACTGCGCCTGTCTTTCGCGTTTTCCTGCATACAGACCAGACCCTGCGCGCGCATTCTTGCAAGCATGGCGGTGAGCGTCGTCTTGGCGAGCCCGCTCTTTTCTGAAATTTCAGTGACCGTCATCTTCCCGCCCTGCCACAGGACGTAGAGGATCTTTCCCTGCGCGCCGTTGAAGGCGTCTATCTTTTTTTCCTGCAGGATCTTTTCAAACCTGCGCCCGCCGATCGCCTTGATCTTTGAAATGAGAAAACCTGCCTGTCTTTCTTTCATAGTCCGAACTCCTTTGGAAATTGCTGAATCATTTGACTTTCGGGCAGGATCCCGCACAGATCTTCCTTCATGAATACGGGAATGCCCGCAGAAAGCGCCTGCTCCGCCAGCCCTTCCGCCCAGCTTTTTTGCGTGGGGGTCTTCCCCCTGCAGCTGCCCGTTTCCGTGCCGATGACCACCCAGCCGATCCCGCTCAGGTCTGTCTGTCCCACTTCGTCCGAAAGCGGCTCGAACGTTACATGATAATGTTTTGCCCGAACATTGCTTTTCAGCGCCGCAATGCGCCCGCGCTCCGCCGCACAGGTGACCGTAACGCCGAACCATACATTTTCCGACGGCGTCTGTATATCCAGCATTTCGGGGCGCTTGGTCAGAAAAAGATATGTGTTCTGCGGCGTTTCCGCCGCCTTTGCCAATACCTTTTTTATCCATTCCCCTTTCCAGTACGCGAGGTCGCTCATGCCCGTAAGCAGGAATACTTTCGGCTGCCTGCTTTCAAACAGCCTGAGTTTGTTTTCAAAAAATTCGGGCTTATTGAAGTCGTCTGTGATGTGAAATCTGCGGCAATTATTTCTTGCGTAACAGTACCTGCACCCTATCGGACATCCGATGACGACGTTCAGATTTTTTATTTTGTCCTTAATTTTTATCACCGTTCCCCCTTTTTCGCGCAAAACGCTTTTCCCTCAGGATTTTTCCGTCTATATAGTACTATATAGAACTATTTTTGTCAATCAAAAACCGTCAGAAAGATAAAAGAAAAATTACAAGGGAAAAACGGAAAAATAAAGCCGCCGAAAAACTTTCGGCGGCTTCGCTTTGTTCCTTTCCTGTTTGTTCAGCCCGATAAAGCAATATAGCTTAAAACGTTTGATACAATGACACCCACAAGCATAAGCACCAGGACGATTGCGCTTACGATCTTCCCTACCCTGCCGCCTACCGCAAACAGATAGATAAATGCTGCGGGCGGAACGAGCAGCAGCAAGACGAATAACGCCCAGTTTACGCCGACAGCGGGCAACCTCGGCCACCTGCCCCGCCTGCGCGGCGCCTCGTACATTCCCGTTGCCTCCCCCGCCGTACAACGCACGCGCATGATCTCGTGCTCGGAATTGCGTTTGATAAACATTTCATCGAGCGCAAGTTCTGCGATGTCCCGCTCTTCGATTCTCGGCCTGTCTGTGAGCTGCGTCGTTTGCACATCGGAAGAATTGGTCCCCGGCAAGAGCTGTCCGTAAGTGGGATACACGGTACCGCTGACATAGGTCGTGTTGATCTCGACAGGACGATATTGACCGAAATATTCCGAAAACTTTTTCCCTGACTGCGCCGCGCTGTGTTGCATGACATACACCATGTTCGCCTTTGCAAGAAGCGTCTCAAAGGTGTTTGCCGTACTCTGCGTGTCCGCATAAAAATCCGAAGAGGAATATACGAAATTGCAGGCGTTTGAATAGTTTTTCATCAGGCGCGCCAGGCCTTCCGACGCATCCACGGGGATGCCGTCGATCGCGAGCAAAAAGCGCTTGCCGCGCGCCATTGCATCCGTTATTTCCTGAACCAGGAGATTGATCAAAAGAATATTGGAGGCAGAAACGATGTCCAGCATGATCGTCTTGCCCTCCTCGATCGCCTTTCGGATACTGATTGCATCCTCCGCCTTTCGCGCCAGAATGCAGGACGCCTGCGTATCCAGGACGCGGAAATACTGCTCTACATTCCCCTGCTCGGCTTTGCCCTGCGTGATCTCCGAGCTGATGCGCGTTGCATCCGCTTCCGACATCGAGCCGTCCGCGCGGTGTTCCATCACGCGCGACAGAATTGCATCGTGCGGGCAAGAGATATAGCTCCTCACCATCGGGCGGCGCCCTCTTGCCAGAAGATAATCGGTCAGGCCGTTGATATACAGACCGCCGATGCGTTCCACCTTGTTGTCGCTGCCGGAAGAGGATATGACCATCTGCGAGATCTCTTCCTTGCGAAGTTCCGTAAACGGATCGTATTCCGGGTGTTCGGCGTTGATGATATGGGGCGCCCGCTCCCTTTCATAAGCGTCTGCCACCAGCCTTTCGAGCGCCTTATTGCCGCAGTGCAGAATAATGACGGGGATCCGCCTCTGACAACGATGATAGGCTGCCGCAGTGAGCACGCGGTTGCGCAGGGCGGCGTTGTTTCCCGATACGATGATATTCCCCTCCATATCCAGCGCGTAAAACGCTTCTACGGGGGAATCGTAATAAAGCATTACGTCCCTTGCCCGCTGGTTTTGCGCAAGCAGTTCATGCGTTCTTCTCCGCGCCCTGTGTCTGTTGAAAATTCCGCGAAAAAACCCTATGATCCATTGAATAATAAACATTTTCTCCCGCTTCCCTATCTGAATAAATCGAACCGAAAACGGAACGGCGGATTTGCCAGCAGCCCCGCTACCGCTTCTCCGACGCTCAGATTGCTGAGTTCCCAATCCTCCACGACGTTCCCGATCCGCTTTTCTTCAACGATCGTATTGCCGATCGAGACGTTTTGCTCCATGATATAATTCTTTCCGAACTTGCCCGATATAAATTCGCGCGTGTTCCTGTCGTTTGCGCGGAATGCCAGAATGCTGGAAAACCCCGCAACGATATTTTTGGCGCGCGCTTCCCCGTAATTTTCTTCGAGCTGGTCGATGCTCTGCAGGCCCGCAAAGACCTTGATCCCGAGCGAACGCCCGAAATTGACCGCATCTTCGATGTGCATGAGGTCGGGCAGGAGCTTGAATTCGTCGCAGAATACGTAGACGTTTCCCGTATTCTTTCTTTTCCTGGCGTTTTCGCCCATGGCTTCTTTCAGCGCGAGGTCAATCAGCAATTTATAGATCGGGATGAGCATTGAACCGTGCGACAGATCGTACTCGATAAAGAGCGTGCGCGCATTGCGTTCCCTTATGAACCGACGCATGGAAAAACTGCCCTTTTGCGCGAAGGCGCCGATCAGGATGCGGCGCAGCACCGTCTGAAGTTCCGCAAAAACGCCCAGTCCCTGCGGGTTTTGTCCGTCCCCGACATAGGTGAGGACGGCCTCCTGATCGCTGTTGCCTTTCAGCATATCGCGCAGACCGTCTACCGTCAGCGCGTCCAGACATTTCCGTAAAAACGCATTGTTCAGCCGCCGCTCCCTGAGCTCTTCGTTCCCCGCCGCATTGCGCACCATACAGGTCAGGATCGCCGAAAAGAGATCCCTTGCCGCGTTGGGGAAAAAGGGATTGCTGTTGTCTTTGCGGATGGTTTCCGCAAACAACCCCCAGGCGATCTCCTGAACATTTTCCTCCACCCTGTCCCTGTCTGTCCCGTCCAGAAGGATCTCATCGAACAGGTTCCACACGTCGGCGGGGTCTTTCTCCGAAGCAGAGATCACACGATCTCTCCCGCTGCGGTAAAAATAACTGTGATAGTCCCCCTTTGTATCGAAAATGACCATCACGTCGTCGGGCGTCATGGACGCTTGCAGCTGGCTGACAATGTGCAAAAAAGTATTTGTCTTGCCGCAGCCCGTACCGCCGATCAGCATGACGTGCTTGCTCAATATTTCGTCGTTCATGCGAAAACAGGCGGGCGCTCCGTTGCACGTTCCGCCGATCTCGACCGTGCCGTGATGAATTTCAGGCTGCCTGTTCTGCGACAGCGTGCTCCCTTCCAAAACATTTTTCTGTACGATCATAACACCCCACCGTTACAGTATCCTCTCCGCCCTTTCGGGCGCGGTCACAGCGTCTGTCCCTGCCCCGCGCCGCGCTTGCGCGCTTCTTCCTCCGCCGATGCGGAAGCGGACTTTTCCGCTGTCTGCCCGGACTCTGTCCTGTCAAAGAAATCGGATTTCCCCTGCGTTTCCTCCAAGGACGCCGCGGCGGCGTTTTGACCGCCTGCATTCCCCTCGGCCCGCCGCTCGATGCCCGAGAAAAATTTCTCTCCCGGCACATTGTCGAGCTTTTCTTCGATCTTGCCCTCGACTTTGCTTGCCAGACTGTCAAAAAACGATTGAGAGTTCTCGTTTTCCGAGGCATTCTCGCTCCACCTGTATTTGGGCATCTGATAATTGAGGCGTTCCGCATAGGTTGCCTTTTTGCTTTGATATTCCTGCGATTCGAAAAAGTCGGGATACCCTATGTTCTTGTCGAACTGTTCGCGGACTTCCTCTTCGGAAATTTGTCCGCGCGCATTGTCGCGCAGAACTTCGCTTGCCATCTCGTAGTCTTTTTCGCGCGCGTATTGAAGCACTCTCGCCCTGTCCTCTTCCGAGATCTTGCTTTTCGGGATCTGAGAGAGCTGTTCTTTCGCCATCTGTTCGCGCGGGTGCATCCCCAGATCTTTCATGATCGAACGGTTGATATGTGCTTCTTCCGCCTTTGCCGCGCTCACATACGCATCCAGATGATAATCGGAAATTCCGTGTTCCCGATTGTATTTCTGCATTTCTTCCAGCCCGCGGATCCCCGCGCGCCGCGCCTCCGTCTCGCACGCCTGTGCCTGGTACAAATGAAAATCGATGTTGTTGTTCGCGTCCGCCGCGTTTCCGAAGCGCTTGCTCAACGTCAGACCTGTCGGAGTCAGGACGGCCTTGTCGCCGTTCGAACGATAGTAATGACCGTCGTTGAGACGCATTTCCAGCGCAGCGGGATCGCTGTTTTTGATCCCCCTGTCAATGGAACGTTCAAACTGCGCGGCGTGCTCCAACTCGTGATACATCGTTCTGCAAGACGAATACGGGGCAGTTATGCTGTCCCGATTCCAGCAGTACGAATTCATCGAAAGTTCATGACCTTCAAACTTCTTGATGATCTGGCTGAATTTTTGAGAACACGACCCGCCCCAGAGCCTGCCGTCTTTATCGGGCAGCACCCTTTCTGCCTCAAAATCCACTTGCTTCAAGCCCTTTTCGTCAGCAGTCTGCTGTGACGCAAACTTGAAAAGGGCTTCTCTCTGATCAGAGGAGAGTCCCTGAAATTTTTCGTACGATAAATACGTCCTGTAATCGGACGCGTCAAACGTGACTTTCCCCGCTTGCTGACCCAATGCGGTGTTTTCTGTTCCCATAGCGCATCACTCCACCATTCTCGGCACGAAGAAAAAGTCTGCGTAGTCCGGGAATTGCTCCATATTGCGCATGATCACGAGCGCTTCGGGATAAGAGCAACGCATCCCTTTCATGATGAGGTCGGTCGAATACTCCCCGTAAGTAAGGTTCTGCATTTCCCCTTTCTTCAAAAACTGTACGCAGGCCTCATAGTATCTGTCCTCCTGTCCGTAAAGAACGGGCGCGAGAACAGAAATCTGCGCGGCAGTGAGGTCTGTATACCTCATAAAGTCATTTCTGAAATCCAATACCGTTTGCTTGTCCATAACGATCATCCTCCTTAGCCGTTGATGAAATAAAAGAAAAGTACTTGAAACACCTGATTGTAGCGATAGCTGAACGTGCTTGCGTAACTGTGCGCGGACAGTTCGTTGACCATCCAGCCGAAAACTTCGTTTTCATACTCGTATTGCGAGAGCTTGCGCGGCAGTTTTGCGGCGGCCATATAATTGCGCCCGAACGGCACCAGCCTGATGCGGGACAGATCGGAATGATACTTCAAAATTCCGTTGTTGACCGCCCAGAACGTCTTGCCTGCATCCGTACAGGCGGGATATTTGTGATCGGGAAAATGCTGCAATCCGCAATCGCGATCGTCCAGAAACATATAATCGGCGCCCGGGATGCCATGCGCGGCATACCCCGCGTTCCACGTAAAATCGAAGTGATAGAACGCGTCCCCGCAGGCGGCGATGTTCCAGGCGTGCGGCTCCCGCCTGCACCCGGAATCCGCCTCGCCCTTTGCGATCAGGCTCGGAATGCCGCATCGGTCCAGGATCAGCTTTGCGGCCTTGGCAAACCCCTCGCAGCGGGCCTGCTTCAAAATCAGCGCCCCGTATGCGTCGCCGAGCTCGCTCCTCTCAAAAGAACTTACGGGCTTGACGCGCGCGCAGAGATAATCGTTCAGACGATTGAGCTTATCATAGACGGTCTGGAACTTGTTGATGATGGCGCAGATGCGGTCTGTTTCCGCATTCAGTTTCTCCCACAACTCACCGATGTTTTCCTTCGGGTACTTGTTTTTAAAATCCAGAGTCAGCTGATTTCCCGACCACGAAGTGCGGACCTCCTGTTCGATGAAAAACAGCTCCGGACAGCCGTACACGATCGCTTCCACCACGCTCTCTGCTGCCTGTCGGTTCTTTTCCGTCATTTCCAGCGTAACGACAGTGCGGAGCTTTCCCTGCAAGAGATTTCCGACACAATCGGCATACACCTGGAAGTGCTGCGCTTCAAGCTTTTCCGAATAAAAATTTTTTAAATTTGCTATGTTTATCCTGCTCATATCCTAATCACCCGATACCATCCACTGTGCGATGTAGTCGAGCACTTCCAGAATTTTCTCCAAGGTCGTGAACCCTTTTTCGACCGCAAGTTTAAAATACGGCCCGCACAGCTGTACAAACTGTTCATAGGACATACGGTCCTCAAACACTTCATATCCGTATAGTCCGTATTCTGCAATGTCTTTTTCAAACTCCGCCAGATCGAATGTGAGATCGTCCATGACATACGAAGAGATCAACTCGTACAATCCGGGAACAGTCGGCGACGTCGTGACCACATTTTCCGATACGTAATTGAAATATTGTGCCGTAACGATGGTATACGAGCCTGTGACTTCCTGCGTCACTTCGGCCTGCGTCAGCTGCGATACCGCATATTTGCCCGACGAGAGATCGTAGCACAAAAAGTCGTGGCCCATGAACTGCGTGTAATTGTCGGTGTTGATCGTAATATACTCGTTTTGCGTCACGTCGAACAGAACATGATTGCCTATTGTCCTGAGCTTTGACCCGTTGCCAAATTGCAGATTCAGGACGTCGTAACTTTTATCCCCGTGACAGACAAACAAAGTGATTTCCGTCTCCACAAAGCTTTGGGTGACAAAATCCCACGCAAGGACCTTATCTCCGACTTTCAGGCTTTCGATGGGGACCTGCCTCAGATCCGCCGTAGTGATCAGCGTTCCCGTCGCAACGCATCCTTCTTTGGAATATACTTTGATGGTTATATCATGGGCCGGCATATTGAAGGAATGAGAAGCTTTTTCCCCTAAATTTTTCCCGTCGACCTCAACATATCTGTCTTTCTTATAATCATAGCTGATTTTTATGGTGATCCGCTGATCGTACTGATAACGCGAACCGCTGGTCACTCCTGTCACCGAGCCGCCGTCTTTTTTCACTGTTATCTTGTACGAGTTTACAGACCAGCAGGCGTACAGGACAAGGATGTTATCGTCCGAGTCTGCCTGATCGTACATCTCGTTGATCTCGCCTTGGCTCAATGACTGTCCGCTCGCATAATCCACATTGCCGGAGGACGAATACGACCACCCGATAAAGGTATGACCTGTCCTATTGGGTTTACCGGACGCCAACAATGCGCTTGCACTGTTATACGAAATGTAAGAGCTGATATCGGGCGCATCCGCACCTCCGTTGGCGTCATATTTGATACGGAAAGAGTCATATTCCCAAACCGCATACAGCGTGACCGCACCTCCCGCATCGGCCACAAGATTGGAGACGGTTGCCCCTGCAAGATAGCTTGCGGTGGCGGCATCCCGATCTCTGGACCAGCCGAGAAAGTTTCTTCCGTGCCACACGGGGATCGACGAAGAGAGGGTGATCTCCTGCCCGTAGATCAGATTTTCCTGATCTAAGGGCGCGTTTGCTCCGCCGTTCGGGTCGTAGCGGATCGAGTATGTATTGGCGCTCCAGACCGCATAGAGAACCACCGTCCCATCGGAATCGGACACGAGGTTTTTTACGGTCTCGCCGGGCAGATAATCATAACTGAGAGCATCTTCCCTGACGGCCCAGCCGATGAAGGTATAACCCTGCCTGTACGGCTCCTGCGCGGACAAGAGGACCTCTGTATCGAATGCGATGTCCTCCTGTCTGGACGGAACGTTTGTCACGCCGACAGCATTTCCGTCATAAACGATGTCGTATGCGTTTGCAGCCCAGACCGCATACAAATTGATTTCGGCATTGTTTTCCGACGCGAGATTGATCACTTCCTCCCCGATCTCAAAAGAAACAGCCGCCGCCCCTTCCGTCAGCGCCCAACCGAGGAAGGTATAGCCGTCGTGCATCAAAAGATCGGCGGAAAGGCTGCCGCTCTCGTCGTATGTCAGAGTCTGCGACGCAGGGACATCCGTGTTGAACTTTGTATCGTGATAAGTGATCCCGTAAGTATTTGCCTGCCATTTTGCATAGACTTTCAGATTGTCGCGGATCGCATACTCGGAATCCAGGCGGAAATCGCTGAAAGTCTGTCCGCCGTCGTCGCTCGTAAACCAACCCAGAAGGGTATAACCCGTACGCATCACGGGATACTGCGCAAGATCGATCCTCTCCCCGTCCGACACGCTCGCATACGTCCGCGGCGCATCGCCGACGGCGGCGATCGCGCCGCTGTTGAATTCAAAGACGATCGTGTGCTTCCCTTCGCTCAGATCCACGATGGGATACACCCTGTCTGCCTGATCGTTCCAGGCGGCGTCGGTCAGGTATTTTTCATACAGGCCGTCTGTAACATACACATCGACCGCGGACGGAATCGATTGCAGACCGTTCAGCGTGATCACTTCTTCCGAAGAAAGAACAAATCGGGATAAATTGCGGCACGCGGAAAGTTCGGCTACATCGTAGGAACGGACAGTTGTCAGCCTCAGTTCCGTCACCTCGTCAAATTCTTCTTTGGCTACGAACCCGTCTTCAAACAGTTCGGGATAGTTTTCTTCCAGGATCTCGGAAGTATCCCCGTTGTCAAAACGCGTTCTGAACGGGACCTGCAGGCTGACGGAAGAGTCAAACGGATCTCTGAAATCGATGATCCCCGCCCCGACGCCGCACACCGTAAAGGTACGCGTGCCGTCGTTATAATCGAGAATGCCCTGCGTCGGGATATATTCCTCTCCCGACGTCTCGTCCTGTTCGTCGTAGGCGGCATTTTCCACCAGAACGGTGACCTCGACATCCGATCTCATCCAACCGTACCGATAGCCCTCGCTTTCGAGAATGTCGTCCACCGTAAAGCTCGCCCCTATCTTCATGCGGTCCTGCAAAGAGACAGAGATATCCGACGCATCGACGGCATGGCCGTAATAGAAATAAAATCCTACCCCCATCCCGACGGAGAGAATTGCCACAAGCACCAGGACGACGAGAAACAGCTTGATTTTTTTCTTTGTGAATTGACTTTCTGCCATATGTCTTTCTCCTCAGAACAAAAACGACAGGATAAACTGCGCAAGGACATACAGGCCGATCATGACGATCATGGTGATGATTGTCTGCCACGTCACCCTCACTTCGACATTGTGCAACCTGCGGTCAGAATAGTTATACCAATACATCATTTCGCACACGATCCCCGTGAGGACTGCAAACATAAAGTAGACCGACCGAAAGTATTGTCCGTCGTAGAAGTGATAGAGCAGGACCCCGGCCACTGCGGCCAGCAAGACCATGACGGCCGTAAGAATGCTCGAACCGATCAGCCCGCGCGTGCCGTCGCTTATATTTCTGATCAGAGACGCCCTGTGCCGCGTGTTGTGGATCCGACGGACTTTTTCCGCAAACCTGATTTTCTTCGCGTTCAGGTTTTTCTGCTCTTCCTTGGAAAGTTCCGCCCCCTTTTCGGTAAGAAGTTCGCGGGCGATCTTTTCACTTACTTCCAGAAATCTTTCGTCTTTTTCGGGTTTGGTTCCCAGCCCTTCATGATACAGGTACTGCGAAAGCTGCTGTTCTCCAACAAATTCTTTCAGGATCTTCAGAATCGTCCCGGCATCGAGCAGGATAAATTCGCGGATGATAAAGTCGATGCGGAAATCCACGAGTTCCTGTTCTCTCTGCTCCTGCCGATTGTAAACTTCGTAATTCTGAAACAGTTTTTCCAGCCGCTCGCAGAATGCGGGATCTGCCTTGGTGACCAATTCGCCCTTTCTGTAGACCTGCCAGAGCTCCCGATAGCGATCGACCTCCTCCTCCGAAAGGACCTCGAACCGCACCTGCGCGATCGCTTCCTCCCAAAACGGATTGATGACGCGCTCTGCATACTCGGCATACAGAAAAGTTTCCAGCCCCGCCGTCTTATGCTCTGACATCAAAGCCTGCACCCTCTGCAACCCGTTGCAGAGTTCCTCCATCGTGCGGCGGGCGGGAATGACGATATAGGCGTCCAGCAGTTTCTTTAAGATCTTGTCGACGCACTCTTTATTGCTTTCATCCGCAAACACAAATTGTTCGATGAAAAATCTGAGCGCCTCCTCCAGCATTCCCCCCGCAACGATATGATCCGCAAAGGATGACACCCTGTCTTCAAACAACTCCGCAGATGCGCGTGAAATTTCCGGCAGCTTTACCAGGAAGTATTGAAAGACCGCGGCGCGGTCCGACGCCTCAAATGCGAGCCTTAAAATATCGCTCAGACCGTTCGGCTGAATGCTGAGAATGTTTTCGACAAAAAAATCCCGCACTTTGCTGAACGCCGCACTGCCGTTGCCCACGTCGCACGGAAGCTTTTTCAGCACCGTCTTGCCTATGTCGCAGGCATATTCCGAATATTTTGCATCCGAAAAATAGTCCTTGAAAAAGGCGCCGCAAAACTCCCATTCCGTCTTGAGATACTCTATGATGCTGAGGCCGCACTCCTCCGATTCCCGCAGAATATCGCTGCTCTTGTGGGAAAGAAAGTCGAAGTGTACGCGCTCGGCCTCCGCGCTCTGACCCTTTACGCCGAACAGAATGCAGTAGACGGATTTTTTCAGCGAATCGTTCACTTCCGGAAATGCGGAAAGGGGAAATTCTTTTATCAGCCGTGTAAGAGGCATGAAAAGCTTGTCGTACACCCTCTGCGCAGACACAGAACGCATATCCGCACAAATACCTTCCAGGTCGTCGGAAAGAGCCCTGATGTATTTTATCCTCTCAATATCGTCGATGCTCTTGATGAGATTTGCCATCCTGGTCATCCTGACGATGGTTTCAAAGCAGTGGTCAACGCGTTCCGATACGTCATCGCCCCTCGTCTCCCTTCCCCTGTTCTGATAGAGCATGACGATGTCGTTGACGTCATCCAACGTGTTCAGACACGCATCGTAAATCGGGGCCGCGTCCAGCCAGTCCTGTAACGTTTTATTGTCTGACGTGCTCAAAAAAAACGCAAACGGGACTTTTTCTCCTTTCACCCCTGTAACGCCCGTTGCGTCGATGCTCACGACATACCCCGTCTCCCTGAGTCTGGCGATATTCTCTCTGCTGCTCGTGGGGATCCCGCAAATATCAAATGAAAAGCCTTCAAGACTGAGCTCGCCGCAGCAGGTAATAAAGGAGAGCTGGTTTGCGATGTGTGCGGGCAAAAACTTCAGCGCCGCCCTGATATATTTTGTCGCGAGTTTCAGATCGATGGGTCTGTACACGACATAGACGCACTTTTTGTCCCGCTTTGCGAGAAAAATCGCTTTCACGAGCTCGGAAACCTTTGCCACCGACATATTCGGGCCCTGGACCTCGGACAATTTCAAGGGTGCAGAAGTGAGTTCTCCCGGATCGACAGGTCGGAGCAGATCGGGCTGTTTTTCGCAGACATCGCGAGGCACGGGGTGCTCTTCATCGAGGGCTATGTCCGTATAGGAAGAAAACACTTTGCTTTCCATGAAATCGACCGCGTATTGATCTGGATCTGCGCTGTCAAACAGCAGGGCATGGATGATCTCTTTCGTCCCCCGTACTGTCTTGTCGCGCAGCGATTTGCGCAGTCCGGTGCGGGTGAGAACACACATCCCGCCCGATTTTCTCTTGGGATAATAGGCGAAAGAGACCAGATCGTAGTCCGGCTCCGCAGGCTCTCCGATACTCTTTACGCCCTCCTCCCTGTCCACCGATTCAAGTTTGGCGTTGTCGATCCGCTCTATCAGGGAAGTAACGTATCCGATCTCCGAGTCGTCCAGGCCCTCCGTGAGCGTATACACTTTCATTCCGAGATCGCAGCGCCCTACATAGTTATATTGATAAATATAGGCATAGATGCTTTCGATCAGCTTCTTCATGTCTCCCTCCCTATCTCCTGATCAATCCGCGCTGATACATCAGCCAGATGATGGGCAGCTCCATCCTCAGACGTCTCGGGCCAAACAGAACTTCCTTCGTACTTCTGACCGGTTCGCCCAGACGGTCGTTGCTCCCGAGCGCCGAACAGGTAAAGAACTTTATGTTGCTGAACTTCTGTTTCAGCGCGTCCAGGATCTCCCCCGCGCCGTGGGCCGCCCGCAGATAATGCTCCAACTCGTAGCTGGAACAGTCGATGTGCCGTTCGAGAGCGCTCCCCGCATAGACTCCGTTTTTGGGCATCAGATCGAGCATATCCTCGCGTACAATGTGGCAATTTTCATCAAAACAGCTGAGCAGCCGTTCCCTGTCGCTCTTGTCGATATAGTCCGAGAGCTTTAAATCGTGTTTTGTCAGGACAACCGCAATGGGAGTATCTTTCCCGATCCCGCCCGAACGCATCTTTTCCAGCTGCTCCAGCGCTTCTTTCATCTCGTCCACGGGAGTTACTTTGCTGCCTGCCGTGATGTGCAGGGGATCGCCGTTGATCACGGCGATAAAGCAGTCCGCCATATCGACGGAGCGCGCCTTAAAAGAGTATCTCATCGTAAGGACTTCGCCGGGGACATCGTAAAAATAGAGAAATCCCAGCCGCCCCATACGGTAACCGATCGGGTGCCAGGAAAGCGGAAGCGCAAACCTCGGCTGCGTATTGCTTTCCACATGATTGCCGACCGAGAGGACGTACCGGCTCTTATAAATTTTATCGGGGCCGCTCCGAAGCCGTTCGCATTCGTGTCCCAGGATCGCCCTGCCGTCCTCTGTTTCGACGTTGTCATACTTCACTTCTTCCACGCTTTTGGAATCCTTTCCCTTCCTGTCAAAAACATTCAGGATGCGGTTGAGGATGAACGGCTTGGAAAACAGCCCGAGCGTGTCGCCGCCGTTGATCATGTTCATCAGCGAAGAGAGGTAGATCGTCTTTCCCGATTCCGTCATGCCCGCGACCAGTACATTCATTGCGGGAAGCTCCGTGTACCCGTCCGGGATGATCAGCTTATCCACGGGGATATAGCTCTTGGTCCCCTCAGGAATGTCGAATTTATCGCTTTCCGACCCTTTCAGCATACTCTTGGGATCGGAAAGGGTTCTGAGGTCCGCACTGCACACGATGGTCCTGCGATGCTGCAGCTTGGGATCGAATTTACTGTCGGGGCCGCTCATGATCAGCGTCCCGTCGCAGCCGTAGATCTCCGACCTGCCGCGGACATATTTGGGGAATTTGCCCATAGGTCTGCCGCAATAAGGGCATCTGTGGACGGCGTCTTTGAGTTTATGGCCTCCCCTCTTCTCGCGTTTTCTCTCCGATTTATCCTCGATCGTATAATCTGACTCGTCCACGAGCAGGTAGTGCTGATTGTTTGCAATATCATCAAAGACGAGGCGGAAATCCGTCCCGACCGCACTTTCCACGGGGAAAGATTTCTTGATAACGTCCTCGATGCGCCCGTTTGCGGGCAAGGTGACGGAGACGATTTTTTTGTCGACGCACAGATATTTGTCCGCGCCGTCCCTGTCGCGGATCAGAACGGGCTTCGCCCCTACCTTGCGGATCACGTGCAGCACGATGTCGGTGCGGATGAGGGGATAGATGATCTCTATTGAGATCCTGCTCTTGTGCTCGACGATCCGATAGGAAATGATCTCCTTTTTGGAATAATTGATGACAAACTTGTACGCATTTTCCACCTTGGGCGAGGCGTTGGGGTTTTCGCCGTCGATAAACGCTATGACGCCGCAGCCTGAAAGCTCGCCCCCCTGGCTTTCGATGAAAATGCTGTTGTCCGTGTGAATAAAATACGGCGCCTCCGGGAGCATCCTGGTCGGTTCGCGCGGGATGAGCTGGGAGATGGAATACTCCGAAAGATCGGGAAACTCGGTCCCGTGCGGCACAAAATACAACCGCGCGGCACAGAATTTCCTCTGCATCTCCTTCGGAACGAACACCTGAACGCACATGGAGCCGTTGGCCACATTGTAGTTCTGATACAGGTAAAAATCCAGCGCCTTATCGGCTTCGCGCGGGCGGTCTCCCGCTATCGGATTCGGATCGACGTCCCCCATTGCAATGCACTTGTAATCAAAATAAAACTCACTCATTCTGTCCCCTTGTCCTGAGATATTTTACATAGAGCTGCCTGTAATTTTTAAAGGGAATGCCGATAAAATGCGTCTCATCCCCGAACTCAAAAATATCTACCTTCTTTTCATTGCGCAGACACGCAAGATACTGCTGCTCGTACCTGTCATCAAACAACCACACCCTTTGGTTGGAAGAGCCGCGCAGCGGTACGCCGTCCACCAGCTCCTCCACAAAAGGGCCGTCGATCAGGACGGTGATATGCGACAAAACATAATCGATATTCGGGTCGTGCATTTGTTCCAGCTGCTCTTTTGTGAAGCCGCTATAGACCAGAATATCCTCTATCTTCTCCCGATGAAGCCCCTCTACCAGTTCCTTCAAAGCCTCTGCCTGCAGGAAAGGCTCGCCGCCCGATATGGTGGCGCCTTCGCAATCCAGCGTGCGCACGAATCCGATGACATCGCCGACGGGGACATCCTTTGTCTCGTCAAACAGCTGAAGCTCCGGATTGGAACACCCCTTGCAGTTCCTGCGACAGCCCAGGACCCAGATCCCGACCCGCTTTCCCGGGCCGAGCGTCGTCACGGGAAACAGAATTTTTCCTATCTGCATTGCCATTCCCCCTGTTTTCCCTTACGGTCTGAGCTCTCTGACTCCCGCCGCTCCGGCGGACCTCCTTTCCTCCTTGCCCTCCGCGGGGCGGGAAGAAACTTTGGCCGCATAACCGAGTGCGGCGATCTGTTCGTCGGTGTATCCGTGCATCCGCAGATACCTGACGGATTCCTCCTCCGTCTTTAAAACGTAGTAGTTTTTGCTGTCCAGCATGGCGCGGCGCACCTCTTCCGGCATTTCCTCATAGGTCCCGTCGCAAAGCTCGATCTGCGAAAAAGCTTCCGAGATCTCTTTTGCCCAATCGCAGGATTCATAGATCCCGTTGAGCGCTTCAGGAGAGATCAGGCTGCGGCCGTTGCTGAGAATTACACCGCGCGGGCACATGGAAACTCTTCCCGCCGCGTCGTACGAAATATCATAGATCGCACCGAAATCGCCTTTCCTGACATACGTTACGTGAGCGCTGCCGTCGCGGAGCCGTTCGCTTTTGAACTCTTTGCCCCAGGCGCTCTTGCCCAAAACTGCGGAAAGGCCTGCGCAGAACCCATGCTGCATCGCCTGGTGAACGAGAAGTTCGAGCTGCTGATTCCGCTCGGCAAGAGATTGCCTCTGTTTTTCGGGATCGGAAAACTCGAACACGATCTCTGCAGGCTCTTCCAGGTATCCGTCCTTGTCTTCCATCGAGGCTTCGTCCGCGCTCATGACCGCGCGGAACTGCATATAGAGCTGCTGATAGCGCGTATATTCCGCATAGAACGCGTCATAATTTTCCGCATCCTTGCGGCAGTCTTCGAGCAAAGCGCGAAGCTTTGTCAGCAGGTCCGTCAGCTGTGCGTACACCTGCGGAGAGCGCAGCATGGTGCGCTTTGCCGCAAGCTTTTCCCTTGCCTGCTCGATCTTGCAGACATGATAGGAGCTGCGGTAACTCAGCTTTTCCGTTTCTGCGAGGATCTCCTCGCAGGCCGTGACCGCTTCCCGTCCCAGGCGTTCATAATCAACCTTTGTCTCCGCATGGACTTCGGCCCGCTCCGCAAGCGGCTGTAAAACTTCTTTCAGCTCTTTCAGCGCGGCATTCTGCGCCTCCGCCAGCCTGAGCGCCTCCGCATCGGATCTCGCGATCTTGCTCTCCTCCCGCATATAGGCGTGCTCCCGCTCGATTTGCCCGACGGTTTTGATGATCTCGCGGACCGAATCGGGAGAAAACGGGTCGAGCGTTCTGACGGCCTGTTCAATGCGCGATCTGAAATCGGAAAGTCCCTTTTCCCCGATGATCCGATGGATCTCCCGAAGGGACTCCGTAAACGCAAGCAGGCGCGCTTTCCTCTCCCGCACTTCTGTTTCGAGGGCATCCACTTCCTTGCCCGCAAACTCATGCGAGACAGACATGGCGGGCGCTTTTGCCCTGATCCTCGACAGCTCCGTAAGGGTGGTGCATTGCTCCACTTTCTCCATGTATTTGTCGCAGTTTTCCCGACATTTTTTCTCCTCTCCGTCGATGCGCCCTGCTTCCGCACGAAGTTTTTCCGACAACGCTTCGCAGCGGAGAACGTCGGACTTCATGTCATAATCGCCGAAAGGAGTATGCACGGACACATCCGTCTCGCGCGACAATGCGCTGCAACGCGTCCTCGCGTCCCGATACTGCCGCCGCTTCTCGTCAGCCTGTTTTCTGATGTTCTTTTTCGATTCGGCGATGCGCGCTTTCTCTTCTTTCTTCCCTTCTGCCAAAAGCCGTGCCATCTCCTGGTCCGCGCGGAAACGCTCTGTCGCCTTACGGATCTGCTCTGAAATATAGCTGTAATCCTTTCCCGCGTACCACGCCGCACTTGATACCTCTACGTTGATCCTGTTCCCCGATACGGTCGCCCTGATTCCGCCAAACGATGAAAAACGGGAGACGATCCCCGCCGCCTCCTCGGGCGACGATGCCGAAAAATTGTAAAATTTAGGTCCGCTCACTTCCGTACTCCTCCCATATGTTGACGTTGAAGAACTGCCGCTATACGGCGATGAATAATGATAATATTTAGGCCCACTCATCTGCTATTTCCTCCGATTTTTTTTTCGCGGAAGGTTTTCCCTCCGATTCCGGCGATGCGGTATGTCCGCCGCGCTTCGGCGTTTCGCTGCTTCTGTCGGGCTCGCCCCTGCCCTTCGGGGAACCGACGCCGCGGCTGTCGCCTGCTTTGGCGCCTTCTGCATCGGCAGGAGCCTTACGGCCGACCGCCTCCGCTCTGATCATTGCCTGAACCTGATTGTCAAACTGGCTCTGAAATTCTTTCAGAGCCTGCGTCAGCGCGCTGAAAGCATGACCGCTTTCCGTGCAGATGCTTTCATACCTTTCCGCATAAATATATTTTAAGATCTCGGCGGCCTCGGGCGAGGCGGAAAGCTCTCTGAACGCCCCCGCTTTTCCCGCGCTGCTCTGAAAGGCTGCATGACCCATAAGCGTATCGCAGCGGCCGCCGTACCAGAACTTCGTACTTTTGCTGACCGTGTCCAGACAGAACAAATACGCGCTCAGAGAGGGCTTTGTCTCTTCTGCGTTCAGCAATTCCTTTAGCCTGGGCAAAAACGGCGCCGTCTCCCCCTTGCTTGTCCTGACCGTCCCCTCGCCCAGCACTCTGAGCGTCTCCGGGAGCGTGGTGTGGAAAAACAAGGAGATAAGATCGGAAAACTTCTCCTGCGCGAGGCCGTCCGACGCCAAATAGCAATCACGTATGATGCTTTTTACGTCGTGGATCCCGTCCCGAGAGTTTCGGATGCTGAGTCCGCGGTATTGCAGGACGCGCTTTCCGCCGATCGAAAACTGATAATAGCACAGCTTATCGTAATAGTTTTCATCCTCGCCCGAAAGGTACCCTTCCTCGTCTTCGTACGCACCGCGCACGTGGTCCCAGAATTCGAAATCATCGTAAATCGCCTGGATAAATTCATTTTTCACGAGAGAAAGGCCGTCTTCGACGTGCAGTTTTTCGATGAAATCCGTGCCGAAATCGTAAATTTTGTCATCCGCGTCGATATACAAAAAACGGCCGCCGCACTTCTCATAGATCAGGCGGGAAAGCTCGATCCTGCGATCGTCGTACCCGTCAAAAAAATAAGTGCAGGTATCTGAATTATAGAGAGGCAAAAGCGCCTTGCGCTTCTCCGCAGGCAATGCGCAAAAGGAGAGTGCAAAACGTTCCGACGAGGGAAATCTATAAACCTGACCCGCCTCTCGCCAGCAGAGAGCCTTGGATTTTGTGAGGCCGTTCTCCATGAAATACCGATAAAAGCCCGACATCATGGCCTTGAGATCCTGCCCAGCCCCATTTATTTCTGCAAGAATGCCCGTTTTCCGCTTGTAAATCCGCTGCATTCCCCCGATTTTGCGATCGGCAAGGCCCTTCACGTATGCCTCATATTCGGGATTGAACGCGATCGTCCCGCTCTCCCCCAAACAAAAAACTTTTTCGACGTCACAGTTCAGATACAGCCTTTCATGAAGGGCTTCGCAATCGCTCAACGTCAGACCGTAAATTTTTCCGTTGCGGACGGTTTCGCCCTTATAATAGTAGGGCCGCGCCTCTATAACGTCGGCTTTTTCTTCCTCTTTCTGCGCCTCGTTCTGTTCAAACGCTTTTTCGGACGCACGGAAGCGCGCCCGATCGCCCTCATACTGAAAACAGGGATGCGAAAACTCCGCCTTGGTTGCATAACTTATCCCGCATTGACAGCGCACCTGATCGAATCGGATCTCCGCATATTGCCAGCGTTTACACCGATCGCAGAAAAAAACGAGGTACTTCTTCTTTTTGTTTTGCCTGTGTTCCACGATCGCCTGCACGATCGCCGCATCGTCCGCGACACCGTCATATCCGATCTCCGTCAGTTCTGCCCCGGCGCTCCCCTTTTCCACAGAAAGCTGCTCTTCCAGCTGTTTCTCACGCAAGGGTGAAACGGGCACAAGCTCCGTTTGCCAGCAATACTTCCAGGATACGTCGGTGCGCGCAGATTTTTCGCTCTCGGCATTACGGACCCGAATGGCCTTTCCGATCGTGTTCATGATGTCGCTTTCATAAAAAATTTTTCTGTTTTTTTCCAGCTTTTTGATATATCCGACAGCTTCGTCTTCCGTATAAATTTCGCGCAGAAAATCCTCTTGCTGCCGGTCATTCATTTCTCTAAACTCAGGCAGTAAAACCGCGCAGCTTCTCTCATATCTGACATAGTAGATCGAGTTTTTACTGTCAAAAAAAATCTGAATTGTCATTGCGTCTTATACCGAAACAGAAAATAATTGCCCGAAGGCGAATTGTAGTTTGCCGTCCCTGCCAAAATTTGCTCTGCCGTCGCGGTCACGCTGAACCGCACCTGCTGCCCTGCGGCTTCCAGGGCGGTGAGCCTGCCGACCGCGCTGACGATCTTGGCGGCGTGTTCGCTCAGCGCCTTGAAAAATTCTGCCCAGCTGTTTCTGAGGCGAACGTCTTTCAACGCCCTGAGCTTGTTGACGAGATCGTTGGCCGCAGCGATCGTCTCCGCACTTACGACCGCCTCCGTGAGTTCTTTTGAACAACACTGCGAACCGATGAAATTTTCCAGCGCACGGTATAACCGTTCGCAGCAGGCTTCCGACGTCACAAGATACTGAATTTCCGTAAACTGGGGAAAAACGGAAAATCCGCCCGTGAAAAGAAGGAGTTTGTCCAGTTTGCCGATGTTTTTCCAGTATTCGCACAACGCCGCCGTTCCCTCTTCGCTCCCCTGAACTCCGTTCAGAAATCTTGCAAACCGGAAAACCTCAAAATCGTCCTCTATTTCCATCGTACTACCCTAATCTGACTTCCAGAGCCCCGTCCACACAGTCCAGCGTTGCCGAAAGGCCGATCTCACTGTGTTCAAAGATAAACTCACCGACCTTAGAGCCGACCAGTTTTTCCACGCAAGTCACAACGCCGCGTCCGCCGAAATTCAGCGTCTCCGCCGTCTTGGTGTGTTCCTTGATGAATTCCAGGGCGGCGTCTGTCACGGAAAGATTCAATCTGCTCTCGTTTTCCGTTCTGAGGTTCTCGCAATAATCCCTGATCGCTTTCATGGCGATCTCGTCCGCCACATTCGGCGAAATAAAGTTAAAGACCAGAATGTTGCTTTTGTCAATACGGCCGAGCACTTCCCTCCTGCCGATCTGTTCAAAATAATTTTCGATCCTGTCCCGCACACAGTTCTCAACAAACGCATTGAACGCATCCGTCGGCATCACATACATCGTATCGTTGAGCATACCGTATTCGTCAGAATATTTTGTAAAGAGATCCCGCCCCGCCAGATCCACCGTAAGGCCAGTGATCGCCGCGCGGCTGCGCTCCTGTTCGACCAATTTTTTGACAAGCTCCGTCTTGTCCTCGTCCGAACACGTTTTCAACGCCGTCAGGGTTGCCGAAATCGAGGCGTCGACTTCTTCGAGAGCCTTTTGCTTATTTTTATCGTCGCGATACAGCGACGTGATGCCCAGATTGGATGTGAATATAATGATCGACTGCGTGAAGGAGACCGTCTCGCCCTTGCCGTCCGTAAGGCGGCCGTCGCCCAAAATTTGCAGGAATTTATCCCAGATCCTCGGTGAAGCCTTTTCAATTTCGTCAAACAACACCACCGAGAACGGCTTTTGCTTGATCGCCTTGGTCAGTTCGCCGCCCGCCTCGTAACCGACGTATCCGGGAGGCGCGCCGAACAGCCTGGATTCTGTATGATCCTGCTGGAACTCGCTCATGTCAAAGCGGATGATACTGTCCTGATTCAGGAAGATCTTTTCGGCGAGTTGCTTGGAAAGCTCCGTTTTACCCACGCCGGTCGGGCCTGCAAAGAAGAAAATCGCGCGCGGACGCCGATCGTTCTTTTTGCTGGACGTGACCCCCGTGGCTGCGGATTTCATCACTTCCGAAACGCGCGCAACGGGTACGCGCTGACCCTTCACGATCTCGTTCAGAGAGGCGGAAAGCTCCCTGATCGTCGTACGCAGCGAGGGGTCGCGCCACGGGTCATAGCTTTGACCGACTTCAAAACGGAAGATGGTCTTGTCGATATTCTGCAGATTTCTGTAGGAAGGCGCTCCCGATTCCTGATGGGGGCTCTCCTCGACGATAAACGTCCTCAGCTGCTGCAGCCTGCGCAGCGAAAAGTTTTCCGTATAGGCAGAAAATTTCTTGATCAGTTTGTCAAGATTCTTTTCGTCGACGGGCTCCATGACCGAACTCATCTCGAGCCGATAAAATGTCTCCCTGAATTTTCCGTCCGGCGACGGCAGAAAAATTTTCTTGATCGCCGAATTGTTGTTTTCCGACTCAAACCAGGTCGGAAGGTCGTTCATCTTGTCTACAAACAGCATGAGTTTGCATCTCGTCCCGACAAGTTGGATGGCCTTGAACAGCACCAACAGGATTGCATTTTCCTTTTCCGTCGGTTCGCCCGGTCTCGTCATATACCTGGAAACATCCGGCAAAATAAAGAGATAGGGCTTTGCGTCTTTATACTCCGGCTGAGCGCTCTTTTTCTCAAAATCCGCCATGGCGTCGTAAATCCGCTGCATATCCTTGGTAATATCCGCCTGAAACCCTTTGTTGGTGGATTCATCTTTCTTTCTCAGGTATTCGTCCCGATAATATTCCAGAAACAGCGCTATATTGGGCGACGGGATCCTTTCCCCCGTCGAAGAATCCAGAACCGTCAGGGAACGCTCCGCAAAAACAAAGGAATTGAACCATTTTTCATCCAACACAGGCGCGGGCTGCGGATCGTTCTCGTTTTCGCGGCTGTTTTTCTCAGGGATCGCCAGCCCGCTCAGTTTGGTATGGTCATAAAATACGACGCTGTATTCCTCCCCGTAAAGTTCGGCGATCGCTTCGTGAAGAGGAAGATACCGATACTCTTCCCCCTCCCCTTTCACGGGTTGAAGATCATTGATATTCCCTTCAAAAACAAAACTCGTAAATGTTTGAAGATACATTTTTAAGTCATTTTTCCACTTGATATCGTACATCTCATTCGCCCCCAAAAAATCAGTTTTTGTATGGTTGTCATTCCATTTTCAGTGAAAATTCAACACGATACTCAATAATTCGACACTATGATTATATCACATAAATGCCTTTTTGACAAGAATTCCTTTTATAAATATTATATCTTTTTCCTATATCCTGCAGATCGCAAGACGGCAGCTTTCTTTTTCCCTCTTTTGTCAAAAATTTGTGCAACGCCCCGCGCATTCCTTTCAGAATAACAGACATAAAAAAACAACGGCAGTAAGGAACTTGCTGCCGTTGTCTTATACAAAGTCATTGTCTGAAAATTCATAAGCCGATGAACCGCCTGCTTCATCGGCTTATGTTTTGCCCCTTTAAGGAGTCAATACAAGTTCAAGAGAGCAGCAGCTTGAGCAGTCTCCCGATTTGGAATAAGAACAAGAGGAATCATACTTGAATCCGCCCAGGCTGTTCGTATCCACAAAAACCTGTCTCACCACAAAAAGACTTAAATTTGCCACTACCGTTTCTCCTCCCGAAGTATAATTTCTTTTAATGCTTCCGCAAAAGCGCAATCCTGTTTTTTTATTATGGCAGGCGATCCATAATAACGTTCTCTTACCGCAGGACAGCTCTTGCAGATACACGCTATATCACACGAAAGGCATTTATAATTCTCTTCCTCCGAAAGCTGTTCGTAGGAAATATCGCGGATCTTTTTCCAAACCGTATCAAAATCATTTTCAAAAATCGAAACGCCGCGATGTCTTGTTTCAATACATGGACTCACATACCCTCGATAATCAATAAAACAGCTGCTCTTCCCCATGCCGCAAGCATATCTGCGGCGGCCGATCTGCCCGCCCTTTCCCAATCGCTCCGACAAAATTTCCTTATCGGCATAGTATGTATCTCCGAATTCTCTGTATAACTCCATCGCTTGTTTGGCGGGAAGGCGGTATTCTTCTTTGGATACGTTGTCGATCGTCGGCGTTATGTCAAACGTAATTCTCCAGGGAATATCCAATTCTGCCGCGACATCTCTCATACGCCCAAGATCGTCTTTCATGATGGTAAGGACGGGGGTCTTTGCGGAAACAAAGACGCCATGTTTTTTGTATTTGATGATGTTGTTTCTTATCCTTGTAAACGCGCCCTTGACCCCTGTTACCCTCTCATATGCCGCATCGTCGGAGCCATACAGGGAAATATCGATCTCCAGCGGCGGATATTGCAAAAACAGATCGAGCAGATCGTCGTCCAACAAATATCCGTTTGTGAAGATCATCAGCAAAAAGCCGAGTTTCTTTGCGTATAGATAGATCTCCCTGAAATCTTTCCTCAGCAACGGTTCCCCGCCGGAAAGAAAAATTGTCATCATGCCCGCCTTGGCAAGTGCATCCAAAATAAATTTTATCTGATCAAAGGTCAGATCCTCCGTCTGGTGAAAATGATCGAGATAGCAATGCACGCAACGGAAATTACAGCGGGAAGTCAGTTCGATCGTAGCGCCATACGGAACGTGTTCCTCCATCCAGATCTCCTTTTGCAAGGAACTGAGATTGACATATGAATCGCTGTCGCCGCCCCATCTGATCACATAATTATTTTCATCCAGGTAGGAAAGATATGCCTCTATCGTCTCTTCGTTTGCATAAGAGGAAAAAGTTTCGGCGACCTTTTGCACTGCCCGCGCCTCTTTGATGAACCGAACGATGGCAACCCCCAATTCCGTCAGTTGTAAAAGCCGCTTTTTGGAATAATCGAACGACGCCCTGACAAGAAAATACTGCTCTCCGATATGCTTGATGATTGCATCGTGCGCCAAAATGACCATTTTTGTCTTATTCATCAACTGTACCCCTTTCTCATTCCTGAACTTCAGACCGCCCGATCGTCCAAGCCTTTATTCTCTGCAATCAATAAATTTACACAAACAGGGTCCCCCTGTTTTTGGGTTGCAACAACGTCTTTTGAAAGACTTCCCGCTTTTTCCTGCATTTTCCCCGTTTTTCAGACGGTCGGAAAGCAGATTTTATCCGCCGCGGCTACGCTTCTGATTTCGGAAGATTCAGACTTTCGGCTCCAGGTGGTTCACGACCTGGATAACGGTCTCCATGATCTTGATCGTCTTTTTGTATGCCTCCGGACATTCGCTTGCACGGGGACCGCCGATGTTGAGCGTAAGTTCATACCCCAGCGCATTCAGCCAGCCGATGACTTCCGGTGCGTTTTTACCGCTGCGCACTTCAAGATAGGGCCTGCCGAATTCCCTGGCAGTTTGCTCCGTCACGCTTGTCCCCTGAGAGAAGCGGGAAAGCCGGGGATTGATAATGAGTGTGGCGTGTGAATCGCGCACATTCCAACGCGTACGCTGTGCCACATCCTCTGACGGGGTCTCTTTGAGTTCAGGAAAAAGCGCACGGATCCCGGGCGCCTCTGGCATATCTTCCGCCCAACCGTTTTTCGGACACCATCCGAGAATGGGTATATTATACTTCCTCGCAAGATCCAATGCCGCCCTGTCCACACCCGTTTGTCCGCCTGTTCTGATAAATGCGATCTTATTCATGATCAACCTCTGTTTTGATTCTTCTTTGCCTGCTCGTAGAGCCATGTAAAATGATGAAAAAATTCCTTGCCTGTCTGCGCCGGGGTCTGGTAGTCGCTGAGAAAATCATCCAGACATTCATACTGATCGATAATACTGATCCCCCAGGACGACGATAAAAACCCCCTCGCCGTCTTCGGATTGATGACTTTTCCGCTGATCAGAATGCCTGCCTGGTCATAGCTTGCACAGACACGGTTGGCCTGTTCCTTGTCATCCTCCGTCCACTCCTCATAATTCTTTTTGAAGAGCTCCGTCCTGACTTTCTTCCTGGCGATACTGAACTGCTCCTGTGAAAGATACTGGTGCAGATAAAAAAACGCCGACGTGTTTTCACTGCCCTTTTCGCGGATCAGCTGTATAATTGCAAAAATCAGGGAAACACTCGTTATCACTTCTGCGATATTGGCTGCAATGTCCCAATTCATACGATCCCCCCCTCTCTTGTTGATCGGTAAATTCAGCGCCCTTTTCGGAGATGTCATTCCTCTCAGATCGGCATTTCTCGCTTCAAACAGGCCCTCTTCTGCCGCTTTTTCATTGCGTCTCCTCAAAGCTGACTGAAAAAATCCTCCCCTGTCTTGAACTTTCTATAAAAACTCCGCGCATTTCCTCAACAGAAAAACGGAGATCCTGCAAAAAGGAAATTTCTTGCCGCCGCAATACAGACCTGCAAAAGTCTGCTTTGTATCCTTCTCCCACGTTTTCCGTAAACCCCATGCCGCAGCATTTTTGCCGCAGCAAATTTTTTCTGTTTATGTTGTTTATTATAACATAGAACTGCTATAATGTCAAGATTTCCTTTTATTATGCAAAACTGGTATATTTGTTACAGTGCAGGCCCCGTATCCCCTGCCTGCAAAACCATCCGCAAACTTTTCAAAACGATGCGAAGTCTGCACAGAATACAGGAAAAAGATTTATCAAGCGCTCTTACAGCTTTTTCTTGTCGGGATCCGCGGAGAACTGTACAGATATTTTCAGGACGTGCCCGTATTTTCGGGAAAGTAAAAGCCCCCCGCTTCGGCGAGGGCTTTTTGAGGAGCAAGGTTATCGGCGCGGAGTTTCAACCCGCACAAATCATAAAATATTGACCGTGTAAAGAATCAAATTATTTTTTTGCGTTTTCTATAAAATAAAAGACTATACATAAGATACTATTGAATATTGCAAACGCTGTCAAAACCCATTTGGCGACATAATTTTCTATAAAGACATTACAAACCAAAGCGAAAAACGCTCCTGCCAAAATATAACCTAACACATTGATCACATAGTGCAATGCACTGTCAACCTTATTGAAGGCGGTAAAAATTTCAGAGATCATAGAACTTTCAACTTCTTTGACCCATTCCACGTCTTCTTCTCCTCTCCCCAATTCAATTATGTATAGATCCAGGTTGTTCTTATTTGCATTTATCAGTCTCCCGGACGTATGTTTCCTGGCGCTTGAACTGTCCCTCAGGTAATCTCTGATCCTTTTGCGAAATCCTCCATTCTTATACTCGATCGCTCTCCCTATGTATACGGGAACGCCGGCCATCAACATTATGTATATGCCTATTGAACTGTTGAAAGCTTTCAGATCAGACAATTCGACTTCACCCAATGTCCCGAGGGAATGAACTTTTACATCTTGTCTGATCAATAACATAATGATTGACATAACCAGGCCTACTCCGACCAATATGGCCAATGATATTATCAACAGTTTCCAATCGAAAAACAGCTTTGTACCGAAAAAAATCAGCTCGACAGCAAAACAGAGGATCATTGACAATATTTTAATCAGCGTCATCCATACTGAGGACGGCAAATATATTGCCAATCGTATGACAACTATCACAAGTGAAACCGCTGACGTAATGATATCAAGTAAAAATTCAAAAACAAAATAAAGCAGGAAATATGATACGACAGTGATTGCTATACAAAATAAAATTTTGTAAAAAAGCATCCAACCTGAAAAAGCTATAAAAATACAATCAAACCATATTCCGCAACATACCCCAAAGGCGATTGCCAAAATTGCTTCGCCTGTAGATATAAAAAATATATCGGGAATAAAAGAAATCAGCTCAACAAATCCGCCGATTATCAAATTCAATATAAAACTTATGCCCATCTCGATATACCTCAAAACGGGATCAATTAAGGCATACAAAAATTTAAACGGATAAAGTATAATTGTCAAAACATTTTTCATGATTTTTTCCGCCAAGAATAAATTGCAGAGAATTTGAGTCTCTCATTTCTGTTTTAAAAATTATTTTTTCGTTCAAGACAATAACAAGCCTTGCCTGTTCTGCTTTGCAGCATCTGAGATTTTTGTCTGTTTTAACTGTATTTTTTTAAATGTTCTGACATCATATTTTATCCTCTCTTTGATTTCCCTTATTATAACACATCTGTTTCATCAAATCAATATTTACATAAATAATCCAGTATTTCTTTAAGTTTAAAAACCATATAAAATATAAATTCTTCATATCATAAGTTGTCAGAGCTGCTGTATGGTTTTAATATTGCTTTCTCCGTTTTTAATCATAAAAATATGCACCCCCCAAAAGTGTCTAACTTTTGGGGGGCATATCATTTCCCTTTCGGTTACAGTCTCTTTTTTTGTAGGATTTATTCTTTGTATGCGTCCATCGTTGTCGGAAACAATGGTTTTCCTTTCTGAAATGCAAAAAGCAGGCCGCTCTCTTCCGAGAACGGCCCGTTGGTCTTTCAGGTCAAAAACCGTAAATTACGATCTCCCCTCTCCGCAATTATTTGCGGGGCATTTTGATGTTCGCCTGTCCCGGCTACAGCCCGCGGAGAGCAAACGGCCGTTTTTACCCCATTTCGGGGGCGGAGCGTTGCTTTTCGGGGACGTTTCTCCCTCTTCGCAACGCGCCGTCATTTTCTTTCCCCGCCCTTCCGTC